>NZ_JBMOGV010000060.1:0-13742 GCF_049318185.1 Flavobacterium sp. | reverse complement strand
CTGATGAAAGTTTGTCGAATCAGGATTTGATTAATGAAGAATACAAAGGAATTCGACCAGCACCAGGTTATCCGGCATGTCCCGATCATTTAGAAAAGCCAACCATTTGGAAATTATTAAATGTTGAACAAGAAATAGGAGTAACCTTAACCGAAAGTATGGCAATGTGGCCAGCGGCATCGGTTTCGGGATATTATTTTGCCAATCCTGAAAGTAAATATTTCGGACTAGGAAAAATTAAAGAAGATCAAGTAATAGATTATGCCAAACGTAGAGGAATTTCCACAGAAATGGCAACAAAATGGTTAGCACCGAATATAGCAGATTAATTTGGTTTCGGGTTACGAGTTTCGGGTTCAAAGTTAACTCGTAATGCGTAACTCGCAATCCGCAACTTTAAAATTATGAAAGTAACCCAACATATCGAAAACGCTCAAGGAAAACCATTGTTTTCTTTTGAAATTCTTCCGCCTTTGAAAGGGCAAAACATTCAGTCTATTTTCGACAGTATTGATCCGTTGATGGAATTTAATCCGCCCTTTATTGATGTAACCTATCATCGTGAGGAATATGAATATAAGGAACTACCAAGTGGATTATTACAAAAGAAGATTGTAAAAAAACGCCCAGGAACAGTTGGGATTTGTGCTGGAATTCAAAATAAGTACAATGTTGATGCTATTCCCCATATTCTTTGTGGTGGTTTTACCAAAGAAGATACAGAAAACCTATTGATAGATTTAGATTTCCTAGGAATTGACAATGTAGTGGCACTAAGAGGGGATGCATTGAAAAACGAAACCTACTTCAAACCCGAAAAAGACGGAAATGAATATGCGACAGATTTGGTTCTTCAGATTCGCAATTTGAATAAAGGTATTTACCTTGACGAGGATTTGACAAACTCGGCTTGTACTAATTTTTGTATTGGAGTTTCTGGCTATCCTGAAAAGCACATGGAAGCACCAAGTTTGGATAGCGATATTCATTTCTTAAAGCAAAAAATAAAAAACGGTGCTGATTATATCATTACACAAATGTTTTTTGACAATCAAAAGTTCTTCGATTTTATAGATAAATGCAGAGCAGCTGGAATTACAGTACCCATTATTCCCGGACTAAAACCTATTGCTACTAAAAAGCAGTTGAACTTAATTCCACATCGATTTAGTATTGAATTGCCCGATGATTTAATCATGGAAGTAGTTAAGGCAAAAGACAATGACCAAGTGAAACAGATTGGTATTGAATGGTGTATTGCCCAAAGTAAAGAACTAGTTGCTGCCGGAATTCCCGTGTTACATTATTATTCGATGGGTAGAGCAGAGAATATCAAAGCAATAGCTTCAAGTATTTTTTAATTTAATACAAATTTGTCAGCAACAAACATCTTTAATGTATTCTACTATATTTGTGCGTTTTAAATTTTAGCATGAGGTATTTTTTCTGTTTTATTTTATTGATTTCAAGTATTATAAAGGCTCAACAAAAAGATACTTATGCTGTTGAGGCTTCTTTTTTAAGAGGAAATATTTTACCCCACAGGGATGATGTCCATCAGTTGATAAATGGTCATCCTGAGGGTTTGCTATTTAGTTTTGTGATGAAAACACATGGAAAAGAGGAATGGCAAAGGGTGTATGATTTTCCAGATTATGGCGGGTATTTTTTGTATCAGGATTTTAAGAGTGAGCCACTGGGGGTTTGTTATGCTACTGGAGGATTTTATAATTTTTATTTTTTGAATAGGCATTTGCAGTTGAAGTTGGCTCAAGGTGTTGCGCTTACGACCAATCCGTATGATAAAGTTAACAATAGTAAGAACAAGGCCTTTGGCACTAGAATTATGGATAATACCAATCTTGGTTTGAGCTATGATAATCAAAATTTGATAGGGAATATTGGTTTTCATGCGGGGTTGTTTTTTACACATTATTCAAACGGAAGAATAAAATCACCAAATAGTGGGATTAACACTTACCTTTTGAACCTTGGGTTTAATTATAATTTTGAGAATGAAAAGAAAGTTATTAATGACACTTTGTTTGTCAAAAAATCATTCCATGAACCTTTGAAATATAATTTTGTTTTTAGAACTGGGATAAACGAAAGTACTTTAATTAGATCTGGTCAACGTCCTTTTTATCATATTGGATTTTATGTTGATAAGCGTTTAAATAGAAAATCGGCAGTACAACTAGGAACAGAATTGTTTTTGACTAATTCTTTTAAGGATTATATACGATATTATTCGGTAGCATATCCTGAGGCAAACTTGGATCCCAACACAGACTATAAACGTGTGGGTCTTTTTGTAGGTCATGAATTGTTTATTAATAGAATTTCACTCGAAGCACAAGTGGGATATTATGTCTATCAGCCTTTTAAAAAAGATATTCCTGTGTATGATAGAGTAGGAATAAAATATTATGTAACTGATAAAATATTTAGCAGTTTTATGATTAAAACACATATGTTTTTAGCTGAAGCATTAGAGTTTGGTATAGGTGTGAGATTATAAAAAAGAAACAATGAAGAAGTTTTTAGTTTTGATTTTAGTATTTGTTTTCATTTCATGTGAAAGACCAATCGAATGTATTGAAAGTGCTGGTGTCACAACGATTAAAAATATTCCCGTTGAAGCTTTTAATAAAATAAAAGTGTATCGCGGTATTGAAGTTGTGATTACAGAAAGTGCTGAAACCAAAGTAGAAATTCAAGCAGGAAAAAATTTTATAAATGACATAGAAGTAAAGCAATATGGAAACCAATTGGTTTTTAAAGATAATTCGAGTTGCAATTGGGTTAGTGATTATGGACAAACTAAAATATTCATTAAAACCCCGATCTTAGAAGAAATTTATTCAAAAACCGACAGAAATATTAGTTCCAATGATGTTTTGACTTTTCCAAATTTGAATATTATTTCCTTTGATAGCGATGCTGATGGTGAAAGTGGTGCAGGAACGGGAGATTTTATTCTAAACTTACATACTACAACATTGACAATTAACAATAATAATGTGTCGCGATTTTTTCTTTCGGGACAAGTTAATAGAGCAAATTTTAATTTCTATTCTGGTGATGGTAGAATTGAAGCTCAAAATTTAATTGCCCAGGATATAGTTATTTACCATCGCGGGTCTAATGATATGATAGTAAATCCTATGCAAAGCATTACGGGAGTTTTAAATAGTACAGGAAATTTGGTCTTAAAAAATTTACCACCAGTGCATTCGCCACTTGATGTATTGTTCACTGGTCATGTGATTTACCCATAAAGAAATTGATTAGTTACTACCTTATTACTAATTACTATTTCTTAGTTTTCTCCCTGAAAATCTGTTCAAGATTTTTGCTTTTTAAACTAATTTGAAGTGTTTTCAATCCATTATTTTGGGCAAAATCGAATACTTTTGAGCGCATGTCCTCTACGGTGTTGAAAGTGAGAAGCCAAATGTTATCAGCAGTATTTTTATAGGTTTTGATATGCTCTAAATTAACTAATAATGTTTCATCAATTGCTTTGTCAAACTCTACTTCAATGATTTGTTCTTTTTCTTCTGAAACCAGTTTATCTAATTTTTTATCAGTAACAATTTTCCCATTGTCAATAATTATAACACGGTCACAAATAGCTTCTACTTCCTGCATGATGTGTGTAGAAAGAAATACGGTTTTGTCTTTGCCAACATTTTTAATTACAGTTCTAATTTCTACTAGTTGATTTGGGTCAAGACCAGTAGTAGGTTCATCCAATATTAACACATCAGGATTATGTAACAGCGCAGTGGCTAAACCAACACGTTGACGGTATCCTTTAGATAATTGTCCAATTTTTTTATGACTTTCAACTGATAAACCTGTGAGTTGAATTACTTCTTCAATTCGTGATTTGGCTACATTATAAACATCTGCATTAAAAGCTAAATATTCGCGAACGTATAAATCTAAATATAACGGATTGTGTTCCGGTAGATAGCCAACAGATTGTTGTACTTTCAATTGGGAATCGTTTACATCATTCCCATTCACAACAGCAGTTCCTTCATCGGCATGGATAAAAGTGGTCAAAATTTTCATTAATGTAGATTTTCCAGCTCCATTTGGACCAAGAAAACCAACAATTTCTCCCTTTTTTATGGAAAATGAAACATTGTCAAGTGCTTTTTGAGCACCATAACTTTTAGAAATATTTTGAACTTCTATTGACATAGTCTGTTATTTGAAGCAAATGTAATAATTAATCCAAGCATAAAGAAAAAATCCGCTTTTTATGATGTTACGAAAACGATAGCGTAAATTTTTTATTAATTTTCTATAAAAGCTACACTTTATTTTTTTACTTTAGCCAAGCAACCAAATAAAGTTATGCTACAAAATGTTACTTATTATAACTATTCTTTTTATTTCTTCTTGGAAAGAAAAGGGATTGTTGTATAGTTATTTTTAAAAGAAATCATTTAACTAAAGATACAATCCCGATGCAAATCGGGATTTTTTTTTAATTCTGAATTTGAAAACCAAATTTAAAAATGGAAATAAAAATTGCAATACAAGGAATCAAAGGTTCTTTTCACCATCAAGTAGCTCAGGAATATTTCCAGCAGGAACATGATTTAGATGAATGCATGTCATTTGATGATCTAGTTAAAAGCTTGGTTAAAAATCAGGCACAGAAAGGCGTAATGGCATTAGAAAATTCTATTGCGGGTTCTATTGTTCCAAATTACGCCCTGATTGACAACAACAATTTGCAAATCATTGGCGAACATTATTTGGATATTCACATGAATTTGATGGCCTTGAGAGGACAGAGAATTGAAGAAATCAAAGAAGTACATTCCCATCCTATTGCCCTGTTGCAATGTGCAGTTTTCTTTAGTCAATATCCACATATCAAATTAGTAGAAAGCGGAGATACTGCAGAAACTGCCAGAAGAATTCAAGAAGAAAAACTAAAAGGGATTGGTGCCGTTGCAGCTCCAATTGCAGCAAAATTGTATGATTTAGATATTTTGGCAGCAGGAATTCACACCGTGCAAAGTAATAAAACTCGATTTGTGATTGTAAAAACTGAAAATAAAGAATTACCCAAAGAAGAAATCAATAAAGCATCTATAAAATTTGAATTAGATGATACACCAGGAAGTTTGGCAACCATACTAAATGTAATGAATAACAGTAAATTGAACTTAACCAAAATCCAATCGATGCCCATTATTGAAACCCCTTTTCAATATTCATTTTTTGTAGATGTAGTTTTTGAAAAATACAAGCATTATGAGAAGGCCAAAAAGATTTTAGAATTAATGACCACACATTTTAAAGTGTTGGGCGAATATAAAAACGGAAGACTATGATACAAAACGCCAAACGATTACACGCAGTAGAAGAGTATTATTTTTCCAAAAAATTAAAAGAAGTTCGTCAATTAATTGCCGAAGGAAATCCAGTTGTAAATATGGGAATTGGTAGTCCAGATTTGGCTCCACATCCTACCGTGATTGAGGCTATTCAGCAAGCCTTGTTTGAAGATAAAGCACACGAATATCAAAGCTATCAAGGTTTGCCAGAACTTAGACAAGGAATGGCGAGTTTTTATGAAAATCAATTTAATGTCACTTTAGATTGCAATACTGAAATTTTACCATTGATGGGTTCCAAAGAAGGAATTATGCACATTTCATTGGCCTTTTTAAACGAAGGTGATGAAGTGTTAATTCCAAATCCGGGTTATCCAACTTATGCTTCGGTTACAGAGTTGGTACAAGCAAAAGCTATTCCTTATGATTTGGTTGCAGAAAAGAATTGGTTTCCTGATTTTGAAGCATTAGAAAAAAAAGATTTATCCAAAGTAAAATTAATGTGGGTTTCCTATCCTCATATGCCTACTGGAGCCAATGGAACCCTCGAGTTATTTGAAAAACTTATTGCTTTTGGCAAAAAACATCATATTTTGATTGTAAATGACAATCCTTATTCTTTTGTTTTGAACGAGAAACCACTTTCGATATTGAAAGTTGATGGAGCAAAAGAGGTGGCTTTGGAATTAAATTCATTGTCAAAAACGTTTAATATGGCTGGTTGGCGTGTAGGCATGGTGTTAGGAAATGCAACTTTACTCGAAGCTGTTTTAAAAGTTAAAAGTAATATGGATAGTGGCATGTTTTATGGAATTCAAAAAGGAGCCATAGAAGCATTGAAACTAGGTAAAACATGGTTCAAAAGTCAGAACGATATTTATGCAAAAAGAAGAAATTTAATTTTTGAACTAGCCGAAAAATTACACTGTAGTTTTGACAAGAACAGTGTGGGATTATTTGTTTGGGCAAAATTACCAAAAGGCATTTCATCATCAGAAAAATTCATTGACGAAGTATTGATTGAAAAACATATTTTTATAACACCAGGAACTATATTTGGCAGCAATGGCGAAGGTTACATACGATTTTCATTGTGTGTTACCGAAGCCAAAATACAAGAAGCAATAAATAGATTTTAATAGAAAAGAAATTAATTTTACAAAAGATAAAAAAGCTATGAACATAACAATAGAAAATAGAAAATGGTTGGATGATTTTAAACTAATACATCCATTAGTTATTGCTGGACCATGTAGTGCCGAAACCGAAGACCAAGTATTAAAAATTGCACACGAATTAAAAGATTCAGATGTTTCTATTTTTCGTGCTGGGATTTGGAAACCTCGAACGCGTCCGGGAGGATTTGAAGGGGTTGGTGCCATAGGATTAAAATGGTTGCAAAAAGCAAAAGCCGAAACGGGTTTGCTAATGGCAACAGAAGTAGCTAATGCTGCTCATGTGAAATTAGCTTTAGAACACGATATTGATGTGTTGTGGATTGGTGCCAGAACTACCGTAAATCCATTTGCTGTTCAAGAAATTGCTGATGCTTTGCAAAATACAGACAAAATTGTTTTAGTCAAAAATCCCGTTAATCCTGATTTGGCTTTATGGATTGGGGGCGTAGAAAGATTGTATAATGCGGGAATAAAAAAACTAGGCGTAATCCACAGAGGATTTTCAACTTATGAAAAAACCAAATACAGGAACATTCCCGAATGGCAAATCGCCATCGAGTTACAAAGTCGTTTCCCTGATTTGCCTTTGATTTGTGATCCATCACATATTACAGGAAATCGCAATATGATACAAGAAGTATCACAGCAAGCCCTAGATTTAAATTATGACGGACTAATCATAGAAACACATATCGACCCAGACAATGCCTGGAGTGATGCCGAACAGCAAGTTACTCCAATAGTTTTAAAACAAATTTTCGAAGATTTACGAGTAAAGAAAATGACGATTGAAGAAGATGATTATAATACTAAAATGATTAAACTTCGAGCTAATATTGATATAGCAGATAGTAAAATATTAGAGATTTTAGGCAATAGAATGAAAGTGGCGGAACAAATTGGTGCTTTGAAGAAAGAAAAAAATGTTGCCGTTTTACAAAACAAAAGATGGAATGAAATCCTAGGAAAAATGATTCTCGATGGCGAAGAAAAAGGACTGAGCGAAGAATTTATTCTAAAACTTTTTAAAGCCATTCACCAAGAAAGTATTAGTCATCAGGAAAAAATCATAAATGGATAAAATAAGTCAATTATAGTTGCATTTTTTTACCTTTGTAATTAGTAATTCATAACTCGAAATTAATTTGACTGGACTAGTTTATAAATCTACCGGAAGTTCTTACTCGGTGAAAACCCGTGATGGTAAGGTTTTTGAATGCCGCATCAAAGGAAAGTTCCGGATGCAAGGCATCAAAAGCACCAATCCAATTGCTGTTGGCGATGTCGTAGATTTTGAATTAGATAATACTACCGATGAAACCATTGGGCAAATTCATAACATTCATGACAGAAAAAATTACATCGTTCGAAAATCAGTCAATCTGTCCAAACAAACACATATAATCGCTTCCAATATTGATATAGTTTTTCTTTTAATTACCATCAATAATCCACCAACCACTACTAGTTTTATAGATAGGTTTCTTGTTACTGCCGAAGCCTATGGCATTGAAGCTGTTTTAGTTTTTAATAAGATAGACACATTTGATGAAGCAATGGTAGATGAACAGTTGTTTTTACAATATGTCTATTCCCAAATAGGATATAAATGTTTGCGCGTTTCCGCCAAAGAACAAAAAGGATTAGACCAACTAAAAGACATGATGCTAGGAAAAGTAAGTATGTTCTCAGGGCATTCTGGTGTGGGAAAATCGACTTTGGTCAATGCTTTAGAGTCAAGTTTGAATTTGAAAACCAAACATATTTCCGAACAAAGCAAACAAGGGCAACACACCACTACGTTTGCTGAAATGTATGACTTGTCATTTGATGCCAAAATTATTGACACACCTGGAATAAAAGGTTTTGGGATTGTAGATATGGAGAAAGAAGAAATTAGCGGTTATTTTCCTGAGTTTTTCAAATTGAAAGAGCAATGCAAATTCAACAATTGTCTCCACAAAGAAGAACCAAATTGTGCTGTGAAAGCGGCTCTCGAAGCTGATAAAATTGCTTGGTCACGTTATAACAGTTACCTTAAAATACTCGAAGGCGATGATGAGCATTATCGATCTGATGTTTATAATGACGACCGAATTGTCAGTGATGAAACGAGGAAATAGTATTCAGTGTTCACTATTGAGTGTTCAGTTTTGAAATCCTAAATATAAAAATCCTAATTCCTAAATCAAGAATGAAAATAGTTATCCAAAGAGTTTCTTCCGCCTCAGTTATCATTGATTCTAAAGTCGTGGCTGAAATCCAAAAGGGACTACTGGTTTTGATTGGAATTGAAGATGCCGATAACCAAGAAGATATCAATTGGTTGACTACTAAAATAGCCAACCTGAGAATATTTGCAGACGAAAACCAAGTGATGAATCTTTCAATCAATGAAATTCAAGGAGAAATAATAGTGGTGAGTCAATTCACATTGCATGCCTTAACAAAAAAAGGCAATCGCCCCTCGTATATCAAAGCTGCCAAACCCGAAATTGCCATTCCATTGTATGAAAACTTCGTTCAAAAATTAGAAAATGAATTAGGTAAAAAAGTCCAAACAGGTCAATTTGGTGCCGATATGAAAGTAGCGCTTGTGAATGACGGACCCGTAACCATAATTATTGACACAAAAAATAAGCAATAAAATGAAACAAAAACTTATCACTTTCATAACTGGTTTTATAATTTACGGATTGCTTTTTGGAGTATTAATGTATACCGATCACAATTTAAAGGTTGCAACTGAACAAGGTTTGTTTTTTGGAACTTTTATGGGACTTTTTGATACTTTTATATTACCTAAAATCAATGTTTATTTTGCCAATAGAAATAAAAAACAATAAAATGAACCTAAAAAATTCCCAACTAGAAGTAGACAATTGGATTAAAAACCATGGTGTTCGTTATTTCAATGAATTGACCAATATGGCCCAACTCACCGAAGAAGTAGGCGAAGTTGCCCGTATTATTGCTCGTCGCTATGGAGAACAATCCGAAAAAGAAAGTGATAAAAACAAAGACCTTGGCGAAGAACTAGCCGATGTAGTTTTTGTGGTATTGTGTTTAGCCAATCAAACTGGAATAGACTTGCAAGCCGCCTTTGATAAGAAAATGGATTTGAAGACTAATCGTGACCATGATAGGCATCATAACAATCAAAAACTTAAATAAGTTGGGAGATGGAGGCTGGGAGTTGGAAGTTTCTCAGTGTATATTTGTGCTCCTTTGTGGCTCTCTGTGAAATAACTAAAAATGGATCTACTTTTAAAACATATTGCAAAGCTCGAAACTCATGACTCGAAACTCGAAATTTCAATCACGGGAAGTAAATCCGAAACCAACCGATTGCTTTTATTGCAAGCTTTATATCCAAACTTAACTCTGAAAAACACCTCAAATTCGGATGATTCAGAAGTCATGATACAAGCATTGCAAAACTCGCAACCCAAAACTCATAACCCACAACTTATAGACATTCACCATGCAGGAACTGCAATGCGGTTTTTAACAGCCTATTTTGCCATACAAGAAAATAGAGAAGTGGTTTTAACCGGTTCCTCTCGAATGCACGAAAGACCCATTAAAATTTTAGTAGAGGCTTTGCGCCAACTGGGAGCGGAAATTAGCTATGAATCTAACGAAGGTTTTCCACCGATAAAAATAAAAGGAAAGAAACTAACACAAAACAAAGTTGCACTTCCTGCCAATGTTAGTAGTCAATATATTTCAGCATTACTTTTAATCGCTCCAAAACTTAAAAATGGATTAGAATTGACACTAGAGGGAAAAATTACTTCTATTCCTTATATCAAAATGACTTTGGAACTGCTTAATGAAATAGGTATTGAAACATATTTTGTTGGAAATAAAATAATAATAAATCCAAAATCTACAATCCAAAATCCAAAAGCAATAATTATTGAATCCGATTGGTCCTCTGCATCCTATTTCTATTCCATAATAGCTTTATCTGAAATTGGAACTGAAATAACACTTTCTAGTTATAAAAAAAACAGTTTACAAGGCGATAGTGCTTTAGCTGAGATCTATAAAAATTTCGGTGTGGAAACAATTTTCGAAACCAATTTAATTATTCTAAAAAAAACTAATAATTATCAATTATCAATTATCCATTATCAATTAAACAATTCTCCCGACATAGCACAAACCATAGCAGTAAATTGCTTCGGATTAGGGATTGGGTGTCATTTAACAGGTTTACATACACTCAAAATAAAAGAAACCGATAGGCTAGAAGCATTAAAAACAGAGCTTTCCAAATTAGGTGCACTAGTTTCTGTTACCTATAATAGTCTAACTTTGAAACCATCAAACCACATCAATCCAAACTGTAGCATAAAAACTTATCAAGACCATCGAATGGCGATGGCTTTTGCGCCTTTGGCACTTAAAACATCCATCATCATTGAGGAAGCAGAAGTAGTTTCAAAATCTTATCCGACTTTTTGGGAAGATTTGAAAAGAATCGGATTTAATATTTACAAACTTTAGCAAAATCAAACAGCCTAAGCAACTCAGTACCTCAGAATCTTTTATAAAAATAAACATCAAAACACTTGACATTCGCTATCTTAGGATAGTATATTTGCACACGATTTAAATTTAGATGTAAAATCCTAAATTCTAAATCTTAAATCCTAAATTATATTTATGAAATTATCTCATTTCCAATTCAATTTACCAACCGAATTATTAGCTGAATTTCCATCAGAAAACAGAGACGAGTCAAGATTGATGGTCGTAAACAGAAAAACCAAAACCATTGAACATAAATTATTCAAAGACATTATTGAATATTTTGATGATGGCGATGTAATGATTTTGAATAATACCAAAGTTTTCCCTGCTCGTATGTATGGAAACAAAGAAAAAACCGGTGCACGTATTGAAGTTTTTTTATTAAGAGAACTAAATGCAGAACAACGTCTTTGGGATGTTTTGGTTGATCCAGCTCGAAAAATTAGAATTGGAAACAAATTATATTTTGGTGAAGACGATTCATTAGTAGCTGAGGTTATAGATAATACAACATCTCGTGGTAGAACTTTGCGTTTCCTTTATGATGGTTCCTATAATGAGTTTAGAAAAAAATTAACGGAACTAGGCGAAACACCAATTCCAAAATACATCAACCGTGAAGTAACCGAAGAAGATGCGGAACGTTATCAAACTATTTATGCTAAAGAAGAAGGAGCAGTAGCAGCACCAACAGCGGGTTTACACTTCTCAAAACATCTTTTAAAAAGATTGGAAATAAAAGGGGTGAATTTTGCAGAAGTTACACTGCACGTTGGTTTAGGGACTTTTAATCCTGTTGAAGTAGAAGATTTGTCGAAACACAAAATGGACTCAGAAGAGTTGATTATTTCTCAAGAAGCTTGTGATATAGTAAATAGTGCCAAAGAAAGAAAAGGGAAAATATGTTGTATTGGAACCACTTCTATGCGTGCTATTGAAAGTTCAGTTTCATCGGCAAGAAAGTTAAATCCTTATACAGGTTGGACCAATAAATTTATTTTTCCTCCTTATGATTTCAGTATTGCTGATTGTATGGTTACTAATTTTCACACACCAAAATCAACTTTGTTAATGATGATTTCAGCTTTTTGTGGTCATGATTTAATGAAAAAAGCCTACGAAGAGGCCATCAAAGAAAAATACCGATTTTATTCGTATGGTGATGCCATGCTAATTATTTAATTTGAACTTGGTTCAAATTCTTACTATAAATCCCAGTCTAGTTTAAATAAATAGATTGGGATTTTTTTATCCTTATAAATTATAACTAAATTTCTTTCTTCTTTCTTCATTCCACTTTGCTCTTTTTTCTACTTTTACAATTCAAACGAAACAAACAATGACCTTCAAAAATACTCGCGAATTTGCACAACAACTCGATTCAAATGACGAAATAAAAAACTATAGAGACAAGTTTATTTTTCCGCAACACAATGGTAAAAACGTTATTTATTTTACTGGAAACTCTCTAGGATTACAACCCAAAAGTGCAAAAAAATATGTCGATGATGTCATGAACGATTGGGCAAATTTAGCTGTCGAAGGGCACTTTTATGCCGAGAAACCATGGTGGGATTACCATGAACGTTTTGCTAATCCGTTGAGCAAAATAGTAGGAGCAAAGCCATCTGAAATAACGGTAATGAATACGCTAACCGTTAATTTACATTTGCTAATGGTTTCTTTCTATCGCCCTACAGCAAAGCGTTATAAAATCATTTGTGAAGAAAAGGCCTTTCCTTCTGATCAATATATGTTTCAAACCCAAGTCAATTTTCATGGTTACAAAGCTGAAAATACTATTGTAGAAATCAAAAGAAGAGAAGGCGAACACAATATTCGATTAGAAGATATTATTGCTAAAATTAACGAAGTGGGTGATGAGTTAGCATTAGTTTTAATAGGAGGTGTAAATTATTATACTGGACAAGTTTTTGATATGAAAGCAATCACCGAAGCTGGACACAAAGCAGGAGCCATGGTTGGTTTTGACTTGGCCCATGCTGCTGGTAATATCGAATTACAACTACATGATTGGGATATAGATTTTGCAGCATGGTGCAGTTATAAATATATGAATTCAGGACCAGGAAATGCTTCCGGTTGCTTTATTCACGAAAAGCATCATACCAATAAAGAGTTAGCTCGTTTTGGTGGATGGTGGGCTCAAAATAAGGAACACCGCTTCAAAATGGAGGCAGGATTTGATCCAATTATAGGAGCAGATGGATGGCAGGTAAGTAATTTACCAATACTTTCTTTGGCACCTTATTTAGCGTCAATAGAGATATTTGCTGAAGTAGGAATGGAAAAACTTATAAAAAAAAGAAATCAATTAACAGCATATTTAGAATTCATTCTTCATGAAATTGATAACGAAATTGATGGGACAGAATTCGAAATTATTACGCCCAATAAACAAGAAGAGCGCGGTTGTCAACTTTCAGTATTTCTTCATGGTCAAGGCAGAAGTTTGTTTGAGTATTTAATGAAAAATGGAGTAATTACCGATTGGCGTGAACCAAATGTTATTCGATTAGCACCGGCACCATTCTATTGTAATTATGAAGATATGTATGAATTCGGACAAATTTTGAAAAAAGGATTACTTAATTAAAAATTAATTTGATTTTACAAAAACAATTTGTTGATTTGT
>NZ_JBMOGV010000059.1:0-14145 GCF_049318185.1 Flavobacterium sp. | reverse complement strand
AAAACAGGGAAGCCGTTAATATCAGTTCCTATTGGTTCGTCATCATAAGCAAAACCTATAAATTCTATTGGCATTCCGTGTTTATGCTGAGCATCATATATATAATCAGCAATTAAAGTAGCCGAACTTTTTCCGCCAATTATTATTACTTTTTCCATTTTAGCTATCAAATTTTTTTCTTCTTTTTTCTATTAATTCCACTCTTGAAATAATATCGTTTGATTTTGTTATTAATGGTGGTCCAACAAATTTTCCTTCAATAATTGCAACACCTTTATTAATCTTTTGCGCTTCAGCATACAATCTTAAAAAGTTTTTAGAATCTTCATATTCTTGAGTTGTTGGCGAAAAAACTTCATTTACCATATCATTTTGTTTGGGATGTAAAACCCACATACCACTATAGCCAAGTATTTTTCCGATTTCTAAATGTTTTTCTAAACCTTCTAAATCATGAACCTTAATATAGGCCGCATCGATTGCTTCCATTTTGTGCGCTCTTGCAACTATTGGCACTAAACTTCTTGGGTAGGAAATACTGATATTTGTATCAAAATCTCTAACACCTTGAATATCGGAAACATAATCTTCTGAACCAAATCCTAATGCAATAATTCTTGAGGAACAAGTGGCAATTTCATTTATGTTTACAATAGACAAGGCACTTTCTAAAATAGGGATTATTGAAAACTTTCCGATTTCTAAATTGCGTTCACGTTCTATTGAAGTTAATAAATTATCTAAATATTGTATGTCTTCTTTGGTATTAGTTTTTGACAATAAAAAACCATCAATATTTGCTTCTGTTACTTGAAGTACGTCTTGAAGAAAAAACTCTGTTTCGATTTCATTCAATCTTACAAACTTTTGAAAACGATTAAATTTTGGATCTGATAAACTTTTTACAATTAATGTTCTAGCCAAAGCTTTGTTTGAAGAAGGTTGAACACTATCTTCTAAATCAAATATTAGTGCATCAGCAGTACATTTAGCAGCAGATTCAATTAGTTTTTCATTATGCCCAGGAACGAACATCATGCTTCTTAATAAGAGTAAATTATTTTTCATGGTTTCTCTTTTTTATTAATATTTTTCTTCTAAATCGAATTACATCTACATCATTTTGATTGTAACCCACAGTTTCAACATAAACTACTCCTCTATCATTTTTAGATTTAGAATCGGTTTTGCTTAACACTTCTGTTTTACTATAAATAGTATCGTTTATGAAAGTTGGATTTAAATGGTCAATATTTTCATAAGCTAAATTTGCAATTGCTTTTCCGCTAACATCAAGAACAGTTAAATGAACTGCTAGACAGAAAACTAATGTGCCTGGAACTAAAACTTGACCGTGTTGATTGTCTTTGCAATAATCAATATTAGTGTGTACGGGATGGTGATTCATTGTTAACAAAGAAAATAAATTATTATCCGACTCAAAAATTGTTTTTGATTGGCAATGATTGATTACTTCTCCAACAACAAAGTCTTCAAAATAATTACCCATTTTGTTTGCTTCCATACTTACTAATTTAAATTATTATTATGTTTTTTTTGCATTTTTTCCACTAACCACTTGATACGCACAAGATGTGGTTTTTCATAAACTTTACCCTCAATTTTAAATACATCAACATCATTGATTGGAACATCCTTTATTTTTTCGTAAACTGCTTTAAGTTGATTTATTTCTTCTTCTTTCATAAAATCAACTTTCTGCAACTCTTCTAACTGAAGGGGATGAATTATAAATTTGCCATCAGCTCCAGATTCAAAAGCAAAAACACATTCTTTTCTGAATTGGTCAAAATTTATTAAATTCAAGTCAACTCCATCTAAAAAAGCAACATTAAATGCTTTTGCATATAAAATTAACTGTCTCTTATAATGGGCTAAATGCTCCAAAGTATGCTTGATTCCTGTTAAAGAACAAAAATCATGACTCCCAAAACCAATGGCATGAATTTGGTTTGAAAATACTTTAAGTATCTCTTCAGTTGCAATAAAACTCTTTGGATTCTCAATTAAAATAATCATTTTAAGAGGAATTCCTTCAGATATCAAAATGACATTATTTATATCTTCAATAAAATTAATTTTTGGAAGTACAATTTGACCCTCAAATTTTAATATTAAAGATTTCAATTGATCGTTCGTGTAGCAATTATCAAAAAAAGGAATTCGTAGAAACATGTTTTTATTAAATTTCAATGCTAAAACCAATTCAATTGCTGATTGTTTATTATTAATAGAAACAGCATCTTCTAAATCAATTACAATATAATCAGCATTTATCTTATCTATTTTGCTAAGGTAATTTGGTTTATCTCCTGGAATAAAAAAATAACTGTCAATCAAAATTTAAGTAATTGAAATTAAACTACATATCGAAAGAATTTCCTCTTTATTTAATCCGGCATACAAAGGCAAACATAGAACTCTACTTACAATACTTTCTGAAATTGGCATAGTATCACCTTTAGAAAATTCAACGGTATTCAACGATGGATAAAAATACCTTCTCGGAAATATCTGCCGCTCATTTAAAGCTGCTTGAACTTTCAGTAACTGAAACTCTGTTTCAAAAATTACAGGATAATAACTATAATTCCATTGTGTATTTTCTCTAATTTTAATAGTTTTTAATTTTGAAAAATCAAGATGCTGATTATAGTAATCGACAACTTGTTTTCTGCTATTCAAAATAAACTCCATATGAGGTAACACGGCCAATCCCATAGCGCCTTGCAATTCGGATATTTTACCGTTAATACCTAAACCATGAAAATCAAGAGGCCCATTATGTCCAAAATTATGAGAATAAAAACATTGATGTCTTAAGTCTTGATCATTACAAAACAAAGCGCCTCCTTCTCCAGTATGAAATAATTTTGTAGCATGAAAACTACAAGTACTAATATCGCCATACTCAAATATACTCTTTCCTTTATAGTCCACACCAAAACAATGGGCGGCATCATAAATAACTTTAAGATTATGCTTTTTTGCGATTAGCTCAATAGCCTCTATATTACAAGGGTTACCAAAAACATGCGTTGCTAGTATACAAGTCGTTTTTGAGGTTATTGCAGCTTCAATTTTAGTTTCGTCAATTGTTAAATAATCAGGGTGAATATCAACGAAAATTGGTGTGCAATTTTCCCAAACTATTGCTGCTGTGGTAGCAACATAACTAAAGGGAGTTGTAATAATTTCACCGCCATTACCCAGTACCTTTAGCGCTATCTGAATAGGAATGGTACCGTTATTCATTATTATAATATTCGAAACAGAAAGATAATCTTTTAATTTACCCTCCAATTCCAATAACAATTCGCCTCGATTAGTCAACCATTCATTTTTCCAAATGCGTTGCAACTGTTTATTATATTCTTCCAAAGGAGGAAAAAAAGTTTTAGTAACGTTTATCATTATAAAAGATCAATTTTGGAGACCCATCATTAGGAATTTTTGCTAGATTTCCAAATATCACAGTAAAAGTTAAAGTTATTAAGTTAGGATTAATAAAAAACCATATTGGCCCTAAAATAGTTTGATTATACAAAGTTATAAAATCTCGTTTGACTAATAAATATAGTAAATTCCTATAATGCTATACTTCTTTTAAATTAATTGAAAGAAAATTATTTTGAGATTTAATTTCTTCAGTCCAGTTTTGTTGCTCTAATTCCATATTAAATTTATAAATATAGTTTTACCTATAGATGTTTAAAAAATGTATTATTCAAGTTCTATATAACCACCTAAATCATAATATTCTTTTGTTTTATCCCAATCCTTATATTTTTTATAATCTGCCCATCTTATCAATGAGAGATTCTCAGGAAGAATAAGCTTTTTGTAACTGATTATTTCTTTAGTTTTTCTTTTTGATTCCAGAAATTCTTTTCTCTTCTCTACTTCTTTTGAAAAAGGTATAAGTAATTGTATCTGAAATATCATATAAAAGATACCTACTAGAAGTATTGATGATGTTAAAAGATTAATAAATTTATATTTTTTAACTATAGAATTTAGACCTGTAAATTTTAATCCTAAAAACAAAAATGCAATATAAAGAAAGATCATTCCAATAAAATATACTCTAATTCTAGCTATATTGGGGGCTAAAATAAATGGTAACATGGACAAAAAAGAAAGAAAGAAAAAAAACAAAAATCTTTTTAAGTAAAGCTTACTATGTTTTTTAAAATTATGGCTGTAATTTTCAATAAAATAGGGTATTGATAAACCAAATATAAACCCCGTAAAAGCTACCCATTTTGAATAATTGAAAAAACGGAGATAAATAGTTATTGAATTTTGGAAAAGTGTAAATGGGGACAAATCAATAATTGTTTGTTCTTTGTGTAATCGCAAAAAATTTCCAGGAGCAAAACTTGTAAATATCATTGAAAAAATGATGGGAAGTGTTATAACTAATAACCACTCAACAATTCTTTTCGAATTTGATAAATAAATTTGGTATGCTCTTGCAAGGCTAATAAATAAAACTGGAAGCATAAGATTTTGAGTGTTCAAACCCAAAATAAATACTAAAATAAAAAGTCCTGATTTTTTTATTTTACTAATAGTTCCTTGAAATCTGAAATATTTTTCCATGAAGACAATAAGAAAAATCCCTTGTAATAATAATAACATATAAGCGCCTCCAGTTAGCCAAAACAAAACATCTTTATATAAAGGCCAAATCCCTATTAACATCAATAGGCAAAATGGCATAAAAGCTATTTTATTAATTTCCTTTTTGTCAAAAATATCTTCTAATAATAACTTAAATAAAATCCATGATGCACAAGTATAACTAATTAAATAAATTAAAATCCCTGGAAAGGCATCTAGATATTTTATCATATACATTTGAATAATGCCCGAAGGCGACAAATGTCTACCATCATGAGTAAAATATAACTTAAGCACAAAATCAAAAGGGGGTATTATTTTCATATTTACTTTATAAAGATAATCATCTCCATAATTCCAGCAGAAATAGGATGCAATTACAAAAAGAGAAAAAAGCAGAAGTGAAATAATTATTAAGAAATTTAAATAGTTTTTTTTACTAAATATCTGAGTCATTTTATATTTTTTTTAAAAAATTATTTGAGATTTGTTTTAATAATGAATAAGAGCGAATAAACAATAAAAAAATAACATCTATTATCAAGTTTACAAGAGAATTTAATAATCTTAAGATGGATTATTATAAAATTTATATAATAAGTTAAAATTAGAATAACAATTCGCCTCGATTAGTCAGCCATTGATTTTCCAAAATGCTTTGCAATTTTTTATTATATCCTTCCAAAAGAGGAAAAAAAGTTTTAGTAACGTTTATCATTATAAAAAAAAATGGAGTCCCATCAATAGAAATTTTATCTAAATTTCCAAATATCACAGTAAAATAGGATAGGATGAATAAAACCATATTGTCCCTAAAATTGTTTGCTTATAAAAAGTTACATAATCTCTCTTGACTAGCATTAACAATAAATCTCTATAATGCCAAACTTCTTTTAAATTAATTGAAAAAAGTGTATTTTGAGATTTTATCTCTTCTGTCCAAGTCTGCTGGTTATTCATTATGCTTTATTTTTATTTTAATATTTTTTAAGCTAGCAAATTAACACTGTTAATTATAGTTATAATTTTGTCAATGGCTTCGTTTTCCAACTCATAAAACAAAGGCAATCGTACCAAACAATCGGAAAATTTATCTGAATTTGGCAATGCTCTTCCATCATGTTTCTCTTTATAAAAATCGCTGGCATGGAGAGATAAATAATGGAAAACGGCATGAAAACCATTTTCTTTTAATCTTGCAATAAAAGCGGTTCTGTGTTCGATAGATTGTAAAACCACATAAAACATATGGCCATTGTTTGTGGCATACGGAGGTATTTTTGGTAATTGTATGTTGAGCGCATTTTGTGCTGATAGTGCATTGTAATACGTTTGCCAAAGCAATTTTCTTTGGTTTTGAATTGGCTCTAAATTTTCAATTTGTGCCCATAAAAAAGCAGCAATTATTTCGGAGGGTAAGAAAGAAGAACCTGTATCCACCCAACCGTATTTGTTTACTTCGCCTCTAAAAAATTCGGCGCGATTAGTTCCTTTCTCCCAAATGATTTCAGCTCTATGAATAAATTGTTCATCATTAATAGTCAACATTCCTCCTTCTCCAGCAATAATATTTTTAGTTTCATGAAATGAAAAAGCAGCCAAATGACCAATACTTCCTAAAGCTCTTTTAATACCATCTTTTCCTGTATAAAAACTATCAATGGCTTGTGCTGCATCTTCAATGACTAATAAATTATATTTAGTAGCCAACTCCATGATTTTATCCATGTCACAAGCAACTCCAGCATAATGAACGGGTACTATGGCTTTAGTCTTATTGGTAATAAGTGCTTCAATTTTATCGACATCAATATTTGGATTATCAGAATAAGAATCGGCAAATACAATTTTGGCACATTGTCTAACAAAAGCTATTGCTGTAGAAACAAAGGTAAAACTCGGAACAATGACTTCATCACCTTCTTTAATATTGGCAAGAATAGCACACATTTCGAGGGCATCAGTACAAGAAGTAGTTAACAATACTTTTTTAAACCCATAGGTTTCCTCAAACCATTGTTGGCACTTTTGAGTGTATTTTCCATTGCCTGATATTTTACCCGTTTTTACAGCATCTCCGATGTAAAGGGTTTCTTTTCCGGTTAAGTAGGGTTTGTTGAAAGGAATCATCTTAGTAATTATAAATTTAATTTAGTCTTACTTATAATTATTAAATCATCTTTTATAATTATACTGTAAAATTTTGAGGACATATTTTTAATAATCAATTCATCATTTAAACTTTTCGAATTTGAAAAAATAACTATTCCATTATTTTCTACAAATTTTTTCATTTTTATTAAAATATTATTTAACTCAATACTATCAATATTTTTAAATTTTCCCTTATAAAATAGTCTATCTGTGTTTATAAATTCAATCTCTTTTTGATAATTTGTATTAAACAATATTAATTCACATTTATTAGACATAATTTTATAATTTTTAATAATTTCTTGAAATTGTCTACTATTATAAAAGTTAGAATGTTCTTTATTATATTCGTGTTTAAAACTATTTTTTGAAGATGTTTCATATAACCACTTTCCAAGCATCAAAAAATTATTTACAAAAAGTGTAATGAATAAAAGCAAAAGGATAATTTGTTTTTTATGTACAATTAAATAAAAACTAATTGAAATAAATAAGAAAAAATAAAATGTCAACAATGTTCTAGTATTTATTTCATTTACTAAATTTAGCGATTGAAGAAAAATAAGAGCAAACAAATATATTATCGAAGAAAGTAAAAAAATAAAAGAAATTTTTAATTTCCTATATAAATAGGTAAGATATACTAAATATAGTAATGAAAATAATCCAAGAACAAAACCAAATTGTTCATTTAAAAATCTACCAACTAGAGGATTTATAAAAATCTCTATTAAGTTTTTACCAAAATCAGAGATATTAAGATACATAATTTTAACTACTTTAAAAAAATCAAAATTATTATCTTGATAATTAGACCTATTAAAAGCATAAATAAATTTACCATTTAATACTTTCCACAAAAAAATCATAATTGTAGAAGGCAATATAGTTATAACAAAATAGGTGAAATTTTTATTAACATTAAAAATTTTAAAGAAAAAAAATGAACTATATAGTATTAGTAATATATATGAATTATATTTTGTAATTACCATAAAAGATAATAATACTCCTATAATGATAAAATTTTTCATCTTAACTTCAAAAAAAGATTTAATTGTAAAATAGGTTAATAAAATCAAAAGAGAATAATACATTGCATCTGCATGTGTAACTTTTTGAATTCTAAATGACCACCAACTAATTAAAATAAATAAAAATAAATAAAAAGCTGTTTTAGATAAATCATATTTCTTAATCAAATAATCAGCAATTTTGTAAATAAAAATTAAGTTAGTGATGTAAAAAATTATCATCCAAAAAATAGCTGATTGAAAAATTTTAATTGAGAATATTTTAGCCAATAAGCCAACTAAAATAGGGAATGCAGGGAGATACGAACCACTATTAGGAAATTCAAATTGGTTTACCTTTCCAGCTAATAATAAATAATGACGAGTATCTCCAGAGATTCCTGAGCCATAAAGAATAACATCTAAACTAAACAGTAATATAACAGAAATAATAGAAAAAAGTAATAAATAATTTATTAAGTTAACTCTAGTTAATTGAAAAATATTCATAATTGAAGATTTTTATATAAGATTAAATTGTATCTTAGAAAATAGTAAAAATTATTATATCTGTATTAATTTATACTTTCCAATAATGTTTTATAATCGTAGTTTTTAAATGAACATAAGCCATATTGAATATTATTAGTTTTTTTTACAGGTTAAGTAGGGTTTATTGAATGGTATTGCCATTTTATTTTATTTTTACTACTGTTCCGCCCCAAGAATAACCAACCCCAAAACCAGCCAACAATACATTACTTTGCGTTACTAATCTATTTTCTTTCAAGGCATGATAAAGCGCTATTGGAATGGTAGAAGAAACCGTGTTCCCACAATTTTCAATGTGAATATAGAATTTATTATCGTCAATCTTGCACTTCTTTTTTAGACTATCTAACATAAATTTATTTGCCTGATGTAAGATAAACAAATGAATAGCCTCTTTATCCAGTTGATTTTTTTCAAGGGTATTGTTGATCAATTTAGGGACAGATGCTAACGTAAAAAGAAAAATCTCTGAACCATTCATATACAAATTATCATCAGAATGATAATTATCGTATTCATCTACAGTTTCTCCGGAATGCTTATTATAATTTCTTAAACCTCCGTTTTTAAGTATCAGGTTTTCTGCACCTCTTCCATCAGTACCATACTCGAAATTCAAAATTTCGGCAAATCCACTATCGGATGAAATCAAAGTGGCTGCTGCTGCGTCGCCAAAAATTGTTTTATTGCTTTTATCCTTAGGATGTATGAATTTCGAATAGGTTTCAGAAGTAATTAGTAAAACATTATTTGCCTGACCTGATGAAATTAAGCCTTTTGCCAAACCAAGTCCGTAGATATATCCGGAACATCCCAAATTCATATCAAATGCTCCTGCACGTGTAGATAATCCTAATTTGTCTTGGATGATACAAGCTGTAGTTGGCAAAAAATAATCTGGACTTTGAGTACACAAAATGATGTAATCAATAATTGACTTATCGATATTGTGTTCTTCAAAAAGAATGT
Organism: Flavobacterium sp.; assembly: GCF_049318185.1. Taxonomy (GTDB): domain Bacteria; phylum Bacteroidota; class Bacteroidia; order Flavobacteriales; family Flavobacteriaceae; genus Flavobacterium. The sequence continues at coordinate 4,810 of NZ_JBMOGV010000059.1, read as the reverse complement.
TTGAAGCTTTAACTGCCATATCTCCCGATGTTTCATTTTCTGAAGCAATATATCTATTGTTGATACCTGTTTTTTTAGAAATTTTATCTATACTCCATTCTGGAAAATCTTTTTCTATAACAGCATTACTTAACTCATAAGAAGGTAAATAATACGAAATTGCTTTAATATACGACTTTATGTTCATATTATTAATTTAAGATATTAGATCTTCCACCATCTATGGTAATTGTTGTTCCGGTTATCCAACTACTTTTATCTGAAAGTAAAAAGAGGGTTAAATGTGCCACATCTTGAGGTTTTCCATATCCTAACGGATATTTTTGACGGTCAACAGCGATTGCTTCTTCTGAAACAGTAGCAGCAATTTCGGTAGTTAATGCTGTTTCCACCTGACCCGGCGCGATTGTGTTCACGCGTATACATTGTCCTGATAATTCTGAAGCAAGTACTTGAGCTGTAGAATTCAAAGCAGCTTTAGTTGAAGAGTAAATAAAGTTCCCTTTCATACCCATTTCACCAGCAATGGAACTTATGAATATAATGGATGCGTTTTTACTTATTTTCTTCTTTTTCAATAATTTGGAAATAATAACTACAATAGAATCATAATTAATTGTCCTGATTTTATTAAGCAAGTTAATATCTAAAAATTTTATTGGAAGTAACTGCACTATTCCCGCAGAATGAACAATTCCCTCTAAGGGTATTTCAATTTTTTCAATTAATTCATCTATTTTCGCCAGATCTGATAAATCATAAGTAATTCCAATGAAACTAGGAAGTTCATTTGCCATTGAAACTAATTTTTCTGAATCCCTTCCGACTCCAATTACTTTGCCTCCATAATGAGAAACTTGATTACAGATTTCATAACCAATACCCGAAGTAGCGCCCGTAACTAAAATTGTCTTTCCAGAAAAATCTATAAAACTTGTCATTGAATTGTATCTAAATATTTTTTATGAAATTCGTTAATTCTCTTTTCTTCCTTACCTAAGAAATAAGTATTTTCAACAAAAGGAATATTTTTTTGAATTTGTTCCAAAACGACTTTGTCTTCGCTAAGTATCTGATTAATTGACGTTTTTACTATTTCTAAAAACGCATTGTGAATTGCTTTTTTAGGCTCAAATCCTTCTTTAAACTTCGGACTGTAAAATCGTTTTCTCAAAATTGTTTTTTCAGATGAAACCGGAAGGACGTTCCCAACATATAAGCTTGTACCTTCAGTTGAAGAGATTAGCAAATTTGGAAAAATAAAGTAATGTCTAAAAGTATTGTGCTTGTATTCTATATTTTCAAGATATTTTAAAACTTTATTTTCATCTTCATCATTGACTTCCTTTGGATAATCTGCAACTGAATGTCCATTATCATATTCGTTATCAACTTCAGATATCCTGCAAAAACCCATACCAAATAATGTAGTTTGATGAATGGCAGGACAATGATACGCTTCAATTACATTTTCAACAATTATCTTCCAATTTACATTTTGAAAATCATCATCAAAATAGAAATTATAATCGAGTGTATTGCTTATATGGATCAATTTATTGTAAAAAACACCTAGATATTCTTGTATTGTTAGAACATTATCAGTCAAAGAAATAAACAGAAACTCTCCCACTTTTTCAAGCCTTAAGGATTTAACTTTTAGACAGCTAAAACTTTCTGATTCTGTATCAAAAGCAGTTTTTTTAGGAATGGTTTTCGGTTTACCTTCTTTATCAAAACTCCAATTGTGGTACATACACATAAAAAGACCCGTTCCTTTTACTTCTGTTTGAATTTTGTTAAATCGATGTGGACAGATGTTTTGAAAGGCTTTCAGTTCTCCTTTAAAATTATAAATCACTATTGGATAATCAAAAATATTTAAAGTAACAAAGGAATTATTTTCAGGTAAATCACTTGCCATTCCGGCAAAAAACCAATTTTTGGAGAATATTTTTTCAAATTCGACATCCTTGGTGTTATCCCCAAAATACTGTTTTGGATGTATTAATTCTTTATTCAACATGATAAAAACTCATATCCGTTAGCAATGACTTTTCCAAATCCATCATTACACTTCCCCAAGATAATCCAACACCAAAGCCACACATAATCACTTTTAAGTCCTTCTCTATACTTTTATCTTTAAGTAGCTGAACAATTGTTAACGGTATTGAAGCTCCGTTTGTATTCCCAAAATTTTCTATAGAATATGGTGCTTTTTCTCTTTCTATTTTTAGTCTTTTTCGAATGGTTTCATTCATAAACAAATTTGCTTGATGCAGAAAGAAATAATCAATAATTTCTATGCTTGAACCTGTTTCTTCTAAAATGTTTTTAATTGAATTTGGTGCTGTTTTTATGGCGAAATTAAATACATCAATTCCATTTAAATGCAAATCAACTGCTCTTCTTTTTCCAGAGGTTTCGTCTTCTTTCTTAATATAGTGATAATCAAAAGAATTAACCTTGGTTCGATTTCTTGCACCACCATCCTTAACTTTTATAGCTTCTAAACCGCTTCCATCAGTTCCAATATCAAAGTTCCATTTCGATGGTTTTTTGTCATCAAATTTTATAGCTGTTGCTGTCCCGGCATCACCAAAAAGGGGATGAACACTTTTGTCCTCAGAAGAAGTATAGGTGCTGATTGTGTCTCCAACTAACAATAGTCCTTTATTAAATTTGCTGTTTTGCAATAGATTTGAAACCAAACTCAATCCGTATATATATCCTGAACAACCCAAAGAAATATCTAAACAGAAGCAATCTTTTGACAAGCCAAGTCTATTTTGCAATAAATTAGAGGTTGCCGGTAAGATGTAATCAGGAGATTGAGAAACAAAAATCAATACATCAATTTCTTCTTTTTGCCAATTGAGTTTAGCAATAATATTTTCGGCTGCTTGAAAGCATAAGTCAGAAGCACAAATAGTTCCATCAGAAACATATCGTTGATTTATTCCTGTATTTTGAGAAAAAACAAGAGCATCTTTTTCAGAAAACATTTCTAAATCGATGGTTTTTACCAAATTATTAGGAACACAAGCCGCAACTCCTTTTATATGTACATTTTCAACTTCAAACAGAGACATAATTGAGTTTTTATTTGGAAACTAATTGGTATAAATCTTCAATAGTCGTGGAATTTTTAAAATCATCACCTGATAGACTCACGGAATAATTTTCATCCACAAAAGCTATCACAACAAGTGCCATCATTGAACTCCACTCATCTAAATCTTTATAGTTTGTCTCAAAAGCTATTAAACTTGGATCTGTATCTTCAAATTGCTCTTGAAATCCTATTAAAAAATCTTCTTTAGTCATAATTATTTATTTAATATTTCTCTTATTCTTTTTGTTTTATTTAGATAATTCTCCGATTTTAAGATAAACCAGATTACATCTTTAGTGCTTTTTTCTTCGTTTTCAACACAGCCTTGACCTATACTTGAAGTAATGGCTTTTTTATTATCTCTTCTTACTTGTGAATAGATATGATCTAATTTTAATTCGTCGAATATAAAATCATTAAAGCACAAAACCATTCTTGCTACTATATCTGTATTTTCATATTTTTCTGAAGCCAGATAAATCCCTCCTTCACCTGCATTATTTTTAATGTTTTTAACATGTATTACGCCTACTTTTTCATTATTATAATCAGCGATAAAATAATAATTCTTATCGTTATTTATACTTTCAAACCACTTTTTCTGCATTTCTTCAGTTATGAATTCAGTATAAATCATTCTGCTGTTTACATATTCTGAATTTCTCCAGTTTCGTAACAGCTCTAAATTACCCGCATCAGCTCTGTGCAAGGTAATATTATATTTCGAAATTTCCATATTAAAAATAGTTTATATTATTTCATCAATTATATAAGCCGGTCTGTTTTTTGTCTGTTCAAAAACTTTACCGATATAAATCCCAACAACCCCTATAACCGTAATTATTATTCCTGAAAGGAGCCAGATAGAAATAATTAAGGACGAATAACCAGACACTTTAATACTGCCTTCTAAATAATAGATTAAGTTAACCAAACCTCCAATAAAAGCAAAAAATGAAATTATCATTCCAAATTTTACAAATATTTTTAATGGTTTATTTGAAAAAGAAATAATTGCATTAAACGCCAAACTTATACCTTTAGAAAAACTATAAGAGGATTTTCCGCTATCTCTATCTGCGTGTTCAACTGCAACGGAAGTTGCATTGTAGCCAGTAAAATATATAAAAAGCGGAAATGCTTTTATATAATCACCAATCGTAAGTACCGATGCAATTACCTTTCTATTATAAATCCCAAAATTGGCAACTTCATTATTAAAATCGGTATCGGCTAAGTAATTAAATACTTTTGAGAAAATTTTTGAATACATTTTTTTAATAAATCCATCTTGTCTGTTTTCTCTTCTTGCTAATACTAAATCATAGCCTTCAATAGCCTTCTTGTATAACTTTTCAATTTCTTTAGGTTGATCTTGTAAATCACAATCCATAACCACTATCCATTCTCCTTCGGCAAGTGATAATCCAGCCACTATAGCTGGGTGTTGTCCAAAATTTCTACTTAATCTTACACTTATAACTTCTGGATATTTTCCAGAAAGTGATTGCATTACTTTCCATGAATTATCTGGACTTCTATCATCAACTAAAATAATTTCATAATTGATATCAAGTTGATACATGACCTCCATGATCTCATATACTAATTTTTCAATTATATTTTCTGCTCTATAAACTGGACTTACTATAGAAATATGGGGAGCATGCTTCATGATGTATACTAAAATTT
>NZ_JBMOGV010000058.1:0-14458 GCF_049318185.1 Flavobacterium sp. | reverse complement strand
TCTGTTTCCTAATCTATCTTAAAGCTATTCGTTATGAAAAAAGGCGCTTTAGTCATTTCTCTGGATTTTGAATTGGTATGGGGTCTATTTGATCATATTGCTATTCAAGATAAACTACTTTACTTTGATAACACGCTTAGTGTTATTCCAAAATTGCTTGAGACCTTTGAAAAAAATAATGTTCATGTAACTTGGGCGACCGTAGGCATGCTCTTTAATGAAAACTGGGAAGAATGGCATGTTAACAAACCTGCTTTATTGCCCACGTATCAAAATCTAGATTTAAATCCTTATTTGTATGGAGAAAAACATAGAAAAAGTGGTTTAGACCGTTTCTTTTTTGCACCTCAACTTATCAGAGCCATACAAAGTGTTAAGGGTCAGGAGATAGGTTCTCATACTTATTCTCATTATTACTGTTTAGAAAAAGGTCAAACGAGAGAACAATTCAATGCCGATTTACAACAGGCTGTTATAATAGCAAACAGATTCTCTGTCACGCTGGAATCACTTGTTTTTCCTAGAAATCAATTTAATGAATCGTATCTAGAAACTTGTCAAAAGAATCAAATTAAAACGGTTAGAACTAATCCTAGTTCTTGGTATTGGGATGCTACTAATCCTGATACTATTTTTACAAAATTAGCTCGTACAGGAGATGCTTATTTGCCTTTGAGTAAAAAATCATATAAGGGAGATGCTATACCAACTTCAAGAGTTGTGGAGCAACCAGCCAGTCGTTTTTTAAGACCACAACATTCACAAACCCTGCTTAACAGCGCACGTGTTTATAGAATAAAAAACGAAATTATACATGCTGCTAAAAATGGTGAAGTCTATCACCTATGGTGGCATCCGCATAATTTTGGTATAGACCCTGAAGGAGCTCTGGAGGCATTGCAACAAATTCTGTCCGTATTTCAACAGTGTCAACAAACCTATGGCATGGAAAGTCTTACTATGCGTGCACTAGCTCAGCCTTATCTTTCGCATTCATAATACCCTATCAATAGTGTTAAAATGGTTTAAAAATAGCTCTAGATACTATTGGCTCCTTTTGGGTTATCATCTAATCTTTACTTATTTTGCCTATCAAATTCGAGTTGAAAGGGGTAGAGCGGACTCTCAGTTATATTGGTTTCAAAACTTTTATACCCAAGGAAAATCTTGGTTTGATTTTTTTCATTACGGCACCGATTTTATTCTCTTTATAAATTATCCTTTTGTAAAAATGGGCATCCCTTATTGGGGTGGCTTTTTGCTCTACAGTACTATAGGTTTTTTGGGAATTATTCAATGGATTCGTTGGGCAAAGATAGTAATGAAAGACACTTTCATTACTGACAAAACTACTTTGTTTTGGTTGGTTTTTTTGCTGCCCAATCTTCACTATTGGACTGCTAGTTTAGGAAAAGAATCTTTTGTTTTTTTTGGAATTGCTTCTATTTTTTATGCTTTTGCTACTAGTCATTTCAAGTCTATTTCATTTGTATTGGGAAGTTTACTAGTTGTAATCATTCGACCACATGTGGCTTTGATGCTTTTTTCCTCCATTGTCTTGTTACTACTTTTTCAAAAGCGCTATTCCCTTAAAAAAAGACTATTTTTATTTTCAGGAGGTTGCCTCCTCTTGTTCTCACTAACGTATATGTCATTCCAAGTTTCCTCTATCCGCTATTGGAATTGGGAACGCATTCAACATTTTAATCAATACGCTTTACTTTCGTTTAGGGGTTCAGGTTCTTATGTGCCCATGTTAGACTATACTTATTTTTACAAAATATTTTCGTTTCATTTCAGACCCTTATTTTTTGATTCCTATTCTATCTCCCTGTTTTTTGCCAGTATAGAGAATTTGCTGATGCTTATTATTTTTATCTTAGCTTTATTATTTATTGTCCGCTATTATACTCTGCTAGTTTTTCCTTCATGGATGAAAATTACTTTTTTATTTTCGCTTTTGGCGTCTGTTATCTATATTGAACGTTATGCTAATTTGGGTATATTTATGCGCACCAAAATGATGTTTCAGCCTTTTTTGCTCCTAGCCATGTTAAATATTATTAGTCAAGGCATTACTCATTATAAAAAAAAATCATGAATAAACCCAAATTAGTTCGTGTTACTACCGTTCCTATTTCTTTGGACAAGCTACTGCATGGTCAATTAAGATTTATGAGTGCTTATTATGAAGTTATTGCCCTTAGTTCTGATGAAGAGTATCTCAGTAGGGTAGGTGATAGAGAAGGTGTTCGAACGTTTCCACTAGAAATGTCTAGAAAAATAACACCAATTACGGATTTATTGGCTATAATAAAACTTTTCTTTTTCCTAAGAAAAGAAAAACCATTCATTGTACATTCCCACACCCCTAAAGCAGGTCTAGTTACTATGATAGCCGCTAATCTTGCCCGAGTACCTATACGACTTCATACTGTAGCGGGTTTACCACTTATGGAAACTACTGGCATTAAAAGAGTAATTCTCAATTTAGTTGAAAAACTAACCTATGCTTGTGCTACCAAAATTTATCCGAATTCTATCGGGTTGAAAGATATCATTGTACAAGAAAAATTTTGTACCTCCTCAAAATTAAAAGTATTAGGCAATGGTAGTAGTAATGGCATTGATATTGGCTATTTCGATCCAGAGTTATTTACTGAATCTCAAAACCTTGACTTGCGACAAAGCTTAAACATTGGAACTAGTGATTTTGTATTTATTTTTGTAGGTCGATTGGTTTCGGATAAGGGCATTAACGAAATGGTTGCTGCTTTTGCAAGTCATCAAATTCTTCATCCTCAGTCTAAATTATTACTCGTTGGAGACTACGAAGCCGATTTAGATCCTTTGACTCCCATAACTTTAGAAGCCATTCAAAACAATAGTGCTATCCTAACTACAGGTTTTCAGGCTGATGTACGTCCTTATTTTGCTTTGGCCAATGCTTTGATTTTCCCTAGTTATCGAGAGGGTTTTCCAAATGTGGTTATGCAAGCAGGGGCTATGGGATTACCATGCATAGTAACCAATATTAACGGCTGTAATGAAATTATCAATGAAGGTATTAATGGGGTAATTGTATCCGTAAAAAATACAGTTAGCCTACTACTTAGTATGAATGAATTTGTTGAAAACAGCCAACTCTTTTATCAACTCCAAACTAAATCTCGTTCAATGATTGCTACCCGATATAATCAACAGGTTATTTGGGAAGCTATCAAAAATGAATACGATCAATTAAAGGTTACCCTTTACTAATTTTATAATTTGAACCTCTATTTACTGATTGATTTTTTAAAAAATCAATTTTGTAAGTTAGTCAGACTGAGCTTTTCATAGGTTCTTCTTTATTTACTTCGAAAAGCTCAGGCTGAAATTTTATTTTAATTGCGTTTTTATTGTAACTTGAAAAATTATTTATTGACGCTATTTATTCGGATTATTTTACAATTAGTTTGCTTGTACCCTTACTAGTTTTTATAAAATATATCCCAGAGGCAAATAAAGAAGTGTCGAAATTAGAGGTCTCTTTTTTACTTAAAATTAATTTACCGCTTATGTCATACACTTCCATTTCCTGTGGTTTATTAAAGTAAACGATTCCCTTATTAGATGGATTTGGATACATGATAACAGCATTGTTGTCAGTAAAATCAGTAGTTGAAAGCGTAGCCACATCTACGGATATATCATCTAAAGCCAGTTGGGCTCTTGCTCCAGTTCCACTAATGTAATAATAAACCCATCTCACTTGAACAAGAGGTTGTCCGTTACAACTTGAAGGTAATGCTGTTATTACATTTGTTGATGTATTATCAGTGCCACTCAAATACTCTTGTGTAGTTGGAAATTCCATCCAACCTGCATTTGGATTTCCACCAGCAGTTCCTATTTTATATTGCATTCTCAAGCCATAAGCTCTAAAATTTTGTAGAATCGTTCTACCAGTCCAATATATATTGATGGAATAGGCATTGGAAACCCCAGTTGTGTTAAGCGCTAATACAATAGCACCAGCTCTACCACTAGCAATAGAAAGACCAGTTGTTTGAGTAGCGTCTGATCCGTCACAAACACCAGTGAATTGAGAATTTCCTGTATTTATCATAGCTATCCCATTAGCACCCTCACCAGTAAAACGTGCTCTAGAAGTTAGACTATAAAGACAGCTCCAATCTTCTGTAAATAAAGTATTTAAATCAGGATCAGCAGTGGAGTGACTCCATAAAGCCATATTTGCAGGATAAGTACCAGCAGGATTGGTAGTATCCCATTGTGTTAGCACCGAATAGTTGTTTGTATCTGTTACCGCTAAAGGAGAGGGATTGGTCAATATTGGTGTTACACAGTTTCCTGTCAATGCCACGTTTTGTGCAGTGACACCAGAAGCAGCAACACTTAAATTACCCGAAAAACTGCCATTAGAAGTACTATTTAGTCTAACATAGATAGGTGTTGACACTACAATGCCTGAGGCAGGAATAAGGTTTAATGTTGCAGTAAATCCAGTTGTTGGATCTAAAGAAATTTCAAAATTTGTTGGAGCGGTTAGCGTTACATTTCCAACAAGATTGCTTCCCGAAACTGATACAGATTGACTTTGTGATGGCACTCCAATAACCTGAGTAAAACTTAATGCTGTTTGACTCAAAGTAATTTGTGGCGAAGTTGATTGCGAGATGGTTACATCATCAATTACTAATTTAGCAGCCGTAGAAGTTCCACTAGATCCTCGAGTAACCAAAAAACGAACTAACACACTACTTTGATTATTAGCTTCTGTTGGTAGATAGTAGGTATATGAGGTAAAAGATGTTTGATTTGTATTTGGTAAAGAAGCTACCGGTGTACTTCCTAACCAAGTGATTCCTCCGTCAATTGAAGTGGCCATGGTTAACACTACATCTCTTGTTCCAGTGCCATTCAACATTGATTTTGCTACAAAGCTTACAGCAACCGATTGATAGTTTGTTAAATTCAAACTCACTTGAACATCTCCATCAAAATTGCTTGTGGGAATAATACTTACTGCAGCAGGAGCAGAGTTAAAATCTACATCATCTCTAAAAATCCTTGAAGATGGGGCAGCAACTGTATTTCCCGTCCAGTTAGTAATAAAAGTTGAATTGGTTCCCTCTATAAATGTAGCTCCAAAACTTTCAGTAGCAGGTAGACTGCTAATTTGTCCGAAAACACTAACTGAAGTAATAACTAACGCTACTGTAAAAAGTAATTTTTTATTCATAATTATTTAATTTTAAGTTGAAATTTTATTTTAATTGAAATTGAAATCCTAATCTAAATTGTTCTTTCCAAGTTTGAGTATCACTACTTTCATCGCGCAAGATATTAAAATATTGGAATTTAACCATAGCATTTGTTCCTTTTAATTTGTGTCCAATAGCAGGAGAAAAGCGTCTGGCATTGCCATCAACTAAATCATTTAAATCTAACTCTTCATATCTTAATGATAAAATGGTTCTCCAATCTTTACAATAATAATTTAACTGAGCGATGTATCCTCCCGATAAGATGTATCCATTGGTTTGGTCAGAAGTGTAATTTTGAAATAAGGGATCATTAGGATTTTGTGGTTTTGATTTCATTTGATGGATTTCAAACTGTCCAGAAAACCCCCTATATTGAAATGCAACATCAAAGCCATAAACAAAACGTTCGCCATCAATAACTTTCAATCCATAAGAACTAGTAGCATTAGTTGGAAAAGCGGTTCCCGTAGGTAGTTTTTTATTAGCATATCTTCCTGCAACCCCTATTTGAAACATCGGAATAGGCGTGTGTCTTTCGTCAATTTCAGTATATCTGTATCGAGACGGATAGGAAACATCCATACGGCCTGTGTATTCTAATTGTCCGCTAGGGTCGTTATCGCCGTTTAATGAAAGTTCACCTAGACCGGTGTAAGCACCTAAATACGCATTGGCTCTTTGTTTCCAAAAATTCTTTATAAAAGTTACTCCAACATCACGCACTGAAAAAACAGAACCTCTTGTTATTTCGGCACCTTGCCAATAAGCACTATTTTCAAATGATACCATAGTATTTCTTGAGTAATGTAATTTACCATACCCCATTTCAACATCCATAAATTTAAGACCTTTGTAGGTAATATTGGCATCTAGTAGTCCAGGGTTCTCTGGGTCAATAACAGTATTGATGTTGTTAGCTGCCATATCGGCAAAATCTACTTTTAGAGAAAGTTCAAAATCATTTCCTATTCTTCCATCTATACTTAATTGTGCATCTCTTAATTTAAAACGGTTTTTAGAAGCATCAACTTCACCCGATTTTAAAGCCCGATAATTATAAAATCCAGAAAAACCACTAGAAATTTCTAAAGTACTTTTTCCGTTTGAAATGACAAACTGAGCAAATGAGGTGTTTATGGATAGGATTCCTATTACTAAGAGTATGTTTTTTTTCATTTTATTTTTTTTCAGGATTGTTGAAATAATACACACGTTGCATATCATCACAACTTATAACGATATTTCCTTCTTTATCAAAGGCCAATCCCTCTGGATTTATAACGGGCAAAGACCATTTTTTTATTACATCATAAGTTTGAGGGTTTACTTTTAACAACATCATATCTTCATCACTTAACAGCCATAAAAAACCGTCATAAAATCGAGCAGAGGATATGTCACTTGCCATGGAACTTAAATCGGTTTGATTTGTTATTTTGAATTCGGTGTCTAATTCAAAAAGTAATACCGGATTACTTTCGGTCAGTAAAGCGAATTTGTTTGTTGTTTTATTGAAGTCAAAAGATTCATACCCTTTGTTTCTTGCGCCATCATAAGGAATTACAGTCGATTTAATGAGCTTGAACGTTTTACTATCGTATTTATAAATCGTGCGATTGCTTTCATCTACAGCGTAAACAAAACTCCCGTCAGAAGCAACCGCTTCAAAGTCGGTTCCTTTTTGAACTTGTTTTTTTAAAACATTAAAATCTTTATCGGTTTCGTAAAGAACACCTGTATCACTTACAATGAAAAAAGTATCCGTTTTGCTATCATAACAAATGTCTGAGGGTTCAGGAATTTTAACGGAAACCGATTTGATAGGTTTTAATTTATCTACTTTTTGTGCATTTACAGAAAGCGTGAAAATAGTTATTCCTATACAGATGTATATTTTAAAAATCATATATGATTGGCTTGAAAGGTTACATTGTCAATTCTATTGTTTCCTGAGATTCCTGATGCTTCTGTTCCACCAAAGTTGATTTTTACAACAAAATTAGGATTGTTATTAGCTCCAATTATTGCTGAAAAATCTAACGTAATTACATCATAGGAGGGGTCAATATTCGGATTGAATGTGGTTGTTGCCAATCCGGTTGTTAAAAAATTAACTCCATCTAGACTATAAGAATAATTTTGAATGGAAGCTCCAGAAGCGGAACTTCTTGCCGTTGCAAATTTCATTACTACATTTTTATACCCCGTGGTTGGTGCAGTGATGATTACGTTTCTAGTATCACTTGGATTTCTAAATCGTAGTCCTAATCCAGCAACATCGCTATTTTGTAGGTTTAAAGCAGAACCTGGTGTATATTGATCCATATATCCAGCGCCAGTTCCCGTATATTTTATAGTAGCAGTACTTGTAGAAAGTAGAGAAATGTCTGCATTTACGTTTGTTAAAGTGCCTGTAGCTAAATTATTAAAATTCCAATAATGAAGTAAATATAAGGGTGTCGTACTCACTGGAATTCCTTTTACGGTAACATTGTCAAATCGATTGTTTCCGGAAGTTCCAGAGGCATTACTTCCAGTAAAGCTAATTTTTATTTTGAAATTAGGATTGTTATTCACCCCTGTAATTGAAGTAAAATCTAAAGAAACCAAAGAAGCAATTGGATCAATGGTTGAATTGAATGTAGTTGTATTCAATCCTTCGTTACTATAATTGGTCCCATCAACAGTGTAAGAATAATTTTGAGTTTGCGCCCCACTTGATGTTGCTGCTGTTGCAAATTGAACAACAATAGTTTTATAACCAGTTGTTGGCACAGCCATTACTAAATTTCTTGTATCACTCGGATTTCTTGCGCGCAATCCAGAGCCAGCATCTTCAGTATTTTGCAAGTTGCTATCATAACCTGGTGTAAAAGTGTCCATATAACCAGCGCCCGAACCAGGATAGCTTATTGAAGCACCACTCAAAGGTAGTAGGGTTACGTCAGGGTTTACCAATGTTTGAGTGCCCGTAATAGTATTAAAATTCCAATAATGAATCAAGACACTTGTAGGATCAATGACAACATCATTATTTTCAATATTCCTATCTTCGGTACACCCAAGTAATAGTATAATTGAAAGTATAAAAAAAGTAGTTTTTTGCATTATGTTAAATTTTTTCACAAACATAGGTAAGGAATTAGGAATGCATGTTAAGTTACTATTACCTCTATGTAAATTTATTGAAACCTAATACGTTATAAATCTGTGTAATGTTGTGATTATAAAATCATATGAATTTTGATCAAAAGACTCTATTTTAAATTAATTAACGAACACGTATTTTTGTCTATATTTACGTAATTAACAGCTTGAAACAAGTTATTAACATTTCTATTAGTTTACAATAAGATAACATTACTTTGTGTAGTCTCTAAATGTATTGAATTATTTTTGCTTAAAATTTTATTGATTTTCACAAAAATTATAACTGACATAGAATTCAATAAAATTTAATTATTACTAGCATAAATGAAAGCAAAATTTTTCACATTAATGAAAAAAATAATTTTTACTTTTTTATTGATTTTTTTAGTTACGTTACACGTTAATGCTCAAACTACTATTACCTCATGGACATATGATCCATTAAATGGGACAGCTTCTAGTCCTACTCCAAATATAGGTTCAGGAACATCCGCTATTGTTAATTTAGCAACACCTATTACTGCTCAAGGATTATCTTCCACTACAGGTTGTGGCTCTGGAAATTCTGGGAATGCTTGGCAACATCAAAATTTTGACCCAGGGAGTTCCAATGAAGTGAATGGAGTACAATTCAAAGCTGGGACAACTGGATATACTAATATTATATTTACATGGGATCTGCGTTTTTCAAATACGGCTCCTAATACAATTAGATTACAATATACCACAGATGGCTCTACTTGGAATAATTTTACGATGTCTGTAATTAATACAACTTATTGTTTAGGTTCCATAAATACAAATGGATGTTATGAAACAAATACTGGAGATTCCTATCGAAGAATTAGAGTTGATTTTACTTCTATAACAGCCGCTAATAACAATCCTAATTTTGGAGTTCGATTATTAGCTTCCTATTATCAGTCATCAGGACAGTATAGGCAAAGTACTACTCCTGCTTCGGTTACAACTGGTTCAGGAACTTGGCGTTTTGATAATGTTAGCTTCTTAGGTACTCCAACATCAACAGGTGCAGTTATTTCGGGATCAACTTCAATTTGCTCCGGAGGTTCTGCAAATATTAATGTTACCATAACGGGAGGTACTTCTCCATATACAGTAGTTTATTCTCCAGATGGAGGTACTACACAAATTACAAAAACTAGTTATACTTCTGGTTCTAATATAACTGTTACACCTGCATCAACTACAACCTACACTATAGTGTCTGTTAAGGATAGTGGCAATAACATTATTTCTCCAGTATCAGGTTCTGCAGTCGTAACTGTTACAGCTGGTTCTTCCCCCACCTTTACTTCTTCGGCTACTACCAACTCTTGTGCAAGCACAGATATAGTTTACACCACCCAATCGGGTATGGATAATTATTCTTGGACTTTTCTTAAAGGAGTTTCGGCCGCCGTATTAAATATAGATTACATCATAACCGCTGGTTCAACTTCTTCAGAAACCGTAACCGTTCAATGGGTACTTGTTTCGGGTACGGCTACATTTTCTGCTACCGTAACTTATAACTCCTGTTCTGGAGCATCAGTTACGTCTTCTACAACAGTGTATTTTTTGCCAAGTACCCCAACTTGGGCTGCTCAACCCTCTGGATATGTTTGTACAAATGTAGCACAAACATACACTACAGCAGCAAGTAAATCTAATTATGTATGGACAATACCTGGTGTTGTAGGTACTGATTATACAGTAACGTATTTTCAGAATGTAACGTCCGTTGCTTCAAGTAATTTAGCTAATAAGTTGGTAATAACTTGGCTAACAGCTGAATCCAAAACCGTAACTGTTAATTATAGTAATCAAGCATCTCCTAATTGTCAATCGGCAACTTCATTAAGTAATACTATAACAGTTTTGGCGCCACCAGTAATATCCTCTTTTGGACCTATTGCAGCACAAGTTTTATGCACGGGAGGGTCTTTTTCCCCTTTAACTGTTGTTGCAACGGGTTCAGGAACTCTCACCTATACTTGGATTAGAAGAAATCCCGGACCTTTACCTTCTGGTTGGACTGGAACAACTGCAGCTTATCAAACTTTTACTCCAACTCTTGGAGCTTCTGGTGGATATACTGTTACAGTTGGCAATGGAGCAACAGGATGTTCCGTTACACCACCAATTCCAGCTGGCCCTTTTACTATTACACCAGCTTCTGTTGGGGGAACTGTTTCTGGTAGTGCTACCGTTTGTACTTCCACAGCAAACACTTCACTTTCATTATCTGGAAATACTGGTTCAGTTTTATACTGGCAATCCTCAACCGACAGTACCTTTGCAACAGGTGTATCCACTATTTCAAACACTACTACTTCATTGACTGCAACAGGTGTAACAACCACAACTTATTATAGGGCAGTAGTTCAAAATTCAACTTGTTCAACAGCTAACTCTGCTTCAGGAAATATTACCGTTTCTTCGGCTACATGGAATGGTAGTAGTTGGATAAATGGCCCCCCTACATCTACAAAGCAAGTAGTTTTTGATTCAGATTATACTTCTGCAGGTTCAGGTGCTGGCGATTTAGAAGCTTGTTCTTTGAAAGTTAATTCAAATAAAAATGTCGTTGTATCTCCAGGTGATACTTTTAACGTTCAAAACGAAGTAATTGTAGATGCTTCTGCAACTCCCGGAATATTAAATTTTGAGAGTGGATCGAGTTTAGTTCAGGTCAATTCAGTTGGGGTAATTAATACGGTAAATATTCGTTATAAAAGAAATGTTAGTGGGTTGAATGGATATGATTATGTTTATTGGTCATCACCAGTTTATAGTACAGGTTCCAATGGTCAATTATTGGATGGTATTTATTCTTCACCCGCACAAGGATATAAATATAAATGGGATCCTACAGCGACCAATGCTAATAGTACTCAAGGAAATTGGATTTCAGCTTCTGGTGATTATATGATTCCAGGAAAAGGGTATATTGTAAGAACTTCAAGTTCGTATGGATTGACAAATCAAACCATTAATGCTGATTTTACAGGTGTGCCTAATAATGGAACATTAAGTTTACCTATTAATAGAGGTTCATTGTCGGGGCTGAATGATAATTATAATTTACTAGGTAATCCTTATCCATCGTCGATATCCATTATTAAATTCTTGCAAAATAATACTTCAATAGATGGAAATGTTTCACTTTGGAAACATACTAATGCACCGACCTCTAGCACTAGTCCTTTTTATCAAAATTTTCAGTACAATTATTATAATGATTATATAACAGTTAATGGAACTGGGGGTTCTAATTCTACTACAACACCCTATTATATTGGAGCAGGACAAGGGTTCTATGTTTCCATGTCAGAAAATCCTGTTACAGATTATGGAAGTTTAAGCGGTTCAATAACCTTTTTGAATTCAATGAGAGATAAAACATATGATAACAGTATTTTTTATAAATCTGCTTCTGAAAAAAATAGAATCTGGTTGGATCTTTTAGATTCAAATAACAATCCTATACGAACCTTAATTGGTTATGTTGAAAACGCAACTAATGATGAAGATAGAATGTATGATGCAGAAATCACAATGGGTCCTGAAAATAAAATATATTCTGTTATAAATAATAAACCCTATATTATTCAAGGAAAATCGTTACCCTTTGATATAAATGATCAAGTACCGTTAGGAATAACCATTGACTCTTCTGGAGCCTACAAAATTGCTATTAATGAAGTAGATGGATTATTTGAGCAAGGGCAATCTATTTATTTAGAAGATAAATTGCTTCATGTTATTTTTAATTTAAGACAGGCCCCTTACGTTTTTACAACTGATCAAGGAACTTTTAATGATCGGTTTGTGTTGCGGTATACCGATACATCACTTTCTAATTCTGATTTTTCGGATTTATCGTCTTCTATTGTCGTTTTTAAATCACATGATTTTGTTACTATCCAATCTGATAAGACACTAATTGGTGAAGTTGTGGTTTATGACATTCAAGGCAGAATCATCCATGATTTTAAAAATCTAACTACTTCTGAATTTCAATTTTCTGTACCAACAGCGCAACAAGTTTTAGTTTTAAAAATTATAACTGCCAATAACTTATCTTTTTATAGAAAAATTTTGAATTAAACATTCGAATTTAACCCGTTGGGTGTAATTTTTAAATAATCTTCCTACAAATTTATTTTTAGGAAGATTTTTTTTTTTAACAATTTTCTTTTAGGAAGGTTTTATTGTTAATAATTTTATTTTATTTCCGATAAAAAGCAAAAAAAAGCGACTAATTGCTAAATAATTATTTGTTAACACAATAGTAACTTTAGACTGTATTGAACGATTAAAATCCTTTTCTATTTTTGACACAATCTAATATAAAAAATTTCATCTATGAAATCAATTTTACATACATTGCTTAGTTCGTTGGGTCGTAGTTTTTCAAAAGCGGTAGCAACAAGTTCTAAAAACAGTTTGAGCGCTAGCTCATATTTGTTAGAAAAAAGTGGTAACCACATTTTCTTGGTTTCTTATCTTTCCACATTTATGAATTCTATTTTTGGATTTATCCAAAAGAACACGGCCTCTGTCTATGGGCAAATGAAGCTTAGTCAAAGTCATCGTTTTAAAGTAAATGCTCTTGGAGTATTGACTTTAGTGCTGTTCTTTGGAGCTAATGAGATAAAGGGGCAGACAAATCCTTCTCTTTTTGACATGAGTACCGGCTCTTCTTATACTTTTGCATCATGGGCTAGTACATCTACTGCGGGAACTTATCCTTCAAATATGTATATTTGGCAGCATGCTATAGCAGATCCTACTTTATCAACTTCTTTTACAGGAAATTATTCTATTGCTTATAGTTTTACATCAAAAACAAGATGTTCAGGTCAAGGTACAAATGGATTAAGTTTTGTAAATACAGGAAGTACTAATACAGGCGGCGGCCAAGTAGGGGCAGCAGTTGTTGGTTTAAATACAACAAGTAGAAATACAATCATTGTTGCTTGGACCGGACGAACAATAGGTGCTTCAGTGTTTAGTGGTACACAAGATAGAGCCACATCTATTAGATTACAATATAAAGTTGGTAGCGGCGGTACATGGACTGATGTGTCAAGTTCAACAGAATATTCATCTTTAGCGACCTCAAGTTCATATAAAGCAATTGGTAATTCTCAGAATTTTTCACAAACACTTCCAGCAGCATGTGAAGGTCAATCCTCAGTTTATGTAAGATGGGTTTACTTTACAGCTAGTGGTACAATTGGTTCAAGACCAGAATTAGGTATAGATGATATTACGGTATCATCAAGTACTGCAGCATCAACGCCAACCATTTCAACATCAGGAACACTTTCTGCTGTTAATACTACATACGGTACGGCTTCTTCAAATACTAGTTTTTCAGTTTCTGGAGCAAACATGTCTGCAGGTATTACTGTAAAACCACCTGCTGGTTATGAAGTTTCAACAAGTAGTACTTTTACAAGTGGTATTGGAACTAATGCTTCTCCAATAACTGTAGGTGCTGCAGGAACAATAGCTTCTACACCCGTTTATGTTAGATTATCTTCAACAGCTACTGTTGCAGGTTCTCCTTATAGTGGTAATATTGTATTGTCAAGTGCAAGTGCAACTAGTGTTAATGTAGCAACAGTATCAAGTACAGTTACTGCAAAAGCGCTTACTATTTCAGTTGCTGCAAATAATAAACCATACGACGGAACAACTACTGCTGCTCTAGAAACTCCTGCTTACGTGGGTTTAGTTAATGGTGAGTCTTTCTCAGTTACAGGTACTGCTATTGCTAACTTTGCGGATGTAAATGTTGGCACTGCCAAAACAGTAACTATTTCTGGTTATACTGCTCCTAGTACTAACTATACTTTAACAGCGCAACCTTCTGCTACAGCAAATATTACAGCTGCTAATTTAACTATTACTGGTGTAACTGCTGATAACAAGGTGTATGACGGAACTACGACTGCTTCATTAGTTACCACATCAGCTGCTTATTCTGGATTAGTAAGTGGCGATACTTTCATTGTTCAAGG
>NZ_JBMOGV010000057.1:0-14535 GCF_049318185.1 Flavobacterium sp. | reverse complement strand
TTCTGGTTTTTTTCTTCCGCAAAAAGAACATTCTAAAACTTGTTTTGCCATTTTTTTAGTTTGATGATGGATGCTGGATGCTGGAGGTCATCTAACTTCCTACATCAAACATCCAACACATTTATCTTCTTAACACTTCATCAATCATTCCGTATTCTTTGGCTTCATCAGCAATCATCCAATAATCGCGTTCAGAATCTTTGTGTACTTTATCAAAAGTTTGTCCCGAATGGTGAGAAATGATTTGGTACAATTCATCTTTCAGTTTCAACATTTCTTTCAAGTTGATTTCCATATCGGTGGCAACACCTGATGCACCGCCTGAAGGTTGGTGAATCATAACTCTTGAATGTGGTAACGCTGAACGTTTCCCAGCTGCTCCAGCACATAATAACACAGCGCCCATTGAGGCTGCCATTCCTGTGCAAATTGTAGCTACATCTGGTTTTATGTATTGCATGGTGTCATAAATCCCTAATCCCGCATAAACACTTCCTCCTGGAGAGTTAATATAGATTTGAATGTCTTTTGAAGCATCAACACTTTCTAAGAACAACAATTGCGCTTGAATGATATTGGCCATATAATCATCAACTCCTGTTCCCATAAAGATAATTCTATCCATCATCAAACGCGAGAATACGTCAAGTTGAGATACATTCATTTGGCGTTCTTCAATTATATAAGGCGTCATGCTACTTACAATTTTATCGTAATACAGACTGTTTACACCATGTTTTTTGGTGGCAAATTTTTTAAATTGCTTCCCCATTTCGTGGGTAGCTCTTGGGTCTTTTCCGTAATCCATTTTAAAATTTTAGTTTAAAAGTTTATAAGTTAAAAAGTTTAATGTTGTTGGTTGTAAACTCTACATCTGTTTAATCCTAGTCAAAGTCCGTGCCTTCTTTTAAAAGTGACAATGTGTCGCTCAATCAGAATCCTAGCCCCGATTGCAACAAGCTACCATGTAGCGTGGAAAGCGGGATTACCTGCCGGCAGGTAAGGCTTCAGAAGATTCTGAAACAAGTTCAGAATGAAAAAGCGCCAAATTACTTTGACGCTCAAATATAATAAAATAATGGTTAGAAAATTAGTGTTTTAATTCGCCATACATCGCTTTGATGAAATCATCATACGAAACCTCTTTTGATGTTGCTTTTACTTTGTCTTTAAACAAGTTTAGCATTTTTTCATTCATTACTTGTTCTGACAAACGTTTAACTTCATCTTGGTTGGACATTACTCTTGCTACGATTCCTTGTACATCTTCATCAGTAGGATTCATTTGCCCGAATTGTGCCATTTGTTTTTTGATTACATCAGATGTATACGATTTCAAATCCTCAAATGTGATTTGTAAATTGTTTTCAGCTATAATTTTTCCTTCTATTAATTGGTAACGCAAACCATTTTCAGATTTGGCATATTCTGCTTCAGCATCTTCTGGAGATAGTGGGTTTTGACCCGCAGTTTGTATCCATTTTTTTAAAAATTGAGCTGGTAAATCAAATTTAGTAGAAGCAATTAAAAACTCGGTAACATCGTTTAAGAATTTTTGATCTGCTTGTTGTTCAAATTGTTTTTCAGCATCTTCTTTGATTTTTGCTTTTAACTCCTCCACAGAAGTAACTGCTTTTGGTCCAAATAATTTATCAAATAATTCTTGGTCTAAAGTAGCGGGTTCGTGAGTGGTTACTTCATCAATAGTGAAAGTTACTTCAATGTCTAATCCGTGAACGTCATCATGACCAACGGCTAAGAAATCCATTAATTTGTGATCATCATCAAATAATCCTTTTGTTCTTAAAGTAAGTGCATCTCCCACTTTTTTTCCGATGAAAGATTTCACAGTTTTCTTGTCTGCAAAAACGTCTAATGATAAGGTTGTTCTGTTATTGATTCCTTTATCTTCATTGGCAAAAATTCCTGAAACATCGTTTCCTTCTTCTACGGTTTCTTTGGCAATTAGTTTTCCGTATTGTTTTTGAATACGAGCAATTTGGTCTTTCAACATTTTGTCGTCGGCAACAATTTTATATTGTAATAAATTATTTTTTGCCGCTAAGTCAACATTAAACTCTGGAGTTAATCCTAATTCGAATTCAAATTTATACTCTTCAACATCCCAATTGAAATCTTCCGTTACTTTGGGTAATGGATTTCCAAGAATATCTAATTTTTCGGCAACTAAATAGTTGTTCAAATTATCCTGTAGCAATTTGTTTACTTCTTCTAACAAAACCGCTTTGCCATATTGTTTTTGGATCAGACTCATTGGCACTGCTCCTTTTCTAAAACCAGGAATAGCAGCATTTTTTCTGTAATCTGCTAATTTTTTTTGTACTTTTTCTGCATAATCTGATTTGGCTACTTCAATTGTAATTACAGCATTTAATGCGTCTACATTATTTCTTGTGATGTTCATTTCTTGTGTTTTTTACCTACTAAAATTGGGTTGCAAAATTATAACATTTCTGCAACCCAACCAAGTTTTTATTTTTATAGATTTTAAGCGGTTTATTTTGTGCCGCCTGTTATTTTATAAACCAATGACTGCGAAAGTGATAAGATAACACTGAACAACATGGCTGTCCAAAAAGAATTTATTTCAAAACCATCTACATAATGATCACAAAGCAATATCAGTATTGCATTTATAACTAACATAAATAAACCAAGGGTTATGAATGTTATAGGTAGTGTAAACAACACTAAGATAGGTTTAACAAAAAAGTTGAGTAAGCCCAATACAAGAGCCACCGTTACTGCTGTGATAAATTTATCGACAACAACTCCTTTCATAAATCGGGCTATTATCAATACTAAAATGGCAGTTATAAATATTCTAAGTAGTAGTTTCATTTCAATTTAGTTTTATTTCTAGTTTTGGGATTAATGCACTAATATATTTCATAAAATTTAAATAAAAAAATATTTGTGAATTCGTGGCTTATTTTTATTTCAAAAACCTTGCTGTTTCTTCAAAAAATAACTTTGGATTTTCGGCATGCAACCAATGTCCAACATTGGGAATGGTTACTAATTCAAATTTAGGAAAATGGTTTTTTATTTCTGGTAAATCGGTATCTAGAATATATTTAGAATTTCCCCCACGAATGAAAAGTGTTGGTTGGTTAAAATGATTTCCCTCTGGTAAAGCTTCACCAATAATTTCAATTTTAGCATTAAAAACGGGCAAATTAAAACGGAAAGCCAACTGACCTGGTTCAACCCAATAGAGATTTTTCATTAAAAATTGGCGTGTGCCAAAATCAGGAATAAAAGGATATACTATTTCTTCTACTTCTGCTCGGTCTGGTTTTGTAGAAAAATCTACAGCATTTAATCCGGCTAAAATATCTTGATGGTGTGGTGCATAATATTTTGACCCAATATCAGCGACTACTAATTTTTCAACTAAATCTGGATAGGTTGTAGCAAAAAGCATGGCTACTTTCCCTCCCATAGAATGACCAATTATAGAAATATTGGACAGGTTATGATGCTGACAATAGTCTAAAACATCATTTGCCATCGCAGCATAATTGAATTCATCGGAATGAAAACTTTTACCGTGATTTCTCAAATCAATCATGTGCACTTGAAATCCTTCAGCAGCATATAATGCACCGAATGATTTCCAGTTGTCACTCATTCCAAGAAAGCCGTGAATAATAATTAATGGCTTGCCTTGTCCTTCTATTCTTGAATACAACATAAAATATTTTTGATTTTTGATTGCAGATTTTTGATTGCAGAATGGATTTAAAAATCGTTAATCACCATTCGTTACTCTTAAATCTTAAATCATTTTAATTTGTTGAGATACATATTCACTACATTATCAAAACCCAGATAAAGTGCTTCACAAATCAAAGCATGACCAATAGATACTTCTAACAATCCTGGAATATTTTCTTTAAAGAATTTAATATTATCCAAACTCAAATCATGACCAGCATTAATCCCTAAATGTAGTTCATTTGCCAAAATAGCTGCTTTTACATAAGGTTCAATTCCAGCTTTATTTCCCAAACTATATTGATGCGCAAACTCTTCTGTATATAGTTCTATTCTGTCAGTACCCGTTTTTTTGGCACCTTCAATCATTGCTAATTTTGGGTCAACAAAAATAGAAGTTCGAATACCGTTTTTTTTGAATTCCGCAATTACTTCGCATAAATACTCTTGATGAGTAATGGTGTCCCAACCCGCTGATGACGTTATTGCTCCAATAGCATCAGGAACCAATGTTACTTGTGTTGGTTTACATTCGAGCACCAAATCGATAAAGTTGTGTTGTGGATTGCCTTCCATATTGTATTCTGTGTAAACAATCGATTTCAAATCACGAGCATCTTGGTAACGAATATGTCTTTCATCTGGCCTTGGATGAATGGTGATTCCTTGTGCACCAAACTTTTGAATATCTTTAGCAACTTGGCATAAATCGGGAACATTTCCACCACGGGCATTTCTTAAAGTTGCTATTTTGTTAATGTTTACACTTAATTTTGTCATTACAATTTTAGATAAATTTCTTTTTAATAATTTGGTTACAAAAATACAAAGTTAAACTAAGTCTTAATGTCCCAAAATTTGATTATTTTGCAGTCGCTTAGAGAAGCTACATTTATGAGATTACTTTCTAAATATATCAACAACGATTTCAAACCGTTTTCGACCAAAGAAAATGTAACAGCAATTCAAGATTTTTTTGCTGATGTTTCCTATTCCCATTTTCCGGTTATGGATAATGAGGTATATCAAGGATGTATTGCTTTTGTTGATGCTGAGACCTTTGAGCCCCAAAAAAGCATCGGCGATTATCGTTATGCTTTAGAAGGTTTTTTTGTTAGAAATTCTTCCATTTGGTTAGATGTTCTGGAAATATTCGCCCGAAATAATGCTAACATTGTTCCTATATTAGATGAAAACAATAAATATGTTGGCTACTATGAAATTACAGATGTAATAAAATTTCTTAATGAAACTCCATTTCTTAAAGAAACAGGGGGTATTATTATAGTTGAAAAACCAATTGCAGATTACTCTATGAGCCAAATTACTCAAATTGTAGAAAGCAATTATGGAAAACTACTTGGTGCTTTTGTTTCAGAGGCCAATAATGAAAAAATACAAGTTACTGTGAAAATCACACTTGGATCTATCAATGAAATTATTCAAACTTTTAGACGTTATAACTACGAAATTGTTTCTGAACATCAAGAGGATGATTATTTGAACAATTTAAAAGAACGTTCCGAATATTTAAATAAATATTTAAACATGTAATTTATGAAAGTTGCCATCTTTGGTCAGTATTATCAAAACGACACCCGACCAATCATCAAAGATATTTTTGTTTTTTTCAATAGAAATAATGTAGAAATGGTCATTGAAGAAAAGTTTTTGAAAATATTATATGAAGAAAAAATTGTCGAAAAACAATACAATACGTTTAGCTCTCATTCCGATTTAGATAAAAGTTTTGACATTCTAATCAGTATTGGTGGTGACGGAACCATATTAAGAGCAGCAACTTTTGTGCGTGATATTGGCATTCCAATTTTAGGGGTAAATGCGGGAAGACTAGGATTTTTAGCTAACGTTCAAAAAGAAAACATTGAATTATTTCTGAAAATTATTTTAGAAAAAAAATACAGCATCTCTGAAAGAACACTTTTATCTATGGAATGTTTTCCAAACTGTGAAGAAATAGACATCAATTTTGCTATGAATGAAATTTCTGTGAGTAGAAAAGAAACTACTTCCATGATTACGATTGAAACTTTTTTGAATGATGAATATTTAAATTCCTATTGGGCTGATGGTTTAATCATTTCCACACCAACTGGCTCAACAGGATATTCTCTTAGTTGTGGTGGACCGATTCTTACTCCTGATGTTAAAGGGCTAGTCATAACTCCTATAGCTCCACATAATTTAAATGCAAGGCCACTGGTAATTCCTGATGATATAGAAATTAAACTCAAAGTTTCGGGAAGAGAAGCACAATATTTAGTTTCTTTAGATTCAAGAATTACTTCTGTAAACAATAATTCTGAATTAAAAATCAAAAAGACCCCTTTCAAAATTAATATGGTAGAAATTCCTGAGGAAAGCTTTTTTAAAACACTTCGCAACAAGTTGCTTTGGGGAGAAGACAAGAGAAATTAGAAAAAAACACTTCAAATTATACTACAATTCTAAAATTTTCGTTTTAGAATATAACTATTAGTATGAACTATAGTTCTATGTACTTTTTTTTATTTAGTAGAAATACAAAATTCATGTCATTTAAGTACTGAGAATTATTATATTTGCACGCTATTTTCAATTCAATGAAAAAGATTTTAGTATTATTTTTTGGTTTGATTTTCCATAACATTCTGAACGCACAAATTAATGAAATTGGCGTATTTTTGGGCGGAAGCAATTATGTTGGTGATGTTGGTAGCACAAGTTATGTTTCACCAAATAAATTGGCTATAGGTGTTTTATACAAATGGAATAAAAGTCCGAGACATTCCTATAGGTTTTCATACACACAGTCAACAATATCAGGAGATGATGCAGATTCAGATATTCCAGCTAGAAATTTAAGAGGATATAAATTCAATAATAGATTAATGGAATTTTCAGCAGGAATGGAATTTAATTTTTTTGATTTCAATTTACACGAGGCATTACAAAAGAAAATAACGCCTTATGTCTATTCTGGAATCTCCTATTTTGCCTATGATGAATTGTTTGTAGTAAGCCAAGAGACTAAAATAGACTATAAATCGAGTTCCTTAGCAATCCCAATGGTTGTTGGAATTAAAAGTAATGTTTTAGAAAATTTTATTTTAGGATTTGAAGTTGGAGCAAGATACACTTTCACCGATAATTTAGATGGAAGTATGCCAAAAAATAGAAATTTAGCGCCGTTAAAATTTGGCAATGTAAATAGCAAAGATTGGTATGTTTTTACTGGTTTTACATTAACATATACCTTCACAGAAAAACCATGTTATTGCGCAGATTAGAGAATGAACTTATTAGATAAAATAAATAAAGACACTTTACCAAAACATCTGGCCATTATTATGGACGGAAATGGTCGTTGGGCTAAACAAAAAGGTTTTTTAAGAGTATTTGGACATGAAAACGGAATAAAATCTGTCAGATCAACTGTTGAAAATTGTGCAAAACTTGGTATTGAAAATTTAACGCTTTATGCTTTTTCAACAGAAAATTGGAACCGCCCAAAACTAGAAGTTGATACTTTGATGAAGCTTTTGATTTCATCATTAAAGACAGAATTAGATACTTTACAAAAAAATAATATTCGATTAAACTGTATTGGAAACATTGATTTGCTTCCATCTAAAGCAAAAGAAGAACTTTTAGGAGTAATTGAAAAAACAAAAGACAATAATAGAATGACATTGACCATAGCATTAAGTTATGGCTCTAGAGAAGAATTGTTAAATGCTGTTAGAATTATTAGTAATAAAGTTAAAAATAATATAATTTCGATAGACTCACTTGATGAATCAATTATAAATCAGCATCTTTACACGCATAATTTACCTGACGTAGATTTAGTGATTAGAACCAGTGGCGAACATAGAATTAGTAATTTTTTGCTTTGGCAAATAGCTTATGCGGAATTTTATTTTACAGATGTTTTGTGGCCCGATTTTAAAGAAGATGATTTATATGAGGCCATTATTAGCTATCAAAAAAGAGAACGAAGGTTTGGAAAAACAAGTGAACAAATTAAATAACATTTCCGTGCAAATTAATACTTTAAAAACATCTCTAATACTAATATTATTAGGAAGTTTTTTACAAATACAAGCCCAAGATAGAATTCCATTTGATCAAGGTAAAAAATACATATTAGCAGACGTTAAAGTAAACGGCAAAATCAGTTTTAATCAACAAACAGTTGTAACATTTGCTGGTTTAGAGAAAGGACAACAGATAACTGTGCCTGGTGAAGAAATAAGTAATGCTATAAAGAAACTAGGAAAACTTGGTCTGTTTAGTGATATTGATTTTTATGCCAGCAAAATTGAAGGTGACAGTATTTGGATGGATTTAGATATTGCTGAATTACCAAAGCTTAATGAAGTAAAATTTCAAGGTGTTAAAAATTCTAAAACTGAAGATTTAATTAAAGATAACGGCTTAACTAAAGGCAAAATAGTTAACGAAAACCTAATTACAACCACCAAAAATTATATTGAAAATAAATATAAAAAAGATGGTTATTTCAATACTAAAGTTTTTATAAAAACAATTGCAGATACTACAGAGGGAAACCAAGTAAAGATGCTCGTGAATGTTGATAAGGGAGAAAAATTAAAAATTTCAAGAATTACTTTTGAAGGCAATGAAAAATTTTCAGATGCTAAGCTGAGAAAAACAATGAAAAATACGAAACAAATTAATCGTATTAGGATTTTTAAAGCTTCAAAATTCATTAAAGACAAATATAAAGAAGATCTAACAACAATAATTGATAACTATAAAGAAAGAGGATATAGAGATGCAAGAATTGTACAAGATTCTGTATTTTTAAATGCTACTAAATCCAAAATAGCCATTACTATTAAAGTTGAAGAAGGAAGAAAATACCATTTTGGCAACATTAAATTCTTAGGAAATTCTGTCTATTCAGACCAATTATTGAATAGAGTTTTAGGAATAAAAAAAGGAGATACTTATAATGGAGTATTACTAGAAAAAAGAATTGCTGATAAAAATAAACCTGATGGTGAAGATATTACCAATTTATATCAAAATAATGGTTATCTGTTTTCAAACATCAATGCAGTTGAAGTGAAAACTGTTAATGATACCATTGATTTTGAGATTAGAGTTACTGAAGGCCCTATTGCCTATTTTAATAACATTACTGTTGTTGGAAATGACAAAACAAATGATAGAGTTATTTATAGAGAGTTAAGAACCCAACCAGGACAAAAGTATAGCAAAGAAGATTTAGTGAGAACCATTCGTGAAATAGGACAACTAGGTTTCTTTGACCCAGAAGCTATAGACCCTAAATTCAAAAATGTCGATCCAGCTGCTGGAACTGTAGATATTGAATACAATGTGGTTGAAAAAGGATCTAGTCAAATTGAACTTCAAGGAGGTTACGGAGGTGGTGGATTTATAGGAACTCTAGGGTTGTCTTTTAATAATTTTTCTGCAAGAAATATGTTTAACAAAGAAGCCTATAAACCTTTGCCGATGGGTGATGGGCAAAAAGTAGCCCTGAGATTACAAGCTAGTTCATTTTTCCAGACTTATAGTTTATCCTTTTCTGAACCATGGTTAGGAGGAAAAAAACCAATTCAATTTTCTACATCGTTATCCCATAGTAAACAATTTTTATACTCGGGAAGATCAACTAATGTGGATAGAACTAAGAGTTTTAACATTACATCATTATCTATAGGTTATGCAAAAAGATTAACTGTTCCAGATGACTTTTTTGTGTTTTCGAATACGATAAGTTTTCAATATTATGATTTGCACAATTATAATACTGGTTTATTTACATTTGGTGACGGGGCTTCAAGAAATTTAGCTTTTACCTTTGGACTAAGTAGAAATAATAAAGGTGTAAATCCAATATTCCCAACATCGGGTTCTGAATTTGGTGTTACTGCAAAATTAACTGTTCCTTATTCCATGTTTAACGGAATAAATTATGGAAATTTAGAAAATCTTAAAGAATATAAACAAACGTATACAGCATCCGATAATCCAAATCAGAATTTTGGTATTGACAACGTTTATATTAATGATGGCGATTTAATCAAAACAACAACTATTAATGGTGTTACTGGAATTGTAAGAGTGGATGACGCTAATTTTCAAGATGCTGATGTGAATAGAGGAAAAGTAGATCAAGAAAAATTCAAATGGTTAGAGTATTATAAAATTAAATTTAAAGCAGATTGGTACACAAAATTAGCAGGCAAATTAGTTTTGAGAACTCTTGGTGAATTTGGTTATCTAGGAGCATATAACAGCGGGAGAGGATTGGTTCCATTTGAAAGGTTCTTCTTAGGTGGTGATGGTTTAGCTAACTTCTCATTAGATGGTAGAGAAGTTGTACAATTAAGAGGTTATCCAAACCAATCTTTATCTAACCAAGATGGCGCAACAGTTTACAACAAATTCTCATTGGAACTTAGATATCCAATTACATTAAAAGCAGCCGCCTCAATATATGCTTTAACATTTTTAGAAGCAGGTTCATCTTATGACACCTTTAAAAAATATAATCCATTTGTATTACAAAGATCTGCAGGTTTCGGTATTAGAATATTTATGCCCGCTTTTGGATTACTTGGAATAGATTTTGCACATGGTTTTGATGCCGTCCCTGGGTTAACAAATCCAAATGGTTGGGAAACACATTTTATAATTGGTCAACAATTTTAATTATATTTGATAACTATTTCTAAATCATAATCGTATGAAAAAATATTTCGCAATATCAATACTGCTATTATTCCTTGGTTTTAAAGCTACTGCACAATCAAGAGGGATAAAAATTGGCTACATTGACATGGAATATATTCTACAAAATGTACCCGATTATTCAGAAGCAAAAAATCAATTAGAGCAAAAAGCTCAAAAATGGAAACAAGATATTGAAGCTAAAAAAATTGAAATTGCAAAACTAAACGATGCTTTAAAAACCGAAAGAGCACTTTTAACCAAAGAATTAATAGAAGAACGAGAAGAAGAAATTAAATTTCAAGTAGATGAACTTTTAGATTTTCAACAGAAAAAATTTGGGCCAAATGGTGATTTGATAACTCAAAAAGCAGTTCTAGTCAAACCTATACAAGATCAGGTTTTTACAGCAGTGCAAGATATAGCTGAAGTAAAAAAATATGATTATATTTTTGATAAAACGTCTGATTTGACAATGCTTTTTGCAGCTAAAAGATATGATATAAGTGACCAAGTTCTCAGAGTAATTACAAGAGCTGAAAAAAGAGAACAACTAAGTAAAAAAGAGCTGAAAGAACAAGAAAAAAAAGAATACCAAGAAGATGTTGCAGATGAGAACCCCGCACTAGCAGAAAGAAAAAGAATTCTTGAAGAAAAAAAATTAGCTCGTGAAAAAGCTGCTTCCGATAAAAAAGAGGCCGCCCTCGCAAAAAAAGCAGAGCAAGATGCTAAAAGAAAAGAATTATTAGATGCAAAAGCAGCCAAAAAAAATGGCACGGTTCCTGTTAATGAAAAAACAACAGTTTCAACAACTTCCAAAGAAAATAATAAAACAACAGATTCAACAACTGTTGTAAATTCAAAAGAAGCAAAAGCGGCTGCAAGAGCAAAAGCAATTGAAGACAGAAAAAAGGCTATAGAAGATAAAAGAAAAAAAGCTTTAGAGGATAGAGAAGCTGCTAAAAAAGCCAAAGAAGAGAAAACAAAATAAATAAAAATAAATACTAACAAATAATTAATTAATACTTTTAAAAATGAAACGATTAAAATCATTACTAATAGCTACTGTATTGTTTTTAGGAACAAGTAATACTATCAATGCTCAAGCTAAAACTGCACACGTAGATGTAAATGAACTAATTTCTAAAATGCCAGCAATGTTGGATGCTCAAAAACAATTAGAGAAATTGAGTGCTACTTATGATACAGAATACAAAACAATGGCAGAGGAATACCAAAACAAAATTAAAAAATACGACCAAGAAGCTTCTACTGTTGGAGATGCCGTAAATCAGACTCGTCAAACTGAAGTACAAGATTTGATTAAACGTATACAAGATTACAGAGATAATGCTCAAAAAGAATTGCAAAAGAAAGAAGCTGATTTAGTGAAACCATTAATGGATAAAATAAAAGCTTCTATCGCTAAAGTTGGAAAAGCAAAAGGTTACCAATATGTATTCAATATTGCTGACTTACTATTATCTGATGGTCCTGATTTAACTGCTGATGTAAAAAAAGATTTAGGGTTTTAATCTGAACTTGTTTTAGATTCTTTAAGAATTATATTAAAAACTGCTCAACTACTTGAGCAGTTTTTTTTTACTTTTGTTTACATGACAAATAATAATCCCATAGGACTTTTTGACTCAGGCATTGGTGGAACATCCATTTGGAAAGAAATAGATGAATTGCTTCCCTGTGAAGACACAATTTATCTTGCTGACAGTAAAAATGCTCCTTATGGCCAGAAATCGAAAGATGAAATTATCGCACTTAGTATTAAGAATACTGAGTTTCTTTTAAATCAAAATTGTAAAATTATTGTAGTTGCCTGTAATACGGCAACAACAAATGCCATCAAAGAATTAAGAGCCAAATATGCTATTCCTTTTATAGGAATTGAACCCGCTATAAAACCCGCTGCATTACATTCAAAAACGCAAAAAATTGGTATTCTTGCTACTCAAGGAACACTAAATAGTGAATTATTCCATCAAACTCTAGAACAATTCCAAAACACAAAAATAATAGAACAAATAGGTCATGGATTAGTGCCGCTAATTGAAAATGGAGAAATCAACTCCCCTGAAATTAATAAACTATTGCACAATTATTTGAAACCGATGATAGAAGCAAATATTGATTATTTAGTTTTAGGTTGCAGTCATTATCCTTATCTCATACCTCAAATAAGAAAAATTCTCCCAAAAGAAATAAGAATAATAGACTCAGGAGAAGCTGTTGCAAGGCAAACTAAAAAAGTATTACTAGAAAGGATTGGACTAAATTCTCAACCAGAGAAAGGAAAATCAGTTTTTTATACTAATTCAAATCCAAAAGTTTTAGAAGCTATTTTAAAAAACAAATATCAAATAATAGCTGAAGATTTTTAAACTATTCTTCTTTAAACCAACTAGAGTACATCACGTAATTATTTGATATACGTTCAATTTCTCCAGCAAAATCAGACTGATTTATATCTTTTACTTTTTTAGCTGGAATCCCAGCATAAATTGTACCTGATTCAACAACTGTGTTTTGAGTAACAACAGCTCCAGCCGCTATTATTGAATTGCTTTCAATTATACAATTATCCATAACAATTGCGCCCATTCCAATTAGGACATTGTCTTTAATTTTACAACCATGAACAATAGCATTATGTCCAATGGAAACATTATTCCCAATCTCCGTTGGATGTTTTTGATAAGTACAATGAATAATTGCACCATCTTGAATATTGACTTTATCTCCTATTTTTATATAATGTACATCACCACGTAAAACAGCATTAAACCATACACTACAAGATTTACCCAGAGTAACATCACCAACAATAGTTGCGTTTTCTGCTACATAACAGTCTAGAGGGATTTGAGGATGTTTACCGTTTACTGATTTTATAACCATAAAAAATTTGTCCCGAAATTTTCGGGACATCTATTTGAATTAATTAATAGCAGGACAATTACAATGGTATTTTTCAGCTTTGCAGAATAAATTCATCCCTAAAGTTACTTGATGAAATCCTCCTGAGTCAAATTTAACAGTTCCTAATAAATGTGAATAGGTATAAGAGAACATGTAGTTTTTAAAATTGATGCCAATAATTGGAGTAACATACTGTAGATTTTGATCTGCAACAGTATTACCTTCTACATATTGAGCCCCATCAAGACTTCTTCTATAGGATAATCCACCCCATAGTTTTCCAAACTCTAAATCTTTATACGCTTTAATGTTTAAATCAACTGTTTTTTCTTTAGTTTGCGAAACTAATTGAAACATGAATGAAGGTTCCCATTGAATAGTTTCAGTATCACCAAAAGTGTAACCAGCATTTAAGATAAATCGTCGTAAATTCACTGGTTCTCTATCTGTATATAATTTTCTATCACTAGCCAAAGCATTTTTTACAGTAGCGTGAACATAAAAATCGAGAAAATTATAGGAAGCACCAATATCTAAATTAAAATAAGATGCCTTTTGAATAGACCCGAAAACATTTGGATCGTACTCTGGGTAATTAATTAAAAAACTTGTTTCATCTAAATTACTTTGAATAAATCCAGCACTCATTCCAAATGAAAGCTGATTTAAATCAATATAATCTCTCGAAAACATAAGGTGATGTGCATAAGTCAATTTCATACCAGTTTGAGAATGATAACCATTTTTATCATTAAAAACAATAATCCCTGCTCCTGATCTCTCTCCTAATGAGCCATTAAAACTCAATGTCTGCAGTGATGGTGCATCTTGTTGCCCAAACCATTGTTGCCTACCAGTAAGTCTAAGTTTTGCACAATTGGCGGCACCAGCCATTGAAGGATGTAATAAATAATAATTATCTGATAAATAATCAGAATAAACAGGTAATCCTTCTTGAGAATTTGAAAATTGTACTACAAATAGCAATACTAATAAATAAAATTTACTAAAATTCATTGCAATTATCTTTTTAATGAAAAATGGGACTTAAATTGTTTTCCTAAACTTGTTTCTTCGTAATCTACTGTAAACCAATAATCATCTGATGGTAATGGACTTCCGTTAAAGGTT
>NZ_JBMOGV010000056.1:0-14957 GCF_049318185.1 Flavobacterium sp. | reverse complement strand
TCTGAAAGACTTATCTCCAGAAATTTTTGAGGCTTCAAAAAGCAATTCCAAATTAAGCATATTATCAATAATTACAGGAAAATCCCATGATTCTTTGTTATGATCCCAAGATCGTATAGCACCAATTTTAGTATTAAATCTTGTAACTAATGTTTGAGCACTTTTAACAATAATATTTTTATATTTTTTATTATCTTCAACCATAAGCCCTTTCCCAAAGCTGCAATATACTTTGAAGCCCATGTCATGTGTAGTGTTATTAAATTTTTCTTTTTCAATAAACGCATTCCACAAAGCAGCTTTTTCTTTGTATCTAATATCTCCCGTTAGATTGTAAATCTGCCAAAGATTACCTGCATAAAAACCACTTGTCCAATCCTTTGACTTTACTTTTTTTACTACTCCAGATGATAAAACCATGCTTCTAGGAATAGAAACTGAATCAATTGGAAAATCTAAAAGTTTTAAAAATCTAGAATTGATTTCTTCTTTAATTGAAGTAGTAACTGGATTATACTGTGCTTTACAATTAAAATTGATTGTTGTAAATAAAATTATATAAAATAAAGAATTAAATTTCTTCATAGAGTAATTAAATATTTAATTAATAGTAATCAAAAAAACAAATCAATTTGCACAACTAAAAAAAACGTATTAACAATAAACTCAAAGAGATTATTAATACTATCAAAATTGATTGTAGCAAGTAAATTTTAATTTTCTTGATTTTCATCGAACAAATATAGAATTAGATAGGATTTCTAAAATCCAAAATAGGGTATTCAAAAATACGAAAGTGACAAAAAAAGATTATTTATCTTAAGTTTTTGAATCGTTAGAGAATTTATTTAAGTATTGTGATGGCGTTTCACCAAACTTTTTTTGAAAACATTTACTAAAATATTTAGGATTATTGAACCCAACTTTATAACTAATTTGTGAAATGTTTATTTTATTTTGCTCTAATAATTGCGCTGCTCTTTTCATTCTAATTTCAAGAATAAACTCATTTGGAGTAAAGTTAGTCCATGCTTTTATTTTAGTAAAAAGCATCGTTCTACTTACACCTAGTTCTGAACAAAAGAAAGGAATATCAAACTGTTCGTTTGAGATATTTTCTTCCACAACTTTAAAAGCTTTCTTTAACAATTGTTCGTCTAGAGACGAAACTGCTATTTCGCTTGGAACAAAATTATCTTCCGATGAAAATTTAGTTTTTAATCTTTGTTTAGATGCAAGCAAATTTTTTATTCTTAATTTAAATTCAATTAAGTTAAATGGTTTACTGATGTAATCATCTGCCCCACTTTCTAATCCTTCAATTTTATAAATCAATGAAGATCGGGAAGTAAGTAATATAACAGGAATATGACTTGTTTTAATATCTTCCTTAATTTTAGCACACAATTCTGTACCTACCATTTCAGGCATAATTACATCGCTAACAATTAAATCGGGAAGAAATTTTAATGCTTTTTTTAATCCAATTGCACCATTTTCAGCAATGATGACATTGTATTCTGTTTTCAGAAGATTTTTCATAAAGGTTCTTAAAACTTTGTGGTCCTCTACAATTAAAATAGTTAGTTTTTCATCAGCAACATCTAGGTCATTTATATCTTGCTCGTCATTAATTTCAGGCAAATCTAGTTGAACCTCATATTGTGCAACATCATCGCTTATTTTAAAATCTTTAATTATTTCTTCATCAGAAAGATGGTATCTTCCAAGTTGCATTACTACTTTAAAAATAACTCCTTTTGTTTTTTTATTTTCAACAGTTATAGTTCCTTTATGAAGATTTATAATGTTTTTTACAATAGACAATCCAATACCAGTTCCTTTATTATAATTTATTTGAGTTTGATTATTGGTTGGGATTTCAAAAAACAAGTCAAATATTTTTTCAATATGTTCCTTAGCAATACCAATTCCGTTGTCTTCCACTTCAACAATAACTTCATTTCTTTCTTTTTTAATTCTTACAATAATTTCTCCCCCTTTTGGAGTATATCGAAAGGCATTTGAAATCAAATTGTAGAATACGCGTTCTAGTTTAAATCTATCGAAATAGACTACTATTTCTTCATGAGAAGATTCAAATGTAAATTTATAACCACCATCTTTGGCATATTCTGTAAACGATAAAAAGATTTCCTTTATATATTTTACAATATTTCCTTCAGCAGCTTCTAGTACAAATTGATTATTTTCAAACTTTCTAAAATCCATTAACCTATTGATTAATTTCAAAAGATGATTGGCACTGCTTTCTATAACTCGGAGTTTTTTATACATTTCATTTGAACCATTGTAGTTCAAAAGAATTTGTTGTAATGGACCTAAAATTAGGGTTAGGGGAGTTCTAAACTCATGAGAAATATTTGTAAAAAACTGAAGTTTCGCGCTGTTGTCTTTTTTATTTATTTCACTTTCTCTGTATTCTAATAATAATTCCTGACGCAATTTTTCTTTAGATTTTATTATCCATGCCAAACCATAAAGAGAAATCCATAATAAAATTGCATATAATGAAAGTGCCCACCAGCTTTTCCAAGGCGCAGGTTTTACAACAATTTCTAAAGTAGTTGGAACAGCATTCCAGATTCCGTCATTATTAGCTCCTTTAACTTCAAAAACATAGGTTCCTGAATTTTGTATAGTAAAAGTTGCTGAAGCATTTGAAGACGTAGTCCATTCATTATCTAATCCTACCAGTCTATAGGAGTATTGATTATTTGTAGAATTTATAAAATTTGGAGTTGCAAAATTTATAGTAAAATTAGCTTTGTCATAACTTAAAGTAAGTGATTTTGTAAAGGCAATTGTTTTTTCTAAAATGTCATTTTCGTTAGCAACATTAATAGATTTGTTGGCAATTTTAAAATCGGTTAAAATAACTTGAGGTGAATATTTATTGACTGGGATTTTTTTGGCATCAAAATAGGTAATACCAGAAGGGCCTCCATAATAGAATTTATTATACCCAAGTTGTAAAAAGGCATTATCATTAAATTCATTACTTACTAAACCGTCTTTTTGGTCATAAATAAAGGCAGATTTATTTGCTAAATTATATTTTATAATACCATAATTGGAACTCATCCATAAATTATTAGTATCATCTTCAGAAATAGAATGTATGGCTGTTACTTCTGAATCGCTTTTTTTAATGTTTATTTTATGAAAATTTAGGCCATCAAAATTATAAAGACCTTTTGCCTTTGTTCCTATCCAAATTTTACCTTTTTTATCTTGAAACAATGATAAAATATCATCGCCTGAGAGTAATTTGTTATCAAAGAAATAGTGTTTTATGTGATAGGTTTTGTTGTCAAAATCATTGAGATTTATCACATTAAGTCCGCTTTGAGTTCCTATCCACAAATTATCTTTTTTATCAATTAACAAAGTTCTGACTCTATTGTTTGTCAAAAAATTATCGGAATAATTATCGTTGCCAATTATTTGATAGGTATTATTTGAACTATCATATCTAATTAATCCTTTGCCGAATGTGCCTAACCAAAAAACATCATTTTTACGCCCTTTTTTTATTACATATACACCAGATTCTTTGAGTACACTCTTTAATTCGGGCGCAATTTTATCGTTTATAAATCTTTTAGATTTTACATCATAAGCTGCCAATCCTTCCGTAAAAGTTCCAATCCAAAGAATACCAGTATATGAGAGGCACATTGATTTTATGTTGTCAACGGAAATACCATTAGATGCTGCCGAATTGATTTTTGAAGTAATTCCCGTTTTACTATCTAAAACAGTAATTCCACCGCCTTCGGTTCCTATATATATGTTTTTATTTGAATCAGCAGCCAATGAACTTACAACATCATAACTAAGTGCACTTACTCCAGAATTTTGATTCAAATTGGTGAAATTGTTATTCGATTCATCCCAAATACTAATTCCGTTGTAATAAGATCCAATCCATACGGAACCTTTTTTATCTGTAAAAACTGATTTAATTTTCCCAAAACTTGTCTTTCTATCAGGATTATTATAAACTTTTTGAACACTTCCATCGTTTTGAATAGTACTAATACCCTCATAGGTTCCAACCCAGGCAACTCCTTTTTTGTCAAAATCTAAAGTTCTTACATCAGCATCAATTTGATTTTGGTTTATCGAAAAGGGAAGTAGTTGTTTTGAAGTCGGATCCAATTTTAAAAGTCCATTATTCTTGGTAGCAACCCATATGTTTCCTAAATAATCTTCTTTAATGTCTTGAACATAAACACTTTCTTTTTTTGATGTATAATATTTTTTAAATAGAAAAGTATTGCCTTTACGACTAATTAATCGGCACAATCCTTTAGAAGTCCCTATCCAAATTACCCCTTTTTTTGTTTCATATATGGATAAAACAAAATTATTTGGGAGACTTAAATTAGACTTTGATTTATGAAAAACAGAGGTGAATTTTTGAGACTTTTTATTAAAAATAGACAGTCCTACTGAAGTAGCAATCCAAATTTCATTTTTAATTTCTTTAATATTCCAAATTGTATTGTTAGACAAGGTATTAGAGGCATTGCCATGCAAATAATGCGTAAAT
Organism: Flavobacterium sp.; assembly: GCF_049318185.1. Lineage (GTDB taxonomy): Bacteria > Bacteroidota > Bacteroidia > Flavobacteriales > Flavobacteriaceae > Flavobacterium. The sequence continues at coordinate 10,378 of NZ_JBMOGV010000056.1, read as the reverse complement.
ATATTGGTGACTGGGTTATAACAATTAAGGCCATTATAAGTTCCTACCCATATATTCCCCATTTTATCTCCTTCCAGTGAAAGAATATCATTATTACAAATTGACAAAGTATCTTTAGGATTGTTTCGAAAAACAGTGATGCTGCTTCCGTCATATCTATTAAGGCCATCGCGAGTTCCAAACCACATTTGCCCCTGTAAATCTTGATGAATAGCAATAACTGAACTTTGAGAAAGTCCATTTACAGTTGTAATATTTTTTAATCTATACCGGTTATATTGAGAGAAAGAACTGGTAGTAAAAAAAATAAAAAGGAAAAATAGTAGAAGGTTTTTCATATTTTACTGATCTGAAAAATAATTAAAATTATTTAATCATATAGTGAAATTAGTTTATTAAAATTTGATAAACAAAAAAATTACTTTAGTCGTTTTTTTAATTGATAACCATATAAAGATGGAATTTTCGCCATGGGCTTATTTATAAATTCTATATAAGCATCTGGACCATATTTAACTGTAAAATTTCTGTTTCCATTTATTCCAATTATTCTGGCGAAGGGACCTTCATCCATACCGTTAAGTTCAATTGGAACTAATGAGTCACCTCCTGTAACTTCCACATTAATATTCCAAAAAGTGGAATACGCACCGTGTGATGGTTTCCAATAACCAGCGCCTCCTCCTTCAAAAAGAGGATATTTATTATCAGCGTTAGCTTCAAAATGCACTTTAATATTATCAAATAAATTCTGATGATTGGCTCCTGCATGTTGGTCTAAATCAGGGTCAGTAAAAATCTCACAATTTTCATATACATTTTTAGTAGAAAAAGTATTAAAACTTAGAGGATGAACCGCCTTATTATAGACCTTCAAATTTTCTACCAAAACATTATGAACCCCACCCATTGCCACAGTATAATGAGCAATATTTTTACCTTCTGTAACGATATCTCGAATCGTTACATTAGCAATTTCTTCTGTTAAAATTCCACTATCCGCGTTATTAACAGTTACGTCTTTAACCCAACTATTAAAAATTCGGGTTAAAAAAATACCATTATAACCTTGCTCCACATGATGTGCTACTCTTGCGGCATCTGGAAAACTAATTCTCAAATGTTCAATTCCTACTTCCGACAAATGTTTCCATTCTATCAAAAGTGCTTGATAAATTGGCTTTACGTCAAGTAATAATGGAGTTTTAATTGTAATTTTATTTTTTGAAATTGATACAATTTCAACTTGCTGTCTAACTAATGCCAAATTGGGTTGCTTCCAATGAGAGTTACCGATTTTAGTCTTGGAATTTCTATATAAAGCTTCGATTATTTCCGCTTTTTCTCCTTCCTTATTGAACAAATCCAATTCTACCACATCTCCAACTTTTAATCCATTTACTTCAGAAACTAGGAACTCTTTTTCACCTCTTTTTCCTTGAATGACTTTGGCCAAAACTGTGGGTGGAGTATCATATTTTTCCATATATGATTTAACACGTTGGTTCGGTACTTGTGTCCAAATAAATCCTCCTGACCATGCGTATTGTGAAAAAGGCAAATCAATATTATTCTCTTTTTCAACTTGTCTTTTTCCTGTTGAAGTTAAATATTCCCTTAATTCAGCTAATGATTCTTGCTCTTTCAAATACATCATTGGGCGAGGGCAGAAAATTTCAGTTCCTTCTTTTCCAGAACCTGCGCCCCGTAACACAAAATTACTGCGTTCAACATATAAGATATCACTTAAAATTATTTTTCCAGCTGGCAATTGTAAAACTACATTTCCAGCAACTTCATGTGCTGCTTTAAAAGCTTTAAGCAACGCTTTGGAATCATCTAAATTATCATTTGCTTTAACACCAAAATCATTAGCTAAAATTACTTTTTCCTTTATTTCAGGTAAACTAGCATTTCCAAAATGATAACCAGCATAACTAAAATCAGGTAAGAAATTTTGAGAGTAGACTTCTTTCTGACTTATTATTTGTGGTGTTTCTTGCGAATAAAGTTGTGATGGATTTATAATAATTAAAAACAAAACAACACATTGTCTCATTATTAAACTGTATATGTGAGTGGTTGAATTCATTTTTTAAATTATTAAGCAAAAACTTATCGAAAATTTATTTCAAATTGAATAATTACAAATCTGTTATTGGACTGTATTTAGGGACAAGTGCTTTCATTACTGACCATGCAACTAAATAAGCCAGAGCGCAAATTGCAAACATAATAGAATAACCCGTTTGAATATGACCTAACCCATCATAATAATCAAATAAAGCGCCACCTAACTTTGAAACTAAAACACCTCCAATACCACCCGCCATTCCACCAATTCCAATAATAGAACCTATAGCTTTTTTTGGAAACATATCAGAAACTGTAGTGAAAATATTAGCCGACCAAGCTTGGTGAGCAGAAGCTCCAATCCCAATTAAAAGTACTGGAATCCAAAAAGTAATGTGACCAAGTGGTTGTGCTAATAGAACCACTAATGGAAATATAGCAATAACTAACATGGCTTTCATTCTTCCTTCATATGGATTGTGCCCTTTATTGATGAAGTACATAGGAAACCAACCTCCACCAATACTTCCCACCATGGTCATACTATATAAAACTGCTAATGGTAGGACGATATCGGTACCTTTCATTCCAAATTGTGCTTCAAGATATTTAGGCAACCAAAAAAGGAAAAACCACCAAATACCGTCTGTCATAAATTTTCCAAATACAAAAGCCCAAGTTTGTTTGTAACCGAAAAGTTTGAACCAAGCTACTTTTTCTTCAGCAGGAGTTGCTGTTTTTTCAGCTACTTGAGACTCTGTGTCGTGAATATAATCGTATTCTGCTTTTGATAATTTCTTTTGTTTGGATGGTATTTCATACAATAAAAACCAGAAAATAACCCATATAAATCCAATAGCTCCAACTAAAATAAAAGCAAACTCCCAACCATAATATTCAGCAATTACAGGAACAGTAAGTGGCGCTAAAATAGCTCCTACATTAGACCCAGAATTAAAAATTCCTGTGGCAAGCGATCGCTCTTTCTTTGGAAAATACTCAGCAACAGCTTTAATTGCAGCAGGAAAATTTCCTGATTCTCCAAATCCTAAAACAGCACGAGACAACATAAAACCAGCTATGGATATTGGCACAGCACCAACTCCAATCCATACCATGAAGGTTGAAAAAGCAGTTCCAACAGGTAAAGAATAAGCATGCATTATTGCCCCGATAGACCATACTATAATGGCTAAAATATATCCTTTTTTTGTTCCTAATTTATCAATTATTCTGCCTGCAAAGAGCATGGAAATAGCATAGATAAACTGAAAAACAGCCGTAATATTAGCATAATCTGTATTGGACCAACCAAATTCTTCAGATAAACTTGGAGCCAATAAACTCAATACCTGACGGTCTAAATAATTTATTGTAGTTGCGAAGAACAGTAAACCACAAATGGTCCACCTGTATTTTCCTATTGATATATTAGTTTCTTTCATTGGTAATTTTTTGGTTTTGGTTAGTTTGTATAATTGTAATTTAATTATTCTATTTCAAAATAGGCAACAGCATTTTTATAACATATATTCTCTACCATTGACCCTATGAGCTTCATATCATCAGGTAACTCCCCTTTTTCAATTTCGTCTCCAAGCACATTGCACAATATACGTCTAAAATATTCATGTCTAGGAAAAGAAAGAAAACTACGTGAATCGGTTACCATTCCAACAAAACGACTCAGCAATCCAAAGTTCGAAAGTACATTTAATTGTTTTTCCATACCGTCTTTTTGATCTAAAAACCACCATGCCGCTCCATATTGCATTTTTCCAACTACTTTTCCATCGTTAAAATTAGCCGCCATAGAGGCAAACATTTCACTATCACGAGGGTTCAAATTGTACACAATAGTATTGGTCAAACCGTCGCATTGGCTCAATCTTCCAAAGAACTTACTCATATTATCCGCCATGTTCAAATCGCCAAGCGAATCAAATCCTTGATCGGGACCAATATCCTGCAACATTTTCGCATTGTTGTTTCTGATGGCACCGACGTGAAATTGCTGCGCCCAAGATTTTTTCTTGTTCATCAAAGCCAATTCAAATAAAACGGCTGATTTGTACTTATTAATCTCCAAAACAGAAACTGACTCGCCTTTCATCGCTTTAGCAAAAATAATATGTACTTCAGTTTCTGTATAATCTTCTCCATAGAAATTTGAATGTCCGTGATCAGAAATTCGACATCCCATTTCGTGGAAAAAATCATGACGCTCTTGAAGTACTTTTATTAAATTTGAAAAATCAGTGATCGAATAACCAACTGTTTTTGCTAATTTTTGAATCCAATCTAGAAAATCTTGTCCTTTTTCTATTTCTGTTGCTTTATCGGGACGAAAGGAAGGAAGAACTTTAATTTCAAAATTGTCTTCTTTGATTTTTTTGTGGAATCGTAAATCGTCAGTAGGATCATCTGTTGTTCCAACGACTTTTACATTCATTTTACGAAGAATATTTCTAACACTGTACTCCGGTTTTTGTAATAAAGCTGTTGCTTCATTGTAAATTGCTTGCGCAGAATCTGAATCCAATAACGTGGTGATTCCAAAATAATTCTTCAATTCCAAATGAGTCCAATGATAAAGAGGGTTTCTCAAAGTATATGGGACTGTTTCTGCCCATTTAAGAAATTTATCATAAGGAGTTGCGTCGCCAGTAATAAACTTTTCATCAACACCGTTGGCGCGCATGGCTCTATATTTATAATGATCACCTTCAATCCATATTTGAGTTAAATTCTCAAATTGTCGGTCTTCGGCAATATCTTTTGGAGACAAATGACAATGGTAATCAAAAATTGGCTGTGCTTTTGCATAATCGTGGTATAGGGTTCTTGCCGCTGGACTGTGCAGTAAAAAATCATCCGTAATAAATATATTTTCAGCCATTGTAAATTAAAATAAACTTTTCTCAATTCCCATTTCTAAACCACGCAATTCTGCCAAACCTCTTAAACGACCAATTCCTGAATATCCAGGATTTGTTTTTTTGTTTAAATCGTCAAGCATTTGGTGCCCGTGATCAGGGCGCATCGGGATGATTCTATTGGTTTCTTTTTGTTTTTTCAGAATTGATTTTACTACTTCATACATATCAACGTCGCCCTCTAAATGATTGGCTTCATAGAAATTCCCTTCTTCATCACGTTGCGTACTTCTCAGGTGAATAAAATTCATTTTTTCTCCATGACGGTCTACAATTCCTGGCAAATCATTGTCGGCAATAACACCGTAAGAACCCGTACACATGCAAAATCCATTGGATGGAGAATCAATTGCATTTAGTAATTGAATTAAATCAGCTTCTGTGGAAACTACTCTTGGTAATCCTAAAATTGGATAAGGAGGATCGTCAGGATGAATCGCCATTAAAACACCAGCACTTTCTGCGACAGGAATAATTTCACGTAAGAAATAGTATAAATTTTCTTTCAATCTAGCTGCGTCGATACCGTCATAACCTTGAAGTACTTTTAAGAAATCTTCAACAGTATAGGATTCTTCAGCTCCTGGTAAACCAGCAATAATGTTTTGTTGTAATTTGATTTTATCAGCATCAGATAACTTTTCAAAAGTTACTTTCGCCTTGGCTTTTTGAGCATCAGTATACGTATTTTCAGCACCAGGTCTTTTTAGAATAAACAATTCAAAAGCAGCGAATTCATTGATATCAAAACGCAACGCTTTCGAACCATCAGGCATTTCATAAGACAAATCGGTACGAGACCAATCTAAAACAGGCATGAAATTATAACAAACAATATTAATTCCGCAAGTCGCTAAATTCTTGATACTTTGCTTGTAATTTTCAATATATTTCAAATAATCGCCCGATTGTTTTTTGATGTCTTCGTGAACAGGAATACTTTCTATAACAGATAATGTTAATCCCGCCACTTCCACTTCATTTTTTCGCTTCATGATTTCATCCACTTCCCACACTTGACCATTTTTAATATGGTGCAAGGCGGTTACAATTCCAGTTGCACCGGCTTGCTTGGCATCTGATAATTTAACGGGATCATTGGGTCCGTACCATCTCCATGTTTGTTCCATAACTTATATAAATAAAATTTTACACTATATTAAACTCCGCTAAACGCGCTAAAACCTCCATCAATAGGAATAACAACTCCTGTTACAAAAGAGGTAGCGTCATCGCACAAATACAAGGTGGTACTTACTAAATCTTCTGGCTCACCAAACCTCCCCATAGGAGTTTGATCAATGATAGAATTTCCTCTTGGTGTTAATGCACCATTTTCGGTTGTTAATAAGGCACGGTTTTGATCGGTTAAGAAAAATCCTGGAGCTAAGGCATTCACACGAATTCCTACTTTTGAAAAATGTACTGCTAACCACTGTGTAAAGTTCGATACAGCAGCTTTTGCTCCACTGTATGCAGGTATTTTTGTTAAAGGTGTAAAAGCATTCATTGATGAAATGTTCAAAATACTACATCCTTTTTTCCCTATCATATCTTTAGAAAAAACTTGTGTTGGCAATAAAGTTCCGATAAAGTTTAGATTGAAAACAAATTTTATTCCTTCGGCATCCAAATCAAAAAACGTTTTGAATCCTTCGGTAGTATTGTGCATGTCTTCTTCCAATAAAAATGGATTCGAGGTAGTTCCCAATGGGTGATTTCCTCCAGCTCCGTTTATCAAAATATCGCAACTTCCTAATTTTTCGTTGACTTCTTTCTTTGCAGATTCCAAAGATTCTTTTTCTAATACATTTGCAGCAACACCAATTGCCTTTCCTCCAGCTGCGTTGATTTCATTCGCAACTTGATCTGCAGCTTCTTTTTTCAAATCCAATAATGCTATTTGATGTCCTTGTTTTGCCAAAGCTTTCGCTAATGTGCTACATAATACTCCACCAGCACCTGTTATAACTACTGTTTTCATCTGTATATTATTTTATTGATTGAATTAAGCTTAAAACTTTTTTGGTTTCCGATTCGATGGTCGTATAATCTTTATCAGCCATTAATTGTTTACTGATTAATTTGCTTCCCATTCCTACGGCAGAAACCCCTGATTTAAACCAGCCCCCGATATTTTCTTTGGTTGTATCCACACCGCCTGTTGGCATGAATAATAACTTTGGAAATAAATCTTTAATTCCACTTAAAAATTCTGGTCCTAACATGTTCCCAGGGAAAAGTTTTATAAAATGAATTCCAGCGTTTTCGGCTGCTATAATTTCTGTAGGCGTCATACAGCCTGGGCTGTATAAAACTCCTTTACTTTTTAAAAATGCCCCTACTTCTGGAACAAATCCTGGACTAATAAAAAAATCAGCACCAACAGCAAAATATTCTTCAGCTTGTTTTAAGTTTTTTATAGTTCCGATTCCTAATAATAAATCGGGCATTTCAGCATTTCTTACTTCTACCATTTTAGTGAAGTTGCTCAATGCCGCATCACCCCTACTTGTATATTCTACAGCTTTTATTCCAGCTCTGTAGATGGCTCTTAATACTTCTAATGTTACTGTTTCATCTGCATTGAAATACAACGGCAGCATTCCTTGTGCAACTATAGCATCCGATACTTTTTGGATAGAACTCATAATTTATATTTTAACTTTAATTACTACTTTTTTTATTTCGCCTTCGCCAATCATTGGAGCGTGTACGTCTTCTGGAAAGAAAACAGCAAATTGTCCATCTGTTAATTGAAAAAACATATCGGGTGCATCACTAAAAAAACGCACATCTTTATCTGGATTGTATTCTCCATTTGGCGTTGCGCATTTCTCTCTTGGTTTCCAACCATAAGTTTCTAGTCCTTTTACACATACTTGAATATCGATGTTTTTATCATGACATTCAAATTTTGACAGACTTACTTCCTGGGTTTTACCATTAGCTGTATTCACAATTACTTTCAATCCTTCTGGAGTTTCTGTTACTCCTTCGGCTAGATTTGACAAATCATTTTGATGTAAAAAATCAAAAGCTTTTGCAAATGAAGGGTGTAAATTATAGTATTTATGAGCGTTATTTAGCGTATCTATTACCATAATTTCTTACTTATCTTGCAACTCTACCAGAAGCATCACCTCCCATAAGTTTATTAACTTCATCTACAGTTACTAAATTCGCATCTCCTTTGATGGTGTGTTTCAAGCAAGAAGCGGCAACTGCAAAGTCTAAAGCGTTTTGATCGTTATCTGGGTAAGTCAATAATCCGTAAATTAATCCTCCCATAAAGGAATCGCCTCCACCTACTCTATCTACGATATCGGTAATTTGGTATTGACGTGTTTGTAACATTTGTTTTCCGTCATATAAAACTCCTGCCCATGTATTGTGAGATGCCGAAATAGAACCACGTAAAGTGGTGATTACTTTTTTTGCTCTTGGGAATTTTTTCATCATTTGTTGGCAAACTGATAAGAATGCTTCTGCTTTTACATCATGACCGTGTGTTTGAACTGCTGCACCATCTGGTTTGATTCCGAAATGCATCTCGGCATCTTCTTCATTTCCTAAAATCACATCGCAGTAGGATGTTAACTCGGTCATAATTGCTTCACGATCGCCACCGTATTTCCATAGTTTGGCACGGTAATTTAAATCGGTTGAAATAGTAACTCCCAATTTGCTAGCCACTTTAACCGCTTCTAAACAGGCATCGGCAGAACTTTGTGAAATGGCCGGAGTAATTCCTGTCCAGTGGAACCAATTTACACCTTGAAAAACTTCTTCCCAATTCACCATGCCGGGTTGGATATCTGACATAGATGAATGCGATCTATCATAAACGACTTTACTTCCTCTGCTAACAGCACCCGTTTCTAGAAAATAAATCCCTAAACGCTCGCCTCCCCACACAATTTTATCTACACCAACTCCTCTTTTGCGCATTTCCATCATGGCACATTCGCCAATATCATTTTTTGGCAAACGGGTTACAAAATCAACTGGAATTCCATAATTAGCTAATGAAACGGCTACGTTTGATTCTCCTCCTCCATATACTACATCAAAATTGTCTGCTTGTGAAAATCTTAAAAATCCTTGTGGTGCTAATCTTAACATTATCTCACCAAATGTTACTACTTTTTTAGACATGGTCTTACTATTTATTTATTAAATTAATAAAAGGGTTTATAGTTAAATATTAAAAAAACAAAAATTCATCGTGCACGTACACGGGAATACAAAACTAAATAAAAAATATTATAAATTACTTTATTTCAATAATTTTAAATAAAAAATTAAATTTGTAAACTTTACAGGATGCTTAACTTAAACTAATTGCCATCATAACAATAAAAAAAATAGCTAAACTTGCTAATGTTTCTGTTGGAACAGTTGACCGAATACTTCACAACCGAGGTCAAGTTTCCCAAGAAAATATTGATATTGTAAATGCTATTGTAAAAGAATATGGCTATCAGAGAAATATTTACGCAAGTAACTTAGCATTTAATAAAAAATTCAGATTTGCAGTATTCTTACCCCAACATGATGGATTAGAATATTGGTTAGCTCCTATATTGGGCATTAAAAAAGCTGCCGAAGAATTTGAAAGATTTGGAGTAAAAATGGAATATTTTTATTATAAATACAATTCCTTATCATTCAAAAAACAAGCAAAAAAAGTTTTAGAAGAAGAATTTGACGGCTTGTTATTTGCTCCAATATTTTATGATGAATCCATTATTTTTTTAAAGGAATTCAAAACTAAAAACATACCAATTGTTATGATTGATTCTAATATTCCTGAAATTGGAGGATTAGATTATATAGGTCAAGATGCCTATCAAAGTGGTTATTTGGCTGGTAAACTCATTAGTTTTGGAATTAAAACAGAAACTAAAGTCTTAATAATGAAAATAACACGCGAGATAGAAAGTACATCTGTTTATTTACAAAGGATTAAAGGATTTTATTCATTTTTCAAAGATAATCAAGAACTTTCAAATTTTAAATTTTCTGAAATTAGTATCAAGGATTCTGAATCAAACAAATTAACAAATAAAATGTTTGATGGAATAAATAGTGTTTTTGTTCCAAATTCAAGAGTTTATATTGTCGCCAAATATTTAAAAGAGAATAATTTAAAAGATATTCGGGTTGTAGGTTATGATTTATTACAGCAAAATTTAGAATGTCTCAATGAAGGCTTTATTGATTTTTTAATCAATCAAAAACCTGAGGAACAGGGTTATTTAGGTATAAATAATCTTTACAAAAAATTAGTATTAAAGGAAGAAATTGAAATAACTAATTATATTCCTTTAGAAATCATAGTTAAGGAGAATGCTGTTTCTTTAAAA
>NZ_JBMOGV010000055.1:0-14972 GCF_049318185.1 Flavobacterium sp. | reverse complement strand
GTGTTCTTTGCCATAACTTTTCATTTAAAACTCAAATATACCAATTTTTGGTATGCAAATATCTTTTTTTCAGATTTTTTGAGAAATGGCATATAACGTTTACGGCTTGGCGAAGTGGCTTTTGTGCGTTGGCTTGTGTGTCGGAAAGCCATTTTGCCAAACCCGTGTTATAAGCTGGGCTGTTGGTTAGTAGAAAATTTAATTAGAAACGATAAACAAAAAATATAAAATGGCTTGGAATAAACAACATTACGAAGAAGTAAAGCGGCAAGTAGAACAAAATATTGCCTGCGGTAAAAAAACAGCATACTGCTATATGAAAGAATATGAGCAGATGATAGAAAAAGAAGATTACGAAGCTGCAAAGGCAATAACCGAAATTTTGTTGCCGCTTGGTTACGATACTGCACAAACTCATAATCATATAAAACGACTGCAATGAGCCATTTTATATTTTTTGATAGCAGAAACTTCATTACGAAGCGGTCAGGTAGCCTTGCTTATAACGTTATGTGGCTTGCTTTCAGTGGCGTTGAACCAACACCAAGCCATTACAAATATAACAAAACATTCCATTCAGCAGCGGATTTTCCGCAGGAAAATCCGGAAGTAGCCATTGAAGCAAACCGCTGTTGTACGTAGTGTTTATTTTTTTATAATTTTCAGTCTTTCATTGTAGTCTTGAAGAACAACAATATAAACACCAGACTTTAGATATGATAAAGAAATTTCGTTTTCAATTTCAAAAGTTTTCACTAATTTACCAGTTAAGTCATATATTTTTATTTTTCCAGAATCAATATTTTTTAAGATTAATATTTCATTACTATAATCATAATATAAATTTTTATTTATATATGTACTTTCTCCAATGCTAAGATTACCTATGTTTTCATAAGCTCCTAAATCTACAGTTGTTTGTTGTATCCTCGTATTGTTTTCTAAATCTTGAGTTGTAGTTACAAAGCTATTATTACCATAATTTATTCCTTGTGAATTATTTTGTAATTTATAATCATAATTAGTACAATCGAATGGTGCAGAAACTAAATTATTTGGATTAACAAAAAGTGGATTTACATTCAAAATATTTGTCCCTCCAATATAACCGTTTTCAATGATACTATTTGAAACAGTATAGCTGGCTGTTACTTGGTCATTATTTGATGAGTTTGTATTTTGATAAATAATTGAATTATAAATTGAAAACGAACCATTTGCTCTGTGAATTGTAGTGTAAAAGTCATTTGTTAAAAAGTTTTTTTTGTTATGTGAAATGGTTACATTTTCAATGATTTGTGAAACACCTGGGATGCTATGAAGCTTAATGGCAGATTGTTCATAAGAATTACCAACAAAAAGTGAATTACTAATTTTAGCAGATGAACGAGCATATATGTAAAAAAGCCCAATCTGACTAGAAGTGTTATTAGTAACAATACATTTATCTACAGTTAAATTCCCACCATGAAAATCTAAAACAGTAACACCACCAGAAACAGAACCCTTAAATCTACAATTACTTACGTTAAGATTATTATTTGAATCATCAGTAAAAATCACACCATTTACAGATATATTGCTTATAAAATCACAATTGAAAACATTGACAGTGTAATTTCCTTGGTATGCTAAAAAAATAGCACCGCTTGTACCGCCAAAGTTGTCAAAGAAAAAGCAATTATTTATGTTTATAATACCTGTATTGTTATTTAAAGCTATACCTGCACAGCCAGAGCCTCTTCCTGAAATTATTCTAAATCCATCAATTGTTAAACCTGAAGTAATACTTGTAACCCTCATAATTGTATTAGTATTATCAGCGTTGTCACCAATTGCACCAATGTCACCAGATAATGTTGTAGGATTCGAACTAATGTTTCTCTGATTTATTGATGTTTCAACACCACTAAAACCACCATATAGATTTACGCCGTTTTTCATTACAAACGAAATAGTTCTGTCATTCGTGGTTGTAGCTTTGTAAGTTCCAGTTGCAACCCAAATCTGATCACCAAAAATAGCATTACTTAAAGCTTCTTGTAAATTGGTATATGCATTATTCCAAGATGTTCCATTATTTGAACCTACAGCAGATGCATTGACATAAATTGTTGCAGCAGTAGAATTCAAGTAAGTAAATAAAAAGATTAAAATAAATTTTTTCATGTAATTAGATTTAAATTATTTAATATGTTTTTTTTTTACGTTTTTTTTTAACATTACGTACAACGGTTTGCGTGTAGGCGATGTTGCCTTGTGTTGCGCCTGCGGCAAGGCAATATTGCTTACACGATGTTAGCGGTTCGGTTTAATTCCAAATTCGTTTTGTCAATTCATAAAGCAAATTATGTCGTTCTTCAATTTCATCTTTACCGTAAGTAGCATATGATTTAAAGTTCAAATTGTTGTCTGTAATGAACTTTTTAAATGCTACTTTTTTGTGATACATATCTGGTAATAATGTTCTTGCGTAATATGTACCAACTACGTTGTATGTTTTTAATTTATCTTCATAAAGTTCGTCTCCCGAAGATTGATTATCTTTTCCTTTCAGAAGCAAAAGCCCGCCAAGTCTGTTCCTTTGTTGGTTAAATTCTTCTTCGTCTTTGAATAGCTTTAAGTTTTCTTCATTGTTGGTTATAATATGTTCAATGTGATAAACATTTGCACCTTGTGTTTGAGCAACAAGTTGATAATAACTACCATATTCGCTTTCATTTGAGAAGTCGCTTATGTAGTGGTCAATTCTTGCAAAATAGTACCTTAAAAAGGTTCGCCCAAAATCATTATATCCAATGTTTCTGAAAAATTCATATTTGAATGCTTCGTCTAATGTATCTCTATCGTATTTCTTTTTAACTACGGTCAGAAGTTGATTGTCAAAACCTATTTTTGCGATGTCTAATGCCGAATTTCTAATTGCTATAGATAGCGAAATAACGTTTGTGTTAAATTCGTTAGATTTATAGCTATTTGTTAGATTGCATAGCGTGAAGAACTTGTCAAAATATTTTGGTATTAATTTTAGTTTTTCATCTCTCATTGTATCATCCAACTCAATTGAAGATAAAGTCAATACAAATTGACCATCCATATCATTAAGTTTATTGAAATAAACACTTTCATAATTCTTATTGTAGTCATGGTAGTATTTGAGCATTTCAATATAAATGTTAGAAAAGTAAGGGAGTGTTTTTTCAACAAATAGTCTGGCTTTTTCTTCATTATTTTTTAAGCCAATTTTTTGGTCGTATTCTTCCATAAAAATTGTTTTATGGTATCTTGTCTTATCAAGTTTGCTGTATTGTTCAGCATTATCGGAGAACTTACTTCTGAAATAAAATCCGAAAAATTCGTCAATTTCATTTTCGCCATTTTTTTCAATTTTCTCAATTTGTGTTTCCCAAATTTTGATATATTTTTCTCTGTCCGCAATGTCAATTTGGCTTAAAATTTTCCCCTTCAAAATTTCATATGGCTTTAATGGCACGCCTCTATCATTAATAACCTCAAAGACCATTGCCACATCTTTGTCTTTATCGATTTCAATTTCTATTAAGTAAACTCGGTGTCTGAAATAAGATATGAACGTTTGCAATTTGTGTGGGGTAGCAAACTTTGCGTCTAAACTATTTAGAATCACACCGTAATTTCTGTAAATGTTTTTTTCAGAAATATTGTTATCATCATTTTGTCCTTTAAAACCAATATTGTTGTCTAAAATATCTTCAAGTGCAGTTTTTCTATCTTTGAAACCCATCCAAAATGTTTTTCCAAATTCAGTTACACCAACGATTGAATTTTTCAAGGAATCAATAATATGCTGTTCAAGTTTATGCTTTATCGCTAAATGATAAAGTCCAATTGAAACCAATGTCAAAGTCGTGAGTCTTTGTTGTCCGTCAACAATGTACTTTTTCCCTTTGATTAAGTTGGTCATAAAAGTGTTCAAGTAATACCATTCAAGTTTTTCTGTGCTTTCTTGATTGATTTCTTGGTTTGGATTATACTTTTCGAGGTCAAACCGATAAAAAATATCCTTTAGTAATGATGAAACTGGCTTGTATTCAAGTTCGTCATTCCATTTGTATTCTCTTTGGTAAAAGTCAACATCGTATTGAACGTTATTGAAGATTTGACTAATTTTTTTATCATAAGGTTTCAGTCCCATTTTTCTGTTTGTTGTTTTTTGTTTGTGATGTGTCTTTCAAACTGACCGCTAACACCCAAATTAACGCAATTCTAAAGTATCGTACAAGTAAATTGCGTAAATTCAATCAAAAGAGTACTTTTTTACGAATATTTTCACTACATTGCGTATAACTTTACTTTTTTTAATACTGTTTTGCAATGGATAAAAAAATAGAATTGTTTATCAGGCTTTTAGAAATAAAAAGATATAGTCCTGCAAGCATCAAGACTTATGTTGGTGCATTGCGTCAATTTTTCAATTATTTCAGTGAACAGGATGTTGATATTTTATCATTAAAGAAAATTGAAGAGTTTATAAATGAACAAGTAACAGTATATGGTATCTCTCAATCCTACCAAAAACAGCTAGTGGCAGCTATAAAATTTTATTATGCAGGAGTATTACAACAACGAGTAGATTTAAACTATCTCTATCCAGATAGGGTTGAACATAAAATTCCAATAGTACTAACTCAGGAAGAAGTTAAAAAAAATATTGATTGTACAGAAAATTTAAAACATCGTGCCATTTTAAGCACATGCTATTCAGCTGGATTGAGAGTATCAGAGGTAGTTGCATTAAAAATTAATGACATCAATTCTTCTACAATGCTAATAAGTATTAAACAATCCAAAGGGAAGAAAGACAGAACAATTATGTTATCGCCTAAATTGCTAGTTTTACTGAGAGATTATTTTTTAGAATATAAGCCAAAAGAATTTCTTTTTGAAGGACAGTCTGGAGGTCAATATGCTGTTCGTTCTGTTCAGCAAATACTCAAAAATGCTTTAATAAAAGCAAAAATTAAAAAGAATGCCTCAGTACATTCATTACGTCACAGTTTTGCAACTCATCTGATTGAGCAAGGTACAGATGTTCGATTTGTACAGGAACTATTGGGACACAACTCCATTAAAACAACTATGATTTACACTCACTTAACAGATGTTTCTAAAAGAAAGATTATAAGTCCGTTGGATAATTTATAAAAAAAAGTGTATCAGTTTCTCTAAGCTATCTTGCCATTTTGGTCAGATTTTAGTACCATTTTTGGTCTAAGTCAATTTCTTGCGTATAATTGAATCATTTGTTGGGCAACAATTTAATAGTTTTTGCGCAACAAGGCGCTCATTTTTGCACAACATTTTTTTTTCTTGTACAACAAAAATATTTTCTTGCGCAAGAATTGCAACCCGCTTTTTTTGGGCCAAAAACCATTAAAAAAATAAGTATATAAAAGAATAGCAACAGGGAAGATAGAGGGGAGAAAGTAGCAGCAATTTACATCCTGTCCTGCAATGCCTTGATTTCATCCCGGTATTTTGCGGCTTGCATAAAGTCCAAATCCTTAGCCGCTTTTTCCATCGCTTTGCGCGCCTCACGGATTTTCTTTTCAATCTCGGGTTTTGATAAATACAAGCTTTCGGGTTCGGCGGCTTTAGCAATTTTATCTTCAAAATATTGGGTAGAAACCGAGTTGTTGCTCAAAGCGTTGCCGAGACTTTTATTTAATGCCTTTGGTTCTAGACCGTGCAAAGTGTTGTAGGCAATTTGTTTCTCGCGACGGTATGTGGTTTCATCCATCGTTTTTTGCATGCTGTTGGTGATTTTGTCGGCATATAAAATCGCTTTGCCGTTCACGTTTCGTGCTGCACGACCTACTGTTTGTGTCAACGAACGATGGCTACGCAAGAAACCTTCTTTATCAGCATCGAGTATGGCTACTAATGATACTTCGGGCAAGTCCAAACCTTCACGTAGTAAGTTCACACCAATGAGCACGTCAAACAACCCTTTGCGCAAATCCTGCATAATTTCTACCCGTTCCAAAGTATCCACATCCGAGTGGATATAACGACAACGGATGGCAACTTTGGTCAAATATTTAGTCAGTTCTTCAGCCATTCTTTTGGTTAAAGTAGTGACCAAAACGCGTTCATCGGCTTCACATCGCAACTGAATTTCTTCTATCAAATCGTCTATTTGGTTCAAACTCGGACGCACTTCTATAATTGGGTCAAGCAAACCCGTTGGGCGAATGACTTGTTCTACATAAATCCCTTCTGATTTTTGCAATTCATAATCGGCTGGTGTGGCAGATACATAAATCACTTGGTTTTGCATACTTTCAAATTCCTCAAACTTCAATGGACGGTTGTCCATAGCGGCAGGCAGGCGGAAACCATATTCTACTAAGTTTTCTTTACGGCTTCTATCGCCACCATACATGGCATGCACTTGAGAAATCGTTACGTGACTTTCATCCACTACCATCAGGAAATCATCAGGAAAATAATCCAACAAACAGAAAGGTCTTGTGCCTGGTAATCGTCTGTCTAAATACCGCGAGTAGTTTTCAATCCCAGAGCAATACCCCAATTCGCGTATCATTTCTAGGTCAAAATTGGTGCGTTCTTCCAGTCGTTTGGCTTCCAAGTGTTTGCCAATTTCCTTGAAATAATCTACTTGTTTTACCAAGTCTTGTTGGATATCCCAAATAGCGGCTTGCAACACATCGGGCGAAGTCACAAACATATTGGCGGGATAAATATTCAGTTTTTCGTAGCGCTCAAATATTTTCGAAGTCTTGGGATCAAAGGCTTCTATTGCTTCAATTTCATCACCAAAGAAGTGTACCCGAAAAGGTTCATCGGCATAACTAGGGAAGATTTCTACTGTATCGCCTTTAATCCTGAAATTTCCTGGAGTAAACTCGGCCTCAGTTCTAGAATATAAACTTTGTACTAATTTATGAAGTAATTTGGTGCGCGAAATGACTTGGTTTTTTTCAATGGAAACCACATTCTTTTGAAATTCTACGGGATTTCCAATACCATACAAACACGAAACAGACGCTACAACCAATACATCTCTACGTCCCGAAAGCAGCGCAGAGGTGGTGCTCAAACGGAGTTTCTCTAATTCTTCATTGATGGATAAATCTTTCTCTATAAAAACTCCGGTAACAGGTATATACGCTTCGGGTTGGTAATAGTCGTAATAAGACACAAAATACTGCACCGAATTATTGGGAAAAAACTGTTTGAACTCCGAGTACAACTGAGCTGCTAAGGTTTTGTTGTGGGCAAGAACCAATGTGGGTTTTTGCACTTCTTCAATAACATTGGCCACTGTGAATGTCTTCCCTGAACCTGTTACTCCTAATAAAGTTTGATATTTATCACCTTCGATAATGCCTTTGGCTAATTTTTCAATAGCTTGCGGTTGGTCACCAGTGGGTTTGTATTCGGATACGACTTGGAATTTCATTTTTTATGAAGTTACTATGTAACTTAGTTGCTGAGTAACTGAGTTTGTATTTTTACAAAGTTAGGCGTTTTAGTAATAGAAATGCTTTGTCTCAAATTTAAAGATTTTTTCTCAGCTACTTAGCTACTCAAAAACTCAGTAACTTTCTGCTTAAAACTTCCATTCCTTTTGTTGCGTTTCACTTAAAAAAGTCCAAGCTACAATGCGGCTAATTTTCTGCCCTTGTGCCATGTCGATAGTTTTTATTGCTACAGCACTCACCTTTCCTAAAATTTTATAGATGCTTTTCAAATTGTCTTTTTTGGAAACCAAAGTCGTAAACCACAAACACTGCAAAGGATATTTGGCACTTTCATAAATCATTTGGGTTATGAAACCCAATTCGCCACCTTTGCACCACAATTCGGCTTGATGCCCACCAAAGTTTAACACAGGATTGGAAGTTTTGTTTTCATCTAAGGCGTTGATTTTTCGCAAAGCGCTTTTTGCAGCTGCTTCCGCTGATGAATGAAATGGCGGATTGCAAATGGTAAAAGCAAATCTGTCTTCGGGAAGAATAATATTCTTGAATATATATCGTGCTTCTACTTGCAACTGCAAACTGATAACATCAATTAGTTTTGCATTGTTAGCAATGATTTTTTTGCAATTTTGAAGCGCGTCTTCATCAATATCGGCACCTACAAAACTCCATCCATAAGCATTATTTCCAATAATTGGATAAATACAATTGGCACCAATACCTATATCTAACCCTACAACTTGTTCTGCTTCAGGAATAATACCATTATTAGAATTGGCTAATAAATCGGCTATGTAATGAATGTAATCGGCTCTTCCAGGAATTGGCGGACAAAGATAATTTGACGGAATGTCCCAGTTTTGAATGTCGTAATAAGTAATCAATAATGTTTTATTTAGTGCTTTTATAGCATCTGGATTACTGAAATCGATTGTTTCTTCCGAAGCCCCTGAACGGTGTTCTTTGGTATGAACAAAGTTTTTTAATTCGGGATAATTGTTTAGCAACAGTTCAAAATCATATCGAAACTGATGTGGATTTCTTAGATGTAGTCCTGTTTTTTCTATAGCTTTTCGAGTTTCTTTCATTTGTTATTTTCTACTACTAACTTCGTACTTCCAATTAATCCCAGCATTCCATTAACAATAAATCACCATCTGTGTGACTAATAGCAACCATTCCATCTTCAATAACATGATTGCTACTTCCTGTACGATAACCAATAGTAAGGGCTTCATTATTTAAAGCATAAAAAAGATTTTTGGTCGTTATACCCGAAACTTTTCCAATGGGAATGAGCGAAAGTATCGTATTGGCAGTATACCATTTTTCAAAAGAATTTTGCAGCAAAAAGACTTTGGAATGGTCATCAAGGACAACAATTTTTAAAGTATTTCTATAGCTAACAATGTTAGTTAAATTAGTAATGGTATGGTCTGCACGTTTGCCTGTTGCCCATATTACATTGGCGGCTTTGTGTCCTTTTTCGATTAAATAATCAAATGCCTTTTCTAAATCGGTTTTGTCTTGGTTTGGCGTATAAACAATCTCAATGGGATATTGTTTTTCTTTGTAATACTTGGCATCAAAACCTCTGTCAAAATCGCCTAATAAAACATCTACTTTGATGCCCAATTCCAAAACACGTTCAATAGCAGAATCCAAAACAATTACTAATGGTGACCATTCTAGCAGTTGTCCTAATAATTCGGAACTACACATTTCACCATTGGCAATAATCAATGCGGGTTCTTGGTCGTCGCGAACGATATGATGTGATGACATGAGATTTCAGATTTCAGATTTCAGATTTCAGATTTCAGATTTTGTAATAACAATATTTAGTTGAAACAATCTTCAAACTTCTGATTTCCAAAAAGTTTTCAAAAATACTACTTTTCAATTATTGAATTACATAATTCTTTACATCAGTTTCAGAAAGGTTGAAATAACCTAGAGCAAAGTTGTTACTATTGGTTTGATTAATAATATTACCACGAACAGTTGCAGGTGGCGTTGAAAAAGGACCATTGCTTCCAACAGAAATTAGTAATAATTTATTCATATACTCATAATATCGTTTTGAAATGCCATAAATTGTAATGTCTAGTTGGTCACCAGTGCCAATGTCTTCATTCATATACAATCCAAAATTTTGGTTTCCATCGGTAAGTTCATCATCATCAACTTCAAAAGTTGGTATTACAGCAATATTTGATTTGTATTTGAACATATAATAGTTTTCTATGTTGGCTGGATCATCAAAAAATGATTTGATTTCAATATCATTACCTAATCCGCCATTATTTTTTTGTTCAATAGTGGTAATTGGACTTACACTTTTTAAAGTTTCAGTGGCTGTGTAGGTTTGTCCATTTAGAATAACGGTTAAGACATAAGTCTCATCTAATTCTGGGACAAATGTTGAGCAGTTGTAAACACCTGTGTTTGGGGTAGTTTCAATGAAATTAAAAACCACATTATCACTATTGGTCACTACTACACTAGCGCCAGAAACTGTTGGAATTGTGCTATCATAAAAACCAGTTGTGGTTGATAATTTTATTTGTTGTTCGTTGCCCAGAGTTCCTTTTTGCCATTGAATAGAGCCGTCAATGACCAATCTTGGTGCTGCAGTTTCTAAATCTACTTTTATGACATCTTCGCAACTTGTTAATAGTGCAATCAAAATAAAAAGTATTGTGAATTTATAGATTTTCATGATATTAAAATTTAAAGTTATAACTAACACCTGGAACAATTCCGAAGATGGATAATCTTATGGCTTCATTGGCACCCGTATCCACATTTTGTCTAAACGATATGGAAGCAGCATTTTTTCTTCCATATAAATTATAAATAGAGAAAACCCATTCACTTTGCCAGCCTTTTTTCTTAGTTGGTTTTGGTGTATAAGTAGCCGAAATATCCAGGTGATGATAAGTTGGTAATCTATCTTCATTTCTAAGACCATAGGTAGGAATGGTAATTCCTTGGTATTCATATTGTCCATTTGGAAAGGTGACAGGTTGACCCGTTTGTAGCACAAAATTGGCTCCAAAAGTCCATTTGGGATTATAGTTATAGGAACTTGTAACCGAAAGATTATGCAGTTTGTCATAACCAGAACGGTACCAATTTCCATTATTTATTCCTGGTTCGTTGGCATTTCTTCCTGGAGTTCTTTGTTCTGATTTTGATAAAGTATAGGATATCCATCCATAGAGATTACCTGAATTTTTTCTCAACAAGAATTCAATTCCATAGGATCTCATTTCACCATTCAAGATTGCTTGTTCTATGGCTTCATTAGCAATTAAATCAGCGCCATCAATGTAGTCAATTCTGTTTTTTACTTTTTTGAAATACGTTTCCACTTCTAGAGAATAGTTATCCTCTTTAAAATTTCTAAAGTAACCTAATGCGACTTGATCAGCAATTTGAGGTTTGATGTACTGATCACTTGGTGTCCAAATATCCAAGGGTGTTGGCGATGCTGTATTTGAAATCAATTGAAGATATTGCGCCATTCTGTTATAGCTTGCTTTTATGGATGTATTATCATTTAATTGATGGGATGCGGCAAAACGAGGTTCTAAATTATTGAAACTCTCTATAACTTTATTTTTGTCATAGAATTGGGTGTCAATTGGTGTAGCTTTTTCATAAATCTGTAATTCTTGATTGAATACTACAGGTTGATTATTCTCATATAAATTTACGGTTGAACTTCCTAAACGATAAAACCTACTAAATCTTATACCATAGGAGAGTGATAACTTGTTGGATATTTTTTGTTCCGCATCAAGATATACTGATGGTTCAAAAGCATATTTTTTTTCTAATTGTTTGTAATTTATTCCTGATTCAGAATTTGAAGGTTCGATAGTGCCTGGGTTGAAGTCATAATAAATACCACTTACACCATAGTTTAATTTTACTTTATCTGTAACATAATATTTGAAATCATATTTGATATTATAATTTTTGATGCCAGAATTCCAAAGGAAACCAATTAAATCTAAATCTAATCCATAATAGTAATCACTATATATTGCTGATAGATTAGAAAATAATTTATCTGAAAATAAATGATTCCAACGCAAATTTAAGGTTGCATTTCCGTAGGTATTGATGAAGTTATTATTGATATTAAAAACATCTCTACCAAAATATCCCGAAAGGAATAAATTATTATTTGAGTTGAGTTTATAATTCAATTTGGTATTCAAATCATAGAAATAAGCGGAGTTAGGATTGTCTGAAAGTTTTAAAAACAGATGCGCATAAGAACCTCTACCAGCAAAAAGAAAAGATAATTTATCTTTTACAATTGGGCCTTCAGCAAGTAGTCTACTAGAAATTAAGCCAATACCACCATTCATACTAAATTTGTTGCTATTGCCATCTTTTTGATAAATATCTAACACAGAAGAAATTCTTCCGCCATAGCGAGAGGGAATCCCTCCTTTATACAATTTTAAATCTTTTATAGCATCGGGATTAAAAACGGAAAAGAACCCAAAAAGGTGTGATGAATTAAAAATAGTAGCTTCGTCTAATAAAATTAAGTTTTGGTCGGCACCACCACCACGCACATTAAAGCCAGATTGTCCTTCGCCAGCATTGGTAACGCCAGGTAACGTTAATAATGCTCTAATAATATCCACTTCGCCAAGTACCACTGGAATTTTTTTGATAGTTGCTGTGGAAAGGTTATGTACACTCATTTCAGGTTTGCGAATATTAGTAGCTGTTTTTTCAGTGTTAATGACTACTTCATCTAAAGCTTGACCAGTTTCTGTTAAATTGAAATTTTTCTTACTGTCATTTTCTAAAGAAATTGTTTCTTCAAGGGTTTCATAACCCACATAGCTTATTTGGATATTATAAGTTCCTTTTGTTACGGTTAAAGAATAAAACCCATACTCATTGGTTATAATGGTTGCTTTTTTTTCGGGAATATAAATATTGACACCTATAAGCGTTTCGTTTGTTTTTGAATCTGAAATGACTCCGCTAATTGTGAATTTTTCTTGAGCTAATGAACTTATTGTTACTAGAATAAAAAATGATAAAAGAATAATTTTTTTAGGCATATAATTTGTTGTTTTGTTTATTGCAATTTTGAAGCACAAAGTACCGAAATGTTACTATAATTTTATGTTAAGCTTAGGTTAATTAGAATTATAATATTATAGGTTTTTAAATACTTTTACAAAATGATTATTGGTTACCTATGAAAAAATATAGTTTTTACTTTTTATTATTACTTTTTTCTACAAAAGGGTTTGCTCAGTTTGAGTTGCCCAAGAAAACTATAAACATTGCACCAGTTTCAAATAGTTCAGGGCAAGTTACTCCTACTTCTTCAAAATCAATTAAGTATCCAAGTATTTTTGACAAAAAAGATAAATTATTAGAAAATGTTTCTCTAATCAAAAAAAAACCTGAAGAAGAGAAAGGCATCATGGAGAAAGAAAAATTTGAAAGTCCTGCTTCAGCCTACACTCAGAAAATGAATGATCAAATGAAGCGCGAAGGACTAACGCAGGAAATTGTCAACAGTGATATGTTTTTGGGAGAGTTTATTATTACTACATTTAAATTGAATGTGTCTTGTAGAGATTT
This sequence comes from Flavobacterium sp., assembly GCF_049318185.1. Classification (GTDB taxonomy): domain Bacteria; phylum Bacteroidota; class Bacteroidia; order Flavobacteriales; family Flavobacteriaceae; genus Flavobacterium. Next base: position 1,854 of record NZ_JBMOGV010000055.1, on the reverse strand, counting down.
TGGCGCTATTGATGGTGACAAAGTCAGCATTTGGTTAAATGAAAGTGTTGTTATTCCAATTATTGATTTAGAATCTGGTTTTAAAATGTATCATTTAGAGTTAAAAGAAGGGTTAAATACCATTCAAATTGAAGCTTTAAATACAGGAGAATTATTTCCAAATACTGGACAGTTTGCTTTTTTTGATGGTAATGAAAAGTTAGTCACTAATCAACAATGGACGCTGAATACAAATTATAAAGCCATTGTTAAAATTAGAAAAATTAAAGGAATTGAAGAAAAGGAATAAAAAAAGCGATCATTTGATCGCTTTTTTAAATAATATATAATTTGAAACTAAGATAATTTTTTATCTAAATTGGTTTTCAAAGTTTGCAGGAAATCTTCCGTTGATAAATAATCAGTATCTGTTAAACCATCTGGTTTTACTAACATCGCTAAGTCTTTTGTCATTTGACCAGCTTCAACGGTTTCAATACAAACAGCTTCCAATGCATGACAGAAATCGATTAGTTCTTGGTTACTATCTAATTTTCCTCGGTGTTCTAATCCACGTGTCCAAGCAAATATAGATGCTATTGGATTGGTTGAAGTTTTTCTTCCTTTTTGGTGTTCTCTGTAATGACGAGTTACGGTTCCGTGAGCTGCTTCCGCTTCAACCGTTTTTCCATCAGGAGTTACAAGCACAGAAGTCATTAATCCTAAAGAACCAAATCCTTGAGCAACGGTATCCGATTGTACATCACCATCATAGTTTTTACATGCCCAAACAAATCCACCATTCCATTTCATACAAGAAGCAACCATATCATCAATTAATCGGTGTTCGTATGTAATTCCTTCTTTATCAAATTCGGTTTTGTAATATTGTTGGTATACTTCTTCAAAAATGTCTTTAAATCTACCGTCATAGGCTTTTAAGATGGTGTTTTTGGTAGAAAGATATAAAGGCCATTTTTTCGTCAATGCCATTTGGAAAGAAGAATGTGCAAATCCGTAGATACTTTCGTCTGTATTATACATTGACATAGCTACTCCATCGCCTTTAAAATCATAAACATTCCAAGTAGTAGTTTCACCTGCTTCATTAGTAAAACTCATGGTTAATGTGCCTTTTCCTTTGATTACTTTATCAGTTGCTTTATATTGGTCTCCAAAAGCATGACGACCAATTACAATAGGTTTTGTCCAACCTTGTACATAACGAGGAACATTGCTCATAATAATTGGTTCACGGAATACAGTTCCGCCAACTATGTTACGGATGGTTCCGTTTGGAGATTTCCACATTTCAGAAAGGTTAAATTCTTTAACGCGTTCTTCGTCTGGAGTAATGGTAGCACATTTGATACCTACATTATATTTTTTGATGGCTTCAGCTGAGTCAATTGTAACTTGATCTTTGGTAGCATCTCTATGTTCTATGCCTAAGTCATAATATTTTATATCTAAATCAAGATATGGAAGGATTAATTGTTCTTTAATAAAGTTCCAAATAATTCTTGTCATTTCATCGCCATCCAATTCTACTACTGGATTGGCTACTTTAATTTTTGCCATTTGTTTTAGTTTATTTTTTTAAAAATTAACGATTGCAAATATAATTAATAAGATAGAAGTTTCATTTATATCATTTGCTAAAACGATTGAATTATGAATTTATTATTTTTAGGTTTAAATAATAAGAAATTCACAATTTTAATCTGTTTTCGATATAAAAAAAAGTCTCGATATTCGAGACTTTTTATGATTACAAAGTATTGAATTATCTTCTTCTTTCTTTGATTTTTGCTTTTTTTCCAGTAAGTTCTCTAAAGTAGTAGATACGAGCTCTTCTAACTTTACCTCTTTGGT
>NZ_JBMOGV010000054.1:0-15740 GCF_049318185.1 Flavobacterium sp. | reverse complement strand
GATATTAGTACCTAATACTATAGGGGTTTGGAGTGTAAAATCAAAAGTCGCACTGACACTTCCTAAACTGCTTTCACATAAGGGTAAGTTTGGTGGTTGGACAGGGGTTGTTGCGCACAAAAGAGGGTCTGTATAAAGCACAAATTGAGCGGTAGTTATACATCCTGAAAGATCATCTTCAACTGCTGCATAAATTTGTTCAAGATTTGTTCCGGGATAATTAGATGCGTTAGAAATTGGTGAAGTTAATTGTTGTGCATCAGAAAGAGAATGATGATAACTTATTGTGTTACTGGTTCCATTTAAAATAACTGCAGTATTATTGGTCAGGTTAAATGGCGCGCTACATAAGGTTAAATCATTTGGTGTCCCAAGTGTAGCAGATGGAAGATATTCAACAATCATGGAATCCGATTGTTGGCAACCACCTGGGTAGGTGAGGGTTACAGTATAAGTACCTTCTTGCGTTACTGTATAATCAAAGGTATTTGCTCCAGAAATCGGAGAACCATTGTTTAATGTCCATAAATAACTAACATTTGGTATTGCACCAGATCCAGCTTGTATATGTATAGGAGAAGCAGCACAAATAGCAGTTCCTGCTGCTATGGTGAAATCTGGGGTATTAATAAAATCTGGAGAAGATAAATTAGCCGAACCAATATCAAAACTACCTGCACCTAAAAATACTGCAGAATCAAATCGAAAATCATTTCTGTCAGCAATAACTAATTTTATATGGTAAACATTATTTGGGATAACAGCCGTTGAGGCTGTCATTAAAACTGTTTCTCCATTAAAATTTGTTGCTGATGTGTTTGCATTAGCACCTCCGTTATAGCTGCCAAAATAAGCGAGATTTGCAGAACCACAGCTATTGTTATTTGCAGTATCTCTTATAGTCACAACAGATATTGGAGATATTGTGTTGGGAACCAAAGCCAAATTTATAGGTGGGGTGCCAGCAGTAACATTTGTTAAGAAAAAAGCAAATGAGTCTGAAAAAGTACACTGGAAAGTACCGTATTCTTCCGATGCAAAAAGGAAATCAAAACTCATTTGATTAGTTAAAGGTGTAAAATCAAACTCTAAAATTGTTGCATTAACTGATGTGTCTGTCGCAGGAGCAATCCCTATAGATTGAAGATACGATAATAATTGATTATCTCCTAACCAAGTACTATTTCCATCGCTCATAGAAGAATTATTGGGCCCAGGAGAATTTGTAGCTATACCTGTAGATAATATTACTCCAGATGATAATGGAAAGTTTGGATTTGTATTTTGAAAATAACCTATCCCGTTTGAAGAACCATAATTAGTTCCCGTACTCCATGTAATATTACTTAGCGTTCCAACACAAGAACTTCCACCACCAGATGCAGGAGCGAATAAAACATCTTGAACAAGCTGAGGAACTGTATATGTTGAAGTATTAACAGTTATGGGTTGGGAAAAAGAATTTAACCCCGTAAATATTGTAAAAAATATAAATAAAATTCTTTTCATTAATAGAAAATTAAATCGTTGGTGTTAGTTTCTAAAACCAACATATATGTTAATATTTGTTTAATTGTCCAAATATAATTAATCATAGAAAATAACTTTGTTAAATTTGCAAAAAAAAATACCATAATAATGAAAATTGCTATAAAGAAAACACAAAATCCAACCATACTAAAATTTGAATTTCCAGATTTTATAACTCAAAATGAGAACTTTGAATATAAAAATATAGACGAAGCAAAAAATTCACCTTTAGCCCAACAGCTTTTTTACCTTCCATTTGTGAAAACTGTTTACATTTCTGGAAATTTTATTGCTATTGAAAAATACAATATTGTAGAATGGGCTGATGTACAAGATGCTGTGGCCGAACAAATAGAAAACTTTATTAAAGATGGAGGACTAATAGTGCTTCCAAATCAAAACTCTACCAAAAAACAACCTATCACAGTTTATGGTGAAACTACGCCAAATCCTGCTTCGTTAAAATTTGTAGTGAACAAAGGATTAACAAAAACAGCTGTTGAATTCAAAAATAGTGACGAAGCAAAATCCTCTCCATTAGCCCAAGAATTATTTAAATTTCATTTTGTGAAAGAACTATTTATTACCGAGAATTATATTTCTGTAACCAAATATGATAGCATTTCATGGGATGAAATAACTTTGGAATTACGCACTTTCATCAAACAATTTATCGAAAATGGAGGAATAGTTTTAGACGAAAATGAAATTGTAAATAATGTCAAACAAGAAAAACAACAAATCAAAAATTTTGATAAGCTCAATACAACTTCACAACAAATCATCAATATATTAGAAGAATATGTCAAACCAGCTGTGGCTGCTGATGGTGGAAACATTCTTTTTGACTCCTTTGATGAAACAGAAAAAAGAGTGAAAGTGGTACTTCAAGGTTCGTGCAACGGCTGTCCATCGTCAACTTTTACTTTGAAAAACGGCATTGAAAACATGTTAAAAGACATGCTAAACGATAAAGATATTATTGTTGAAGCCATAAACGGATAACAAGTATTCAAAATAAAAAAGTAACTTTAAGCGTCCAAAAATGGATGGTTTTTTTATTATGAACGAATTACATTTAGAAACCAGTCCCTATTTATTGCAACACGCCAATAACCCAGTTTTCTGGAAAGCTTGGAACTCCAATTCTTTGGCGGAAGCCAAATCAAAAAACAAATTAATTATAATTAGTATTGGTTATTCAGCATGCCATTGGTGCCATGTGATGGAACACGAAAGTTTTGAAAACGAAGAAGTCTCAGCGGTTATGAATGCTCACTTTGTCAATATAAAAATTGACCGTGAAGAACGTACCGATATTGATGCCGTTTATATGAAAGCTGTTCAGATGATGACGGGTCAAGGCGGATGGCCAATGAATGTAGTGGCATTGCCCGATGGAAGACCCATTTGGGGTGGCACTTATTTCAGAAAAAATGATTGGATAAATGCACTTCAAAAACTTCAGGAATTATATATTCAAAAGCCTGAAACAATTTTGGAATACGCCCAAAAACTTCACGATGGATTACAAGTCATTAGTATCGAACCCATAAATAATTATGCAACTCATTTTGATTTTGAAATAATAGGAAGTTTAATAGAAAAATGGCAAAAAAGTTTCGATTGGGAATTTGGCGGCATGGCTCGTGCTCCCAAATTTATGATGCCAACCAATTATGAATTTTTGTTGCGTTATGGTTATCAAACTAACAACAAAACCTTATTAGAATTTGTAGATCTAACCTTGACCAAAATGGCCTATGGCGGTTTGTTTGATACTGTTGATGGTGGATTTTCACGCTATTCGGTAGATATGAAATGGCATGTGCCTCATTTTGAAAAAATGCTTTATGACAATGGACAACTCGTTTCACTTTATGCTAATGCCTACAAATTAACGGCCAACAAACACTACAAAGAAGTGATTGAAAAAACACTGTCTTTTATAGAAAAAGAATGGCTAACCAGCGAAGGAAGCTTTTATTCTGCGCTTGACGCTGATAGTTTAAATAATGAAAATCATTTAGAAGAAGGTGCTTTTTATGTTTGGAAAAAAGAAGAACTTTCGACTATTCTTATGGAAGATTTTGCTTTGTTTTCTTTGGTATTCAATATCAATGACTTTGGTTTTTGGGAACATGATAATTATGTTTTAATCCAAAATCAATCTTTGGAAGAAATTGCCAAGCAACAAAATGTAACCCTAGATTTTTTAGAACAAAAGAAAAAAACCTGGGAGCAAAAACTTTATATCGAAAGAGAAAAACGAAGTAAACCAAGATTAGATGACAAGTGTTTAACTTCCTGGAACGCCTTAATGCTGAAAGGTTTTGTAGATGCCTACAAGGCATTGAACGAAGAAAAATATCTGAAAATTGCCCTAGAAAACGCAGCATTTATTATCAAAAATGTTTGGGCTTTAGAAGGTAATTTATTCCGAACCTTTAAAAACGGAAAAGCCACCATTAATGCGTATCTTGAAGATTATGCACACGTCATTCAAGCCTTTATTACTTTGTATGAAGCCACTTTGGACGAAAAATGGTTGCAAAATGCGAAGCAATTAACCGATTATTGTTTTGACTTTTTCTATGACGAAAACGTCCAATTTTTTTCATTTACTTCCAAAAATGACGCAGCATTAATTGCACCACATTTTGAAGTAGAAGACAATGTAATTCCGGCCGCAAATTGTGTGATGGCTGAAAATTTGTTTATGCTGAGCATTTATTTCAACAACAGTTATTACGAAACTATTTGCCAGCAAATGGTACAAAACATAATTCCAACCATTGATTATCCTTCGGCTTATTCCAATTGGCTGCAGGTGCTTTTGAATTTTTCGGAACAAAATAAAGAAGTAGCAATTTGTGGCGAAAATGCTTTACATTATGTAGAAAAAATTAATAAAGAGTATCTGCCAAACCTTATAATTGCTGGGACGAATACTGTTTCCACTCTTCCTTTTTTAGAAAATCGTTTTGAGCCATCTAAAGATTTATTTTATTTATGCCAAAACAAAACCTGTACTATGCCTACTACAAATTTTGATGCCTTGTGGGACAGCCTAGTTTCATAAATAAATTTTATTTTTGCAAAAAAAATCATGAACAAAGAACACTATATCTATTCCTTTGAAGAATACTGGAAAGAATTTGAAAGATTGCTGATTAATTATTCCCCTAAAATAGTTTCTGCTTTTGTAATTCTATTTATTGGGCTATATGCCATTCGATTTTTGAATAGATTGACCCGAAAAATTATGGTCAAAAGAGACTTAGACCCAACATTATCTAAATTCTTGGCTGATCTTTTGCTCTGGGCTTTGCGAGTTTTGTTATTTATAACTTTCATTTCTAAACTTGGCGTTGAGACTTCTTCGTTTGTAGCTATTCTGGGAGCAGCTGGTTTGGCTGTTGGTTTATCTTTGCAAGGTTCGTTATCCAATTTTGCAGGAGGAATGCTTATTATATTGTTTAAACCTTTTAGAGTTGGCGATACCATTTTTGCTCAAAACGTGGAAGGTACTGTGAGTGAAATTCAGATTTTTGTAACTAAATTAATCACTGGAAACAATCAAACTATTTTTATCCCCAATGGGATTTTGTCTAACGGTGTCATTACAAATTATTCCCTTTTAGGGATTCGCCGTGCCGATTTATTGTTTTCACTTTCTTATGAAACCAATATTAAAACTGCTAAAGATATCGTAATGCAAGTATTGCAAAACCATCCAAATGTTTTGAAAAATCCAGCGCCAACAGTTACTGTTAAAGATTTGAGCGAATCGGCTATTCATTTAGCCATAAAACCTTGGGCAAATAATGCAGATTTTGGCGATATGTGTTCGGATATTTTAGAGAATTGCAAAGAAGCTTTTGACGAGGCAGGTATTGTCATCCAACCTTTTGTTAGAGAGTCTTCTAAAAATTAATTTATTTACTCATCAAAAAATCTTTCAAGTAAAAAGGTTCGAAGTAAGCCACATCTTCAAAATCGTTGTTAGTAAATTTTTCGAAGCTTAATTGACTCATTTTTTTTGAAGAAGGAAAAACAATTTCGGGAAGAAATATAAAATTAAGTTTTGTTAAAACCGCTTGGCATTTTTCTTGACAATCGCCTATGAAATAAATAGGGTCATCAAATTCGGCATAACTATTATGTGTCAAAACTTCGGCTTGAACTTCTTTTATGTTTTGATGGTTTTTATCAAAAATGGCACTATACACTTCCATTCTTCTGGCATCAATCATGGGTACAATAAAGCCATTTTCTATGACAACTTGTTTGGCTAAAACCTGCAAAGTACTCACGGAAATTAAAGGAATTCCTAGCGCATAACACAAACCTTTGGCTGAAGAAACCCCGATGCGTAAACCTGTATAAGATCCTGGTCCTTTACTAACAGCAATAGCTTTTAAATCGCGAGCGGAGATGCCTGTTTCGCTCAGAATTTCTTCCATAAAAACATGCAACTTTTCCGCATGGGAATAGCCTTGTTCTGCAATTTCTTTGGTTAAAATGGTTTTGCCATCTTTTGCCAAGGACACCGAACAATTTTTAGTAGCGGTTTCTATGTTTAAAATGTAGGTCAAGTATAAAGATTTTTAATTAGTCGAAACCGTTTTGGAAGTTTCTTTAGAATCTTTTTTGCCCTTTGAACCAGCATCAGATACTTTATCCCCAGAATTTAAATCTTTGGTCACTGTGGTATAGGGTCCAATAATGACAACATCGCCTTTCTTCAATCCAGAGAGTACTTCGATGTTTGTATCGTCTTGAATTCCAGTTTTCACAACTCTTATTCTAGCTTTATTCCCTTCTTTTACAAAAACGCATTCGTATTTTTTATCATTTTTGGAAGCTACTTTTTTGTCTTCAGCTTCGTCTTTCACTTCGTATTTTTTGGTAGCTGTAGTATCAGATTTTATTACCACAGAACTAATGGGTACACCAATAACTTTTTCTTTTCTTTTGGTAATAATATCTACAGTTGCTGTCATTCCTGGTCTGAACGGAGAATAACTTGATGGTTTTCCTTCCAATAAATCTTGATACGATTCTTTTAAAATTCTAACTTTCACTTTAAAATTTGTTACTTGATCAGCTGTAATTGTCGTGCTAGCAGAATTGGAAATACTAGTTACAATTCCTCTAAATTCTTTTTTCAAATAAGCATCCACCTGAATTTTAGTGCTATCGCCAATACTAATTTTTACAATGTCATTTTCGTTGACATCAACTTCTACTTCCATATTGTCAAGATTAGCCACTCGCAATAATTCTGTTCCAGTCATTTGCTGTGTTCCTAAAACTCTTTCGCCTAGTTCAACACTAAGTGAAGAAATAGTACCATCAGCTGGCGAATAAATAGTAGTTCTTCCAAGGTTATCTTTGGATTCTTTAACCGTTGCCGAGGCACTTTGCACATTATAATAGGCAGATTCTTTGGTGGCTTTGGCCACTTCAAAAGACGCAACGGCTTTATCCCAGTCTGATCTTGAAATAATCCCTTTGTCAAATAATGTTTTACTTCTATCGAAATTGGCTTTGGCTTCTCTAAATGAAGCATCGGCTTGACTTAATCCAGCTTTTGTTCCTGACAAATTTGAAACAGAACGATTCAATCCAGAAGTATAAAGCATAGGATTTATTTTTACTAAAAGTTGTCCTTTCTTTACTACCTGTCCTTCTTTGACTGGCAATTCAATGATTTCTCCTGACACTTCTGAAGATATTTTTACTTCTATTTCGGGTTGGATTTTCCCAGTGGCAGAAACGGTTTCAATTATAGTGATTTCATCAGCCTTGGCTGTTTCTACTTGAATTACGCCATCATCGCCTCCTATTATTCCATTCTTTTTTAGAACAACTACTACAATTACTACTACTATAATAATTGCAACTAACCAGTATATTTTCTTTTTTGACATGATTTATTGTTTTTGAATGATTGGGATTCCAAAATATAGTTCTACTACTTTCATTTTAAAGATGTAATCGTATTTTGCTCGAATAACCTCTGATTGTGAATTGATGTATAAGGTTTGAGATTGATTAAAATCAAAAGCATTCAACATCCCAACCGCATACTTTTCTTTAGCATAATTGAAAGCTTCTTGTCGGGCTTCAAGAGTGGTAATTGATGTTTCATAGGTTTTCAAAGCGCCTTTGGCATCAGTTATGGCTTTGTAAACATTAGATTCTAAATCGAGTTTGGCTTGGTCAAAAGCATTTTTTGATTTTTCATAATTGATTTTGCTTCTATCAACATTTCCTTGGGCAGTAAAGCCATTGAAAATAGGAATGCTAAGTTGTAAACCAAAATTATGCCCTTTGTTATTACTAAACTGATCAAAAAGTGGTAACGGAGAGGTTAGAATTGGGTTGCCGTTGGTATCAATACCAACAATTCTATCCGAATAACTGGCTCTGGTGCTGAAACTATAAAAACCTGTCAAACTGGGTTGCAAACCACCTCTTGCGATTTTTATATCTCTTTGAGTCAAATCTAAATTCGCTTGAGCAATTTTTATTTCAACTCTTACTTCGTTTGCTTTTTGAACAATTGCTTCAGGAGTTTGCGCCGCTACCGAACTTGGTTTAGCCTCCATATCCACATCGGCAATATCAAAATTTTGAAAATCCTCTAAAGCCAATAATTGCGCCAAGCTTAATCTTGAAATTAGGAAACTGTTTTCTGCTACGACTACTTTTTGTTTGTCTGCTGCAACGGTAGCTTTCATGTCTAATAAATCTCCACGAGGAACAACACCTGCATCGACTAGTTCTTGTGAACGGATGAGTTGTTTTTCATCATTGGCTAATTGCGATTGTTGCACTTTGAGATTTTCTTTATTGAAAAGTATTTCTAAATAACCGTTTGTAACGTACAAAGAAATATCATCTTGCATTTTTGTCAATTGATATTGTGATGCCAACTGAGACATTTTAGCTCTTCGCAATCGATTTTGATTTTGCAAGCCATTATAGATCGCAATATTAGAACTTAATCTAGCCGAAGTAAATTGAGTAGTTTGATTTTCTAAAAGACCTGTAGTGATATTTTGATTTAAACCAATATTCCAGGAGTGGGAAGCATCTGCATTAAGACTAGGCAAGAAATTTCCAAGGGCTAATTTTTTATCGATAGCATTAGCTTTGACATCAAGCTCGGATTGTTTTATGGAAATATTGTTTTTTAACGCATATTCCACACATTCTTGAATAGTCCATTTCTTAACTTGTGCAGTAGTTGAAATCCCTAGCAATAAAGCAAAAACAAGAATACTTTTTGATATTGTTTTTTTCATAGTAAAATAGGTCATTCCATCTCAGATTTTCTGGTAAACAAAGATATAATTTTAGTCTGTTATTAAATGAATATTCAACTACAATTTTAGACTTAACTTTTTTAATAATGTTACAATATTATTATAATATTTACAATTACTTTTGCCAAAAAAATTATTGCTCTTATGTCATCTATCAAACACATTTTTTCTTTATTGTTTCTTACTTTTCTTTTTAATGGATGTGCAACCACCCAAAAAATAGAAGCGCTAAAACCACTTCCTTCAAATGACACCCCTATGGTTTTTAAAACAAAAACTTCACTGGTCAATATGCCTTTGGAAATTAGTTTAAAAGAAATTGAAAATCAATTGAATAAAACATTGGTGGGAGAGATTTTCAACGATTCCAATTTGGAAGATGACAAAACCGAAATGAAGATTACCAAAACTGCTCCGATAACATTAATCGAAAAAGAAGGGAAAATTCAAACCATTTTGCCTTTAAAAATTTGGTCCAAATTTAAATACGGAACAGACTTTATGGGATTGAATGATACTAGAGAAATCAATCTGAATGGCACTATTACGATGACAAGTGATGTCAAATTGTCTAACTGGAAACTAGCCACCACCTCAAAAATTGAAGATTTCAATTGGTCAGAAAGTCCCTCAATTCTAGTTGCTGGAAAGAATGTACCAATTACCTATATCATTAACCCAACGCTTTCTATTTTAAAATCAAAGATTGCAAAAAAAATAGATGAAGCGATAGAAAACTCCTGCGATTTTAAACCTTATGTGCTTGCTGTATTGGAAAAAATGAGCGCCCCTTTTTTAACCAGCGAACAATACCAAACTTGGTTTAAACTTACACCTGTTGAAGTGTATGTTACCGATGCTCAAATTGCAAAAAGCAAAATCAATATGGACTTGGGTTTAAAATGTAGTATGCAAACCATAGTAGGTCAAAAACCAAAGACGTCTTTCGACAAAACTGCTATTCAGTTTAAAGCAGTTACAAAAATTCCTGTTGCTCTGTCAGCAAACATTGCTGCAATTTCTACTTACGAAAGTGCTTCAAAAATTATTACTACTAATTTTAAAGGGAAAGAATTTGTCTCTGGAAATAGGAAAATTGTAGTACAAAATGTAGGTTTATGGCAACGTGATGGAAAGATAATCATTGCGCTTGATATGACAGGGAGTATCAATGGAACCATCTATTTGGCTGGAATTCCAAATTACAATGTCATAACAAAAGAGATTTATTTTGACCAAATGGATTATGTTTTGGACACGAAAGGCTTGTTGACTAGAACCGCTAATTGGTTATTGCAAGGCGTTATATTGAAAAAAATTCAGGAAAACTGCCGTTATTCTATCAAAGATAATTTGGAAGAAGGCAAAAAAAGTTTGTTGCCTTACTTGAATAACTATTCCCCAATGAAAGGTGTTTTTGTCAATGGGACTATTAATGATTTTGAATTTGAAAAAGTGGAGATAACCGATAAAGCCATAATAGCATTCATTACTACTAGCGGAAAAATGAATGTGAAAATTGACGGAATGGATTGAGTTAAGTCTTCAGTATTCCGTTTATCGTGTTACGTTCATACTGCCTTCTTTTTATAATACATTTTATAAATAGCAAAACCAATTACAGCTACCAATATATAAGGAACTGCCATCAAGAACACGATACCATCGTTTATGGCTTCTACCTTTGTCTTATTGCCTGAACTTTCTAGAGCAGCACGACACATAGCGCATTGTGAAAATGAGACAATAGGCATAAGGCAATAGGCAAAAAGTAAAAGGTTAAAGCTTTTGGCTTTTGGCTTTTGGCTTTTGGCTTTAATTTGCATAATAAGGTGAAATCAGTAAATAAACCACAACACCTGTAACAGCGACATATAGCCAAAGTGGAAATGTGATTTTGGCTAATTTTTTATGTTTGTCAAAACGCTCTGCTAGAGCTCTAACATAAGTGAACAACACTAAAGGAATTATCGCTATTGAAAGCGCAATATGTGTCAACAAAATAAACAAATACACTAGTCGCATAGACCCTGCATTGGTTTTTTCTGTAGTATCCAAAAGGCCATCGTGATTAACGTCGCCAAAAACAGTTGAATTTGCTGTCATATGATAGGCAACATACATTATCAAGAACACTAAAGAACAAGCTATTGCAGTAGTCATCATGCGTTTGTGAACTTTTCTATTACCATTTTTAATGGCAATTACACCCATAATTAATAACAAAGCTGTTACTCCGTTTATGGAAGCGTAGATGGGTGGTAAAAATGACAAAGGCTCAACTTGGATGCCAAAATCTTTTAATTTGACCGAAAATAAAATAGCTACAGCAACTGGAATTAGTATTGAAACTGCAATTATAGCACCTCTAAATTTATGCTCTAAAGTTGGATTTTCCTTATTCATTTAATAGTTTTTTTATGTCTTGTGTTATTGCTTTTACTCCTTTTTTATCTAATCCATCATAATACAAAATAGGATTTTCAAATTTATCTTTTCTGCATCTTATGGTTCCTTGTTTATCAATAAGTGCAAAAAGTCCTGAATGTTCAAATCCAGCTGAAATGTTTTTATTTTCACCTACATAAAGATTAAATCCTTTGTTGGCTATACTATAAATATAATCTTTATCGCCAGTTAGTAAATGCCAATTGGACGACTTCACTCCTATTTTTTGAGCATGCTCTTGCAATACTTTTGAAGTATCGTATTCTGGATTAATAGAAATGGAGACAATGCCAAAATTAGGATTACCAAAAAACTCATTCTGAATATCCACCATGTTTCTATTCATAATTGGACATATAGTAGGGCAAGTTGAGAAGAAAAACTCTACTACATAAACTTTCCCTTTGTAGGTTTCATTAGATATTTTAGCATTATTCTGATCTGTCAATTCAAATTTGGGTGCTGGACCAATTTTTAATAAACCTGTTTCTGGATTTTTATGATTGGAAACCGCATCAATTCTGTCTCCTTGAACTACAGTTCCATTTTTTATTCTATTAATGATTCTTGGAATAAAAATTATTCCAAAAACCAATATTATAAAAGACAACCCAATGTATGATTTGTTCTTCATTTATATTCTAAATTTGTCTGTTTGCATTATTCCTTTTCAATGCCAATCTGTATTCTGCTAATATAATTTTCACATCATCCATCATATCATTATGCAATTCTGCTGCCGACGTAGTGTTAAAACCTTCTTTATACTCCGGTTTTCCTTGCACACTTTTTCCCTTTCTTCCTCGAAGATTTCTTTTCTTATCTACAATAAAAACATTAGGTGTTCCCATTTTGGAATCTAATTTACCTAACAATTTCAAATCATTATAATACGCTTGAATTTCATTTGCTGGCGCAAATAAAAAGTGATAACCCTTAAGATTAGACAAAGGACTTAGCTCTTTCAAAATCCTTTTAGCCTGTTCTTGTGTTCCATCAGGAGCTATGAATACAAATTGAAAATCTTTGAACTCATTGTATTTAGTATAAATTTTTTGATTGAGATTAAAAAAATTCCCTCTATTCACAAAAATATCTTCTCCTGTAAAACCTAATATTGTTATTTTTTGATTGAGAGTTACTTTTTCCCCATTTAAAGATTTCCATTGTGGATTTACCTCAGGAATGGTAGGTGTTATAGTAGGTAACGTAATAAAACTATTTACTCCAGAAGCAAAGAAAAGATAGGCCACTATTGGAAGCACAAATAAAACAAAAAGGACACTATTTTTTTTCATTTTGATACTGAAAATTGGATATACAAAAATAAAAAAAGGTACGCAAAACGTACCCTTTTTTTTGAATTACTATAGTATTAAAAATTCCATTTGATGGTAGCATTTTTGAAAACCTCAAATACATAATCTGCTTCTACCAGCAATATGAATAGTAAATATATCACAAGGAAAATAACCGTAGCGACTACTGCCCATCGTAAACTGCTTTTTTCACCTTCCATGTGCATAAAAGCCCAAACAATATAATAAGCTTTATACAATGTTAAAATGATAAAAACCCAGTTCAATAAATTCATCCTCAAGAAATTATTCATGAATAAGAAGTCTGGTCTAACGATTCCTAAAAATACCTCAACTGTGGTTACTACTGACAATAAAGCAAAAACTAACCAGATTCTTTTTGTATTTGATACGTGTTCGTGTGCGTGTGACATAATGTAAACTTTCTAAAATTAAACTAAGTAGAAGAATGTAAATACGAATACCCAAACTAAATCGACAAAGTGCCAATAAAGTCCAACTTTTTCAACCATTTCATAGCTTTTTCTTTTCTCATAAGTTCCAAGAACAATATTCAAGAAAATAATAAAATTGATAACCACTCCCGAAAATACGTGGAACCCGTGGAAACCAGTAATAAAGAAAAAGAAATCAGCAAATAATTTGCTACCGTATTCGTTGTGTTTCAAATTGGCTCCTTCAACCACCAAATGCCCATTACCGACCATAACTTCAGATTCAGCTCTGGTTAAAATTTCTCTATGTTTGTTGTGATTTAACCCTGGTTGTAATTTTTTATTCGCTTGGTCTTCTTTAGTATCTCTGTAGATTTTTTCAGTTCTAACTAATAATTCAGGATGCGCTTTGAAACCCGCTTGCACCTCAGCAACAGAATAGGTAGATAAAGTTTCTTCATCTTTCATAAACCATTTCCCTTTGCTTCCTGTAAGTGCTTCTCTTTGTCCTGGTAGGTGAATAGCAAAATCTTCTAGTTTTACTCTTTCGCCTTCATTATTTACAAACTGAATGATACTTCCCCCTTTGGTTTCAACTGCACCATATTCCCCTTTGATGAAGTTTTTCCATTCCCAAGCTTGTGAGCCTACGAATATTAAACCTCCAATTATAGTTAGAAACATATAAAAAGCTACTTTCTTTTGCTTCATTTGGTGTCCGGCATCAACAGCCAATACCATCGTTACCGAAGAGAAAATCAATATAAAGGTCATCAATGCCACATAGTACATTGGTGCTTCCACACCATGCATAAACGGAAAGTGCGTAAACACTTCATCGGCTATGGGCCAATTATCAATAAATTTAAATCTTGAAAAACCATATGCAGCAAGGAAACCAGAGAAAGTTAAAGCATCTGATACGATAAAAAACCACATCATTAATTTACCATAACTGGCACCCATTGGCTCATTTCCGCCGCCCCATGTATTTTCAGTATTATTAGCAGTTGTAACTGTCGCTCCCATAAAAGTTGTTAGTTAAAAAGTTCCCAAATTTAGATTTTTTTTCTTATTTAAAGAAATATAAAAATAAAAACAAACAAATCCATAAGAAATCAAGAAAGTGCCAATACATTGCACCAAGCTCAATTCCAAGTAATTGACTTGAATTGTATTTTTGTTTAAAATGATTATAAATTATGATTACTAGCGAAATTAATCCTCCAGCAAGATGCGCCAAGTGAAGAACCGCAATTACGTATAAAAAAGTAGTGGCAATATTACTCTCTGGTCCGGTGAAATAATAACCTGCTTCAACGATTTGTTCAAAACCTGTAAATTGCAATACCACAAAACTTATACCAAGACCTAAAGTCAATAAAAGCAAACTAGTTGTAGCACTTCTATTGTCTTTTTGAATGGCTTTTTTGGCCAAATGAAAGGTAAGACTACACAATAATATAGTTAGTGTACTAAAGTAAAAAGCTGTTGGCAATTGGAAATCTTTCATCCAATCTTCTCTTGATTTACTTACCACAAAAGAACTTACTATACCTGCAAACATCATCGTCATGCTTCCCATGGCAAACAACAAGAGCAATTTATACGAACGTGCCGTTTTTTCTTTATGTTCCTGAGCGGTCATCTGTGTTGTTGTCATAAACTATCTTAAAAATTTATCGGTGATATACACTATTTGTAACAAAGTAATATAGGAAACGCTTACCAGCATTAGGGTTCTTGCTGCTTTGGCTGTTCTTAATTGGTACAATTTTATTGCATAAAAAATCATCCAAAGTCCTAGCAAAAATACAATTCCTGCTGCAATTGGCGAAATAAATAATCTGCCTGTAAAACCTAACGAAGGTAACAAGGACGCCACCAATAACCAAATGGAATACAAAATGGTTTGCAATGCGGTTGATGTATCTTTTTTGCCTGTTGGCAGCATAAAAAAGCCTGCCTTTTCATAATCTTCAAACAAGAACCAACCGATAGCCCAAAAATGGGGAAACTGCCAAAAGAATTGTATCAAAAAAAGCGTTCCTGCTTCAATACCAAAATTATTTGTAGCCGCAACCCAACCCAACATAAACGGAATAGCGCCTGGAAAAGCACCCACAAAAACCGAAAGTGGTGTAACCGTTTTCAAAGGCGTGTAAATACTAGTGTATAAAAAGATAGAAATCGCACCAAACATGGCCGATTTTGGATTGATTAAATACAATAAAATCAAACCTGTAATGGTTAGCAAACTCGCCACAAACAAAGCATGATTAGGCGACATTCTGCCTGAGGCCACTGGACGGTTTTTGGTTCTGTCCATCAAGGCATCGAGGTCTTTTTCTATCACTTGGTTGAACGCATTGGAAGCGCCCACCATGCAATACCCGCCAACAGCAAGCATCAACAACGTAGTTACTTTTAAATCCTGAAAATCAACCACACCCAAAAGGTAACCTGCTATAGAGGAAAACACCACGCTAATAGCTAAACCCGCTTTGGTGATTTCTTTGAAATCAAACGCAATTTGTTTTAGAGAAAATGTTGAAGCAGTGGCGCTCATTAGTTGTTTTTAAACTGGTGCAAAGGTACTTTATAGAAAACGATTTGACAAAAAAACAATTCATAAAATTTGCAAAAAAGAAATGGATGAAATCTATAAAAAA
>NZ_JBMOGV010000053.1:0-16263 GCF_049318185.1 Flavobacterium sp. | reverse complement strand
CAATAATGTTTTGAACCTTTAACGAACTTTGTTGTTGCAATGCTTCATATATCAAAAACTCATCATCCGAAAGTTGCTTTTTATCAACAATAGTTTCGTTTCGCTGCGAGATAATTGTTTCACTTTCTAATAGTAATGCTGATGGTAAAGCACTTCGATACACATCGCCAATGTTACACATATAATAGGAAGCAATCCAAAACCAATGATTGATTTGAAATTCGTTAATAATGGGTTTTTCATCTAGAATTTGATGGATTTCTTTCGCTTCGTAAAGTGTTGGTGCATTTTGATGTAAATCGATTGCAAGTGCTGAGTAGATTTTGTTTTTACCAAAAGGAACTGCAATCCTCATTCCTTTTTTAATGAAAAAATATTCAGCTTCAGAAACCTTGTAAGTAAAAGTTTTAGGAAGTGAAAGCGGAATGACAACTTCAATGAAATAATTCATTTTCTGGTAGTTATTTTTGTCTAATCCATGTTTGTGACCTTCCAAAAAGAGAAATGCCAATATAACCCCGAACTGTCAATTTATCTATTCCTTCCAAAGAAATTTTACAGTTATAAGAACTTCCGTTCTTTGGGTCTGTAATTTTTCCTCCATCAAAAACTTTCCCACTTTTTTTTAACCCTTTTATTATAATTAAACCTAAAATTGGTTTGTTTTTATCTTCTCCTTCACATTTTTCACATTTGCGATTCCTGTGTTCCGACTCAAAAATTTCAATAATCTTCCCGAATATTTTCCCTTGTTTTTCAAAAATCTCGACTATGCTTTTTTCTTTTCCAGTTTCGTCGTCAATCGTTTTCCATTTCCCAAGAATAGTTTGTGAAAAACTCATTTGGCTTATAAAGAATATAAAAATATAAAGTTTTTTTAGTTTCATAGTGTATCAAGTTCTTTTTGTTTTTCTCTTTTAATATAACGAATTGAAGCATTTAAATCAAATCCTAAAAGCAATACCATGCAATTAATCCAAAGATAAAACATGATAATGAGTAAAGTTCCTATTGAACCATAAAGTTCATTGTATTTTGAAAATTTCACAACCCAAATCCCAAAGAAATAGGAAGATATAATAATTAAAATTGTTGTAAATACTGAACCTATTGATATGAATGTTCTATTTTTCTCTCTTTTGACTCCAAATTTAAACAACAAAGAAGTGGCAATTAAAATCATTAGAATAACAAAACAATATCTTCCAATTTCTATCAATTGTATTTTTTCAGACAAAACATCTTGAATTTTAGTTATTTGAATAAAAACTTCAAAAATTACTATAGCCGCTACAGTTATAATCAGTAATAAAGCAAGTAAAAGTGAAAGTATTAGAGAAACTATATATTGTCTTATAAATTTTCTTTTTAATGAAATGTGAAAATGGTGAGAACTTTCAAAACCACCAAGAATAGCATTAACTCCATTTGTCATTAAAAAAATAGCCATCAAAAATCCGGTAGAAAGTAAACCGCTATGGCTATTATGCAAAATATCATTTATAATTTTATATATAGCATCATAAGTTGTTGGAGGAACACTTTCCTGAACAAATCCTAAGAAATCATTCTGAAATCCGGAAATTGGGATGTAAGGAATAAGATTTAAAATAAAAAGTGCAAAAGGAAAAAGAGCCATAAAAAAACTAAAAGCTATGGCTGCGGCACGATAGGATATTTCTCCTTTAATAATCCCAACAATATATAAATCGAGTAATTCATACAAAGACAATCCGTGAAGCCAAGGCAGTTTTATTTTTTTTAGCAAAAAAACAAACTGTTTAATTACCGGTAAATTATTGATTTTCTCTTGTGTAACTTCAGACATTAAATTCGTTTTAAAATGCTTTTAAACTTAAATCCATATTATAAACTGAATGTGTTAATGCACCAGAAGAAATAAAATCAACACCACATTCCGCATACTGACGAATGGTTTTTTCATTTATATTTCCTGAACTTTCTGTCAAACATGTATCACCAATTAACTCAACTGCTTTTCGAGTATCATCAAAATTAAAATTATCAATCAGAATTCTATAAACTCCTTCATTGGCAATTATTTCCTGTATTTCGTCAAGATTTCTGGCTTCAACAATTATTTTTAAATCGAGATTGTTTTGTTTTAAAAATGCTTTGGTTTTTGTAATTGCATGAGAAATTCCACCGGCAAAATCATTGTGATTGTCTTTTAGCATAATCATATCATACAAAGCAAAACGATGGTTTTCACCACCACCAATTTTCACAGCCCATTTCTCACAGGCACGAAAACCTGGAGTCGTTTTCCTTGTGTCTAATATTTTGGTTTTTGTGCCTTCTAAAAGTTTCACACATTGATTTGTCTTTGAAGCGATAGCCGACATTCGTTGCATCGAATTCAATACTAATCGTTCCGCTTTTAAAATAGATTGTGAGCTTCCAGAAACATGAAAAACGATATCACCATGTTTGACTTGTGAACCATCTTGAATAAAAACTTCAACTTCTAAAATGGGATCTACATTCTCAAAAATCATTTTAGCAAATTCAACTCCAGCGATAATTCCAGTATCTTTAACTAAGAGTTTCGCTTTACCTTTAGCAGATTCTGGAATACAAGCCAAGGAACTAAAATCACCAGATCCAATATCCTCACGAATGCCGTTTTGAATAATTAAATCAAGTTCGTTTTGAAACTGTTTCTCTGAAATCATTTTGTAACAATTGATTGGCTAAATTAGCATTTAATTTACGGATTTAAAAATGAAAATTGAATTTGAATTTCTATTTTTGCACAACAACACAACAACTCATGTATAAATTACTCATTCGTCCTATTTTATTTTGGTTTGATCCAGAAGAAGTACATCACTTTTCTTTTAGTTTTATCAAATTTATATCCAAAATTCCTTTTATTCCATCTATATTAAAATCGATTTATGAAGTAAAAGATACTCGCTTGGAACGTAAAGTTTTTGGACTAAAATTTAAAAATCCTGTTGGACTTGCTGCTGGTTTTGACAAAGATGCAAAATGCTATAAAGAACTTTCTAACTTTGGTTTCGGATTTATAGAAATTGGAACTTTAACACCAAAACCTCAGGACGGAAATCCAAAAAAACGTTTGTTTCGATTAAAAGAAGACAGCGGTATCATTAATAGAATGGGTTTCAATAACGGTGGTGTTGATGCAGCTGTTTTACGATTAATGCAAAATAATGGTGTTTTAATTGGAGGAAATATTGGGAAAAATAAAGTCACGCCCAATGAAAATGCAACTAATGATTATTTACTATGCTTTGATACTTTGTTTGACTATGTCGATTATTTTGTTGTGAATGTTAGCTCTCCAAACACACCAAATCTTAGAGAACTTCAGGAAAAAGAACCACTAACAAATCTCTTGCAAGATTTACAAAATTCAAATTCCAAAAAGCAGTTTCCAAAGCCAATATTGTTGAAAATCGCTCCAGATTTGACAAATGAACAATTATTAGATATCATTGATATTGTCAAAACAACTAAAATCGCTGGTGTAATTGCTACTAACACAACAATTTCTAGAGAAAATTTACAATCAGACAACAAAACAGAAACTGGAGGTTTATCTGGAAAACCATTAACCAATCGTTCAACTGAAGTCATTCGTTTTCTTTCTGAAAAAAGTAATAAAGCATTTCCAATCATTGGTGTTGGAGGAATTCATTCTGCCGAAGATGCTATTGAAAAACTAGAGGCCGGAGCATGTTTATTGCAATTATACACAGGTTTTATTTATGAAGGACCAAAATTGGTAAAAGAAATCAACAAAGCGATACTTAAAAAATCTTACTAACTTAGTTACACCAAACCAACAAAATTGAAATCACCAATAAAAATCATAGAATGTCCACGTGATGCCATGCAAGGTATCAAAACTTTTATCCCGACCGAGAAAAAAGTGGATTATTTACAAGCATTGCTTCGCGTTGGTTTTGACACGATTGATTTTGGAAGTTTTGTTTCGCCAAAAGCGATTCCTCAAATGCAAGACACTGCAGAAGTTTTGGCACAATTGGATTTATCGCAAACACAGAGTAAATTATTGGCTATTATTGCCAATACACAAGGTGCACAGTTGGCTTCAGTTCACACAGCAATTCAGTATTTAGGTTTTCCTTTTTCCATTTCTGAGAATTTCCAAATGCGAAATACCCACAAAACTATTGCTGAAAGTTTAATCACACTTCAAGAAATTTTAGAAATTGCCGATGCGTCGAACAAAGAAGTTGTGGCTTACCTTTCGATGGGATTTGGAAATCCGTATGGAGATCCTTGGAATATAGAAATTGTAGGTGAATGGACAGAACGATTGGCTAATATGGGTGTGAAAATATTGTCGCTTTCAGACACAATTGGAAGTTCAACACCAGGAGTCATTGATTATCTGTTTTCTAATTTAATTCCAAAATATCCAAAAGTAGAGTTTGGAGCTCATTTGCATACCACAACAGATAAATGGCATGAAAAAATTGATGCTGCCTATAAATCGGGTTGCAAAAGATTTGATGGCGCAATTCAAGGGTTTGGTGGTTGTCCAATGGCAAAAGATGATTTAACGGGTAATATGCCAACAGAAAAACTCCTCTCCTATTTTACAACCCAAAAAGAAAATACCAATATAAGTCCTATGAGTTTTGAAAGTGCTTATAATGAAGCTTCAAAAATTTTTAATCAATATCATTAAAGTTAAAAACTTCGTAAATCGTAATTCTAACTTCTAACTTTTACACTATATTTGTACGCAATTTAACTACAACACTGAACCTAGTTCAGCATAAACTACAAATTGCAATGAACACATACAACTCAAAAATCATCAGCGAAGGTTTAACTTATGATGACGTGCTCTTGGTTCCCAACTTTTCTGATGTACTTCCAAGGGAGGTAAATATACAGTCAAAATTCTCGAAAAACATTACCCTTAATGTCCCTGTAGTATCAGCCGCTATGGATACTGTTACAGAAAGCGCTATGGCTATAGCTATGGCTCAAGAAGGCGGCATTGGAGTACTGCATAAAAACATGACTATCGAACAACAAGCTGCTAAAGTACGAAAAGTAAAACGTGCAGAAAGTGGTATGATAATCGATCCTGTTACTTTACCTCTTACAGCAACTGTATTAGATGCTAAATCTGTTATGAAAGAATTTGGCATAGGCGGAATTCCTATAGTTGATGACAATAAAATTTTAAAAGGAATAGTAACCAACAGAGATTTGCGCTTTGAAAAAAATAATTCTCGTCCTATTGTAGAAGTTATGACAAGTCAAAATCTTATAACTGTTGCAGAAGGAACGTCTTTAGAGCAAGCAGAAGTTATTTTACAAGGAAATAAAATTGAAAAACTTCCTGTTGTAAATACAGATTATAAATTAGTTGGTTTAATTACTTTTAGAGACATTACTAAACTTACTCAAAAACCAATAGCTAATAAAGATTCTTTCGGGCGATTGCGTGTAGCTGCTGCTATTGGAGTAACTTCAGATTCACTTGAAAGAGCAGCTGCATTAGTGAATGCAGGAGTAGATGCCATAGTAATTGATACTGCTCATGGACATACCGAAGGAGTGGTTACTGTTTTGAAAAATATAAAATCGAAATTTCCTAATATTGATGTAATTGTAGGGAATATTGCTACTCCAGAAGCTGCTAAATATTTAGTTGAAAATGGTGCTGATGGTGTGAAAGTAGGTATTGGCCCAGGCTCTATTTGTACTACTCGTATAGTGGCTGGAGTTGGTTTTCCCCAGTTTTCTGCAGTCTTAGAGGTTTCAACAATATTAAAAGGTACTGGAATACCAGTTATTGCCGATGGTGGAATTCGTTATACTGGAGATATACCTAAAGCTATTGCTGCTGGTGCAAGTTCTGTGATGCTAGGTTCACTCCTAGCTGGAACCAAAGAAAGTCCTGGTGAAACTATTATATTTGAAGGCAGAAAATTCAAGTCTTATCGTGGTATGGGTTCTGTTGAGGCAATGCAAGAAGGATCAAAAGATCGGTATTTTCAGGATGTTGAAGATGATATCAAAAAATTAGTACCAGAAGGTATTGTTGGTAGAGTTCCTTACAAAGGAGAACTAAACGAAAGTATGCAGCAATTTATCGGTGGACTTCGTGCCGGAATGGGTTATTGTGGGGCCAAAGATATTCCTACATTACAAGAAACAGGGCGCTTTGTGCGTATTACGTCAAGTGGAATAACTGAAAGTCATCCGCATAATGTTACTATAACAAAAGAAGCTCCTAATTATTCTAGATAATTTAAATTAAATTTAAAAAAACATAAAAAGGCTTAAGTTCACTACTTAAGCCTTTTTATTATTTAAAAAACAAATTTTCAAACTAGTAAAGATTGTTAAATTATAAATTTTTATAATTTTATTACACATACCCCATATTATTTTAGGGTATAAATCAATAATTTAATAAAAATTTTATAATTTAAACTTTTTTTATGGGGGGTATTGTTAGTTTTATATATTTTTACGAAAATTTTAAATATAAAACATAATGAGAAAAATTATTTTAAGTGTTATTCTAATAACGGTTTTAGTGTTATCGATTTTTTCGATTTTTTTATTTCCAGAAGGAACAAAATTAGGAGCTCATATTGTAGATCTTAAATTAGATACTGGAGATACTGCTTGGATGCTTGTTGCAACTGGTCTTGTATTATTGATGACACCGGGTCTTGGATTCTTTTACGGAGGAATGGTAGGCAAGAAAAATGTAATTAGTACTGTTCTTCAAAGCTTTATGGCTATGGTGATAGTAACTGTTTTATGGGTTGTTATTGGATTTGGACTTTGTTTTGGCCCCTCTATTGGAGGTTTTATTGGTGACCCCACATCAAATTTGTTTTTTAATGGAGTAAGTGCTAATACTGCTTGGGAATTGGCTCCTACTATTCCATTTATTTTATTTGCTTTATTTCAAGCGAAATTTGCAATCATTACACCTGCTTTAATAACAGGAGCATTTGCAGAACGTGTACGTTTTTGGGCTTATTTGTTATTCATGGTTTTATTTATAATTTTCGTGTATGCCCCTTTATGTCATATGACTTGGCATCCTGATGGTATTTTCTTTGGATGGGGTGTATTAGATTTTGCTGGCGGAACAGTTGTACACATGAGTGCAGGGTGGGCTGCACTTGCAGGTGCAATGTTTTTAGGGAAAAGAAAAGTTCAAAAAACAAATCCTGCTCGTATCACTTATGTTTTATTGGGAACCGGTTTATTGTGGTTTGGTTGGTTCGGTTTTAATGCTGGCTCAGCTGTTGGTTCTAGTAGTCTTGCTGCTCAAGCTCTGGGAACTACTACTGTTGCTGCCGCTGCTGCTGCAATGGGTTGGGTTTTCCTTGATAAAATTCTTGGTCACAAACTTTCTGCAATGGGAGCTTGCATAGGTGCCGTTGTTGGATTGGTTGCTATTACTCCTGCTTCTGGTTTTGTTACCATGCCTTCTGCTCTTGCTATTGGTTTTATAGCTAGTGTTGTAAGTAACCTTGTAGTTAGTAATTTTCCAAAAGGGAAAATCGATGATGCTTTAGATGTATTTGCTTGTCACGGTGTCGGCGGAATGGTTGGTATGCTCTTAACTGGTGTATTTGCCTCAAAATCTGTAAACGCTATTGTTGGTGACAATCAAGGTTTAATATATGGTGATACTACTTTGTTTTTAATTCAATTAAAAGCATTAGTACTAGTATCAATATTCGCTTTCTTGGTATCCTATGCCCTATTCTTTATCGTTAATAAAATAACACCTCTGCGTGTAAGCGAAGAGAAAGAAGAACTTGGACTAGACATCACACAACACGGTGAATTTCTCTAAATAAATTATTTAAAATCAAACTTATTTACTGTAAATATTTTCAACAACATCTTTTTACCCCAGATGTTGTTGATAGTATTTTCTATTGTCCAAATCTAAAAAAAATCATTACTAATTAACTTTTAAAAAAAAACACATGAAAACAATTACAACAATTTTTAAAAACAATTTTTTCCAAATAACAGGTTTTTGCCTATTGGCTCTATATTCCGCTAATGCACAAGAAGGCACAACAATATTAACCGGAACTACTTTCGCAGGATCTGCTGATTTCTATTATAAATATGACTTTGCAGAAGTAGATAACAGTTACACCAGTTTCACACATTCCCACGATTCCTATGAAATTGGAATGGCTTCCATCGAAGCTTCTCACAAATTAGGTAAAGCTTCCCTATTTGTTGATTTAGGTTTTGGTTCAAGAGCAAGTGAGTTTACATACAACGATGCTGCCAATACTTTTATGATTAAACAAATGTATATTACCTATGATTTTTCACCAAGTTTTAAAGTAACAGCTGGTAGTTTTGGTACTCACATCGGATACGAATTAGTAGATGCAGTAGATAACAAAAACTACAGTATGTCCTATGCTTTTACAAACGGACCATTTTTCAATACAGGAGTTAAAGCTCAATATACCTCTGGAAAATATAGCTTTATGGCTGGAATTACTAACCCGACAGATTTTAAAACTGCTGGCGAGGCAGGATCTAAAAATAAAACTTTTATTGGTCAAATTGGTTATGTTGCAGACAAAGGTAGTGCTTACCTGAATTTCACTTCGGGAAGCGCTAATCCTGCATCTGATAAAAACAAAACCCAATTTGATTTTGTTGCAAGTAGAAAGTTGAATACTAATTTGACACTAGGTTTCAATGGAACGTATGCTATGGTTACGGATGATAATGACAGTGATCTTGATGCTAACTGGTTTTCACTTGTAGGTTATCTAAACCATGCCTTTAAAGGCAAATGGAGTGCAGCTTATAGATTAGAATATTTTGATGACAAAGATGGCGCAATATATACAGCAATGCCTGGCATCATTGGCAATACGCTATCTTTTAATTATAAAGAAGGGAACTTTACTTTTATTCCTGAAGTTAGGTTTGATTCTTCATCAGAAGCTATTTTTAATAAAAAAGATAGTAGCGCAACAGGCTCATCTGCATATGTTTTATTAGCAACAACCTATTCTTTTTAAAAAATACAATAACCAAAACAACCCAAATTATAAAGGCATAAGTTTAATTACTTGTGCCTTTATTTATTAGGTTTACAAATAAAAAGAACGTTCTCATTACTAATAGCGATACCGTTTTTATTCTTTGTTATTTTCTCTTTGTTCTATGTTCTTTTACAGAATAATTTTTCTTGAAATTGTCATTCCATTTTCCAACTTTATTTTTACAATTAATGTTTGTTGGCTCATAGTAATATTAGATGTTACAAAATTAGTATTACTAATTGCTTTTGCAAAGAACAATTGCCTGCCTAACAACTCGTATACTGTTACTTCTTGTATATTTTCAATAGAGGACTTAATCGTTAATTCACCATGATTACCTGCAACGATAATACTATTTTCGATATTGACAAAATCAGGATTTCCTAGAGCTTGATTTGTATATCGCAATACAAATCTATCGCTAAATTTCCCTGCAGTCGTCGAAAAACTATATGGGTTTTGTCTTAAATCATAAATTAGATTTAATTCTTTATCTTCTAAATAGATGGTTTGACCTTGTTCAAACAAGCCATCAACAGCAGCAATAGCAATTTTATAATCTCCCGCTGATAAAATATTAACTCCTATATTAACCTGGTCGTTCTGGTCAAAAGGCATTGGTCTTCCTTGAATGTTTAACGTTTTATCTTCAACCAAAGAATAAATATTAATTTCGTTATCAATGCCTCTTTGTGCATCATACATTCTATCTAGTCCAAGAGTTGCTTCAGTAGCATAGCCAATTAAAGTTCTTACCGATTGATTATTAGCATCTACCAAATCCAACCATATTCGATGTTTTTCATCCACTTGTGATGTTCTATAAAATTGACTATTGTCAATTGTTTTACTACGCATCGAATTTTTAAAAGTCACTGTCTCACCACTTACTGCTTCTCCATCATTCATGCATACAAAGAAACCTTGACCAGCTGCGATTGACTGTGATAAAGGACCACTTGATGCTCCCATAGAATTGTATGTAAAATAATCGCTGAAGTAATTAGCAGCAAAAGAACCATAAAATGGATTTACAGTACTTGTAGGCGAATTGGTATGAGTCCACAAGTAAACAAACCCTTCTATGTTTGGATTGTTCGTAGCTTTTAAAAACTCAATAGGGTCAATAGCTGATGGATATGGATTTCCTAGTAAATTCCAGTTGTCATCAAAATTGGTTACAGTACTGTTATTAGTAGTTAAAAGTGGACCAAAAGTTGTTTGATTTTCACCTCTTGAAACAGTAGCTGTTATTATACCATTGTTAGGAACTCCTGTAAAAACTGCAGGGATATCTGTTGCTGCCATGCCATAAGAACTTGACCCTCTAACGATATAACCTTTTCCAGGGTTCATGACGCCAAATGCTGGCTCCCAGTTTCCTGAAGTAAAGATAGGGCTTGGGCTATTAACATTGTTTGCTAATGGATTCCAAAAATATTTAAATCCTGGTGATGGGCTACTATATATCGTACTTATATCCTGCCCTGTAACCGGCGAGCCCCAATACACATAATCATAACCTTTAATACCTGTTGCAGTTCTATTATATATAATATTACCCGTATTATTTCCATTGAACTCCCCTACACCATTGGCAATATCATCAACTTGAATTAATTGACCATTGTTTTTGATTTCAAAAGTAGCTCCTGTTGCCGCAACATTAACTGATTTTTTAACTTCAATTACTTCATCTGCTTTTATCACAAAATTACTGGCATTTACATTCAAGTCACCATTCAGTAAAGTAGGAGAACTTAACAATGATTTTATACCAGTGCCTGATATAATTACATTGTTGTAGGTCATTGCTACTCCTGAATTAGCGACGCCCATAAAAGTCTGATCTGCACCACCATATTCAACAGTGCCTGTTTCATTAACCACTGCTGTCATAGCAAATTTTGGGAGAGCGCCTATTAGTTTCAAAGTACCAGCTATAGTCAAAGTACCAGCTAGGGTAGTTCCAGTTCTTTGAAATACATTTATTCCTGGGAATGGTACTGTTGAATCAGCACTAGATATAAGTGTCGTCCCAGTTCCTATTGTTATATCCCCAAAACCAGCTGTTCCTGTATCCGCGCTTATAACTGCTCCTGATACTGTACCGGTTACTAAATTAAAGTTGGTGCATTTAACATTAGTAGCAAAAGTAGCTACCTGACTATTGTTTGCCATATTAATTTGTAATGGGAATACCCCTGATGAAGGGGTTGTTATTGTCGCACCCCATTCTCCACTATTAAAAACAGTTCTTGTAGTTCCTACAATGCTTACTTTTCCACCTGTTGTTGCAGTAAATGGATAGATATTATATCCACTACCCCAACTTATTCCGGGAACAGTCCCAATGGGAGCATAATAATTTCTCATCTTTCCATTAACACTTAATGTATGTGATGCAAGTGCTATTTTACCCAAATTTGTAGAACTGTTTGCATTTATTGTATTTGTAACTATATTCAAATCTTTGCACGCTTCATTCTTTGTTAACGTAACGGTATGCCCGCTTTGAATATATACAGTATTAAAAGCAGTTGGTGTCTGCGTCGCATTTCCCCAACCTGTTGAACCATCTACAGAACTTTCCCAAGTTGACGCTGCGTTCCAACTCCCCGAAGTTATGCTCCTATAAAAATCCGTATTTTGAGTTATATTTATAGTACCACTAGTTGCAGTTGTCAAACTTCCAGAAGTTGTTATGATAGTATAAACAGTCGCTGTATCAAATTGTGCTGTATTAAAAGTAGCTACACCAGCAACAGCAGCAACAGTTAATGTTCCTGATAAAATTCCCGATCCTGTTGCAATGGCAATAGTTATATTCCCTGTAAAGGTATTATCAACAGAATTATTCGGTCGCCGAGCTTCTACTGTAAAAGAAGCTATATTCACCCCAACAAAACCAGTTGCAGGTACTCCAACAAATGCTAATTGTGAAGCAGCAGGTAACACCGTAAATAAACTACTTGTTCCTGCAGTCAAAGTGTCTCCACTTGTTCTCGTAGCTGTAAGTGTTACTGTATGTAGGGCACTTGCAGTAGGAAGAATTACGCCTGTTACTGTAATGGTGCTTGTTCCTGCTGGGATTGTACCTGTTATAGTTCCTGCAATTGCACCTGCAGCGCCATTTGTACTTATGGTAAAAGCAGTATTGACAACTACATTTGAAAAATCATTATAAACATCCTGAGAACGAATCGTTATGCTAAAACCGACACCAGCGGTTGGTGAGGTTGGTGTTATAGCTGTGATTACCAATTTGGTTGCGACAGATGTAAACGCATTGTCTTTACCAATAGCAAAATACTGAGTTCCTGTTGTTAAATCGCTCGGCGAAGTGTTGGCTGTTGATGTTGCAGTAAATGGGTTGGAGCCTGATAAAGTTGCCCCAACTTGTGACCATGATGTCCCATTGTAAAATCCAATATAAGGTGTCGTTGCTGCTGCAAAACCAGTATCCGGTTCACCCGTGTTGTATTGTGCAACTACTGCTAAAACACTATTTCCAGCAACTGCTTCAGTGGTTACCCAACTTCTTCTAACTGTTTTTGTATTACTTGTTCCTGTGGTGATAGCACCATCAACTACTCGAACACCATATGTATCGGACGTTCCTATGTTTGTAAAAGTAATTGGATTATAAGCTGAGTTTCCTACAGGGAACAGCACAGCACTTCCTACTACTATTTTTTTAAACTGCCCTGTGCTATTGGTTACCACATAATTTGAAGTAGTAGCCCCGGAAACAGTTCCAACAAGCGTTAAATCGGATGTGCCTAAAGTAATTTTACCCGAAGTAAATACTAAATTTTGATTGACGGTTATATTGTTATTTAAAGACAACCCTCCTGCTCCGTTAATGTTTAGATAATCAAAGGTTGTAGTACCTGTGAGTGATTGAGCTGTTGAACCTGTAAAATTTACGGCACGTAAATTTGGTGAAAAAGTTCCTGTTCTGGTCCAATTACCCCCAACAAATAAATCCCCAAAAACAGCATTCCCTAAAGATAAATTCCCTGAAATTGTTATGTTTCTTCCAACGGATAATGACCCACTCTTGTTAAAACCACCATAATCCATATAGAGGGAAGAGCCTGCATCAATAATCAAATCTCTATTTAAACCAAGATTAGAAGAAAACGCTGCTGCCCCTGTGTTTGGAAAATCTAAAGTAGTGTTGTTACTCATTTGAATATCATTTGGATAACCCGGAGTTGTTCCTATAGTTGCTGCTGTGGTTGTCCATTCAAATCCTCTTCCATAATAACCGTTAATATTGTATCGCAATAACGATGAAGCGCCATAAATAGGTGAATTGTTAAAATACCCTCCTCCGTTTATCTGACAGGTTCCATTTAAAGTCAATGAACAAGAAGTTAAAGTAACTGCTGCTGCAGTAGTAAAAACACCTGTAACCGTTCTGCTAGCAGAATTCATCGTTAATCCGCCTTGCAACACATTTACATTTACTGGGCCACTAGTGGCCGGCCAAAACACATCGCCGTTGTTGACCACATACGCAGAACCTGATTTGTTAAGGTTTAAAGTTCCCGCACTTCCGTAAACAAAATTGGTGCTATTGGTTGTGGTTGCCCAACCGCCGGTTTCTATTTGAAATGTTCCGTTTACAATTGTTGTTCCGTCTGCAGTATACGTAAAAGCACCTGTTGACAAACTAGCACCAGCAATTATTGTAGTTGTTTTTCCTGTGTTTCTTGTGATAGCACTAGCGGGGTAAATTCCATCATTTACATTGGTTACCGCATGATTGATAAAAACATTGTCAGCAGCGGTTGGCACAACGCCACCTATCCACGTAGCCGGATTGTTCCAGTTTCCGTTTGCGGTAGTGGTTATTCCTATTGGTGTTACAGTTCCAGATATTATAACATCATCAAGCCTAAAAACTCCACCGCCTGAACTTGCTCTTGAGCCATTAAGCCATCCCTGAATTTTTATTACTGCAGAAGAAAGATTGGTTTGACCAGAAACGGATTGGTTTACTGTTAGCAATGAGGAGTCTGGTGAATTAACCGAATAAATATCTGTTGAACCAATTGCAAACCCAACCACTGATGGACCAGCTGTTGTTGTGTAAGATCTAAATGAAATATTGGTAATGTTTATTACATACCCTGCAGAAGGTGTAATAGTAAAAGTAAAATTTTTTGCTGTAGCTTGAGTTCCTGCAGTCCAACCAGCTGTTTCCTCAATATAGGGTTCACTTGGAAAATAAGCCCCAAATGTAATATTTGTTTCTATTGTACCAGCAGACAATGCCATATCTGTAACTGTGACATTTATGTCTTTGACACTAACGACTAATGAACTTGCTGCAGGGAAATCAAACTGTGCAATCTGTCCATAAGAGCTAACCGAATTCAATACTAAAACAAAAAAAGCAACGAGTAATAATCTAAATTTCATACAATGAATTGTCATATAGTTCCATAGTCCTTAGTGGCGTGTAGTGGCGCAACAAAAAAAGGCAAGACTTTAACGTAGAAATAGGAAAAACAAAGCTACATCTAAATTACTAAAACTACAATAAGTTCACTTTAAAAAAATATTAATAAATAGCTTTATTTTTGAACAATTTTGCTAACATGCTATAAATTAGCGTTTTTATCATGTTTTTGGATAAAAAGATATTGCAGTCACTACTTTTTTGAGGTTTCTCACACTATTTTATACTGTTAAATTGTATTTAAATATATATGTTTGCTATCCTAAAAGTGCCATTTGCTATGAGCGAAAAACTAACAGTAACTGAAGCCCAACTCAAACTAGAATATTATTGTCCTTATAAGGAGCGATGCCTTCAAAAAGTAGTTTATATGATTTGGGCAACAAATCAAATGAGATAGATGCCCTTGTGTTGCAGAGAAAGATTATAATATTAAATCCACCTATCCACTTTCTGATTTAAAGCTAGAAAATTGTTTTCATTTAAAAGATAAAAAGTTTATATAATTTTAGTTAAATACTCAACATATGTTTTAGGTAATAAAACTATAAATGGATATTAATTTGAATAGTAACAAATACGAAATAAATAAAATCCGTTTCGGTCAATTTTTAAAGTTTAATAATTTTAGAAATGTATCTTTGCCCAACTGAGAGAAAAATTATTTGTTTTTTGATATAAAAATTACCCTCACAAATCACCACACAAATTTTAAAAATCTCATAACTTATTAAAAATAAATAAATTAACATTTTGAATTACTTATCAGTAGAAAATATATCTAAATCCTTTGGAGAACGAACGTTGTTTGAAAACATATCTTTTGGCATTAACAAAGACCAAAAAATTGCCTTCATTGCCAAAAATGGTTCAGGAAAAACTTGTATAATGAATATTATCAATGGTGAAGATGAACCCGACACTGGTCAAGTTGTTCTTAGAAAAGGATTGAAAATGGCTTTTCTTTCTCAGAAAAATAATCTGCAAGATGAATTGACTATAGAGGAAAGTATTTTTGCCTCTGGTAATGAAATCCTCCACATTATTGAACAATATGAAAAAGCATTGGAAAACCCTGAGGACGAAGAAAAATACCAACTAGCATTTGATGAAATGGATCGCCACAATGCTTGGGACTTCGAAACACAATTCAAGCAAATTTTATCTAAATTAAAGCTAGATGATTTAAAACTTAAAGTTAAAAGTCTTTCAGGCGGACAAAAGAAAAGACTGTCATTGGCAATAATTCTAATTAATCGGCCAGATTTATTAATCTTGGACGAACCTACAAATCACTTGGATTTAGAAATGATTGAATGGTTAGAAAGTTATTTTGCTAAAGAAAACATTACATTGTTTATGGTAACTCACGACCGTTTCTTTTTGGAACGTGTTTGTAACGAAATTATCGAACTAGACAATGGAAAATTATACCAATACAAAGGTAATTATTCTTATTATTTGCAAAAAAAAGATGAGCGAATTGCCATGGAAAATTCTACAATTGATAAAGCTCAAAACCTTTTTACCAAAGAATTGGCATGGATGCGACGTCAGCCAAAAGCAAGAACAACCAAATCGAAATCAAGACAAGACGATTTTTATAAAATCAAAGAAGTTGCAGAAAGTCGCAGAAAAGAAAATGTTGTTGAGCTCGAAATAAATATGGAGCGAATGGGCAGCAAGATTATTGAA
>NZ_JBMOGV010000052.1:0-16481 GCF_049318185.1 Flavobacterium sp. | reverse complement strand
CATGATTTTAGAAATGAAAGTCCCATCACCGGGAGAATCGATTAAAGAAGTTGAAATTGCTACTTGGTTAGTAAAAGATGGTGATTATGTAGAAAAGGACCAAGCTATTGCTGAGGTTGATTCAGATAAAGCTACGCTGGAATTACCGGCTGAAGCCAGCGGAATTATTACACTAAAAGCAGAAGAAGGCGATGCAGTTGCCGTTGGCGCTGTTGTTTGTCTTATAGATACAAGTGCAGCCAAACCAAGTGGGTCTTCTGAGGCTTCAACATCAGTTAAAGAGGAAGTGAAAGCAACAGTTGCAGAAGCTCCAAAAGTGGTGCCAGTTGCTACAACAACGTATGCGTCAAACACGCCATCCCCGGCAGCTAGAAAAATATTAGAGGAAAAAAATATCCAACCATCAGAAATTGTTGGAACTGGAAAAGACGGCAGAATTACTAAAGAAGATGCTGTAAAAGGAGTTCCTTCCATGGGAACACCAACAGCGTGTAATCGTGGTTCACAAAGAACAAAATTATCAATGTTGCGTCGTAAAGTTGCCGAAAGATTAGTCGCTGCAAAAAATGAAACAGCCATGTTAACTACTTTCAACGAAGTAGATATGACTGCCATTTATGCTTTGCGCGAACAATACAAAGAAGAATTTAAAACCAAACACGGATTAGGATTAGGTTTCATGTCATTTTTTACCAAAGCTGTTACACGTGCCTTACAACTTTTCCCTGATGTTAACTCTATGATTGATGGGCAAGAAAAAATATCGTATGATTTTTGCGATATTTCAGTAGCCGTTTCTGGACCAAAAGGATTAATGGTTCCTGTAGTTCGTGCTGCCGAGAAATTAACTTTCAAAGGTGTTGAGGCCGAAATCAAAAGATTGGCAATTCGTGCCCGTGACGGACAGATTACTGTGGATGAAATGACTGGTGGAACATTTACCATTTCCAATGGTGGTGTTTTTGGAAGTATGTTGAGTACGCCAATCATCAATCCACCACAATCCGGAATTTTAGGAATGCACAATGTGGTTGATAGAGCGATTGTTAAAAACGGACAAATAGTGATTGCACCGGTAATGTTTGTGGCACTTTCTTATGATCACAGAATCATCGACGGTCGTGAATCGGTTGGTTTTCTTGTTGCTGTAAAAGAAGCGTTGGAAAATCCGTTAGAAATCTTGATGGATGGGAATGCTAAGAAAGCATTAGAATTGTAAAAAATACTTTGTCAATCTGACGAAGGAAGAATCTAAAAAACCCGTCTCATTAAAAAGAGACGGGTTTTATTTTATGTTTCTTTACGGTAAGGCATTTATCGCTGCTGTCAACTGGGCTTGAGTAACCACTGTGGTTTCACTTAAAGTAAAATTATACACAGCGCCAGCTGAAATGGTTACTTGTTTAATAGCATATCGCGGCTTTCCGTTTTCTTCTGTAGCAAAAATGATATGACAATTTAAACCAATTGGAATTTGTCCATAATGCTCACTGAATAATTCAGTAACATTGTCATAGGTATCTAATTTAGCTAAAGCATTCCCGTTTCCATCATAATGTAAATATACAGCAGAGTTTAGATTGTCATATCCGTCGGGAACAGAAACTAAAATAGTGGTTTTGGGTCTTATATCATTATAAAAGCAATCTACATTAGTCCAGCCAAAATTGCCAATAAAGGCATAGTAATTCGAAAAATTACCACCTTGACCCTCTATAAAAACACCATTTCCTCCAAGTTGATTTGGCTCGGCAACAGCCCATACAGAGTCATTCTCGACAAGATTCCATAAAGTCATATCAGGGTTTCCGCCATTATCATCCGTCAAATTAGTTGGTATTCCTAATGTGATTGAACCATTCAATTCTAATTGTTGTCCGTTTTGTGTAGCATTGATGTAAAATTCTCCGCCTGATAGCAACATAGATCGTTTACCGTCAGGCATTTTCCCCATGGTATGTTTACCAGTAGCCAGCATGTTACCACCATCAAAAATTTCAATGTATTTCAAATCAACAAGACCCGTAACAGGATTCCCGTTTAAAGTTAAAGCATTTGCGCTAATAGTTAACATGACTCCCTTGTCAGATGTAAAACTTGCTGAACCATTTGCTGTATTGAATTGAAAATTTTGCGTTAAAGAGGTGAGTGCTGCAGTTTTTATATTATTAAATCCAGCAGCAGTTGGGAGACTGTTCCCTTTATCGGAATTACTACAGCTAATAGTGAAAAGGATTAAAATTAAAGCACTCAAAATAGAATGGGTTGCTTTTTTAGAGTTGAAATGTGTGATTAGGTTTTTCATAAGTGTTTTTTATTTTAATTAAAATTCTGTTAAATTATTGCATTGTTTTTTCAAATGTAGTAAAAAAAGTATTACATTTTATTTGAATTGTAATTTTATAATTTAAATATAATGTTTTTAATTAATTCTTTATAACACTTTTTTAATATGAAAAAAAACAAAAAAAAGCAGAGATAGGATTTATTTTTATTACTATGCTTATTGATATTACCGGTTGGGGAATTATCATTCAAGTGCTACCAAACTGATTGCAGTACTTATTAATGGTGATATTAGCGAAGCAGCAAAATAGGGTGGTTGGTTGACTTTTGCTTATGCAATAACTCAATTTCTTTTTGCGCCGCTAATAGGAAATTTGAGTTACAAATTTGGAAGATGACAAAAATATTAATTTCACTTTTCGCCTTTGCTTTAGATTATTTGTTATTGTCTTTTTCACCAACTGTTGTTTGGCTTTTTATTCAATAAAAAAACATTTTACTGCAAATACAAACAGTGATTATAATAATCAATAACAGCTTTTCCTTCTAGCAGAATATCTGCACCAATAATACCATGAACTGGCTTTGATTTGTGTTGTTGTAACGCTTCGTTAACATGTGTCATATCAAAAATAACCAAATGAAAATCAGCTGTTTTCCATCGACCAATTTGAAAAAAATTGTTTTTGGCTAATTGGGTTTTCATTCCAGTGGCTCCAGCACCAGATGCTTTAGTTTTCGACTTACCTGCGGTCAAATTAAAATAGTCAATACCTTCGAAACCCACACAACTATTGGAAGCACCAGTATCAAGAATAAAATTTCCAGTAATACCATTGATACTTGCTTTAATAAGTAAATGTTGCGTTTTGGAAACCTTAAAATTCAGTTTCTTATACTTTTCTTTCTTGAGTACTTCTTGTAGTTTTTTCATGTTTTTTTACCGCAAAGGCACAAAGTTTATCGCAAAGTACGGAAAGTTTTTAAATTTTACTTATCGTTTAATAATCGTAATTTTGCACTGTTTAATCTGAAACTCATAACCCGAAACCCGAAACCAGTAACCTTTAACTCGAAACCCGCAACTCAAAATGATTTTAACCGATACACATACTCATCTTTATTCTGAAGAATTTGACAGTGACAGAGACGAAATGATTCAACGTGCTATTAACGCTGGAGTTTCGCGTTTTTTTGTTCCATCCATCGATTCGAGTTATACTCAAAAAATGTATGATTTAGAAACGCAGTTTCCCGAGAATATTTTTCTGATGATGGGTTTGCATCCTTGCTATGTCAAAGAAAATTATTTGGAAGAACTGGCACATGTAGAAACTGAATTGGCTAAAAGAAAGTTTTATGCTATTGGCGAAATTGGGATTGATTTGTTTTGGGACAAGTCATTTTTAAAGCAACAACAACAGGCGTTCAAGCATCAAATTCAATTGGCAAAAAAACACAAATTAGCCATAAACATTCATTGCCGTGAGGCTTTTGATGAAGTTTTTGAAGTGTTAGAAAGTGAAAAAGCGACTGATTTATTTGGAATATTTCATTGCTTTACTGGCGATTTCGGTCAAGCCAAAAGAGCAATAGACTTGAATATGAAACTCGGTATTGGCGGAGTTGCTACGTTTAAAAACGGAAAGATTGATCAGTTTCTTCATGAAATAGATTTAGAACATATTGTTCTAGAAACCGATTCGCCTTATTTAGCACCCGTGCCCTTTAGAGGCAAACGAAATGAAAGTAGTTTTACAAAATTAGTAGCCGAAAAATTAGCGATAATTTATCAACAGCCAATTGAAGAAATTGCCCGAATTACCACTGAAAATGCTAAAGCTATTTTTGGAATTTAAAACCCAAATCCTCCAAAAATTGACTTTTTTTTTGTTCATTTGTTCATCAAAAATTGAAAAAATACATGCAAAAATTTGATTCTATACGTCCGTTTTATGACGCAGAAGTAAATGAAAATATTAAATCGTCTCTTAATCATCCGATGATGAAAGCGATTATGAATTTTACTTTTCCAGAACTTGCAGATGATATTTGGAAAGAGCAATTGAGGCGAACCTTCTCTATACGGGATTTTCAATGTAACTTTATTTACCAAGCTTTACAAAAAGTCTTAGAAAAAAGCTCTGATGGTTTATCTACTTCGGGTTTTGAAAAACTAGAAAAGAACACGGCTTATCTTTTTGTTTCTAATCATCGGGATATCATTTTAGACACTTCTTTACTCAATGCTTGCCTTTTTGAGAACGGATTAGTTATGACGGCATCCGCAATAGGTGATAATTTGGTTAAACGTGATTTTATGAATACACTTGCCAAATTAAACCGAAATTTTTTGGTAAAAAGAGGATTATCTCCAAGAGAAATGCTTATGAGTTCCAAATTAATGTCTGAGTATATTGGTCAATTATTGTTGCGCGAAAATCGCTCAGTTTGGATAGCACAGCGCGAAGGGCGAACAAAGGATGGAAATGACGCTACTAATCCTGGGATTTTAAAAATGCTGTCAATGGCTTCGGATGAGAAGAATGTAATGACCTATTTTAAGAAAATAAAAATTGTACCCGTTTCTATATCCTACGAATATGATCCAACCGATGCCTTAAAAATGCCGCAACTTTTAGCGGAAGCTAATGACGAAGTTTACATAAAAGAGAAAAATGAAGATTTTATGACCTTATTAAGCGGAATTATTGGTCAGAAAAAGCACATTCACATTCATGTTTGTGATGTTATTGACAAAGAATTGGATGAAGTTGAAGCTGAGTTTGATAGCAGTAACAAGCAAGTGCAAGCCGTTGCAAAACTAATTGACGATGCCATTTTAAAAAGTTATAAGTTGTGGCCAACCAATTATATTGCCTTCGACTTACTTCACAAAACTGATAAGTTTAAAACGTATTATACAGACAACGAAAAGTCCCTGTTTGAACGTAGACTTGAAATGAAAATTGATGAAAATAATTTGCAAATGGTCGAAAGTTTCCTAGCAATGTATGCCAATCCTGTAGTGAATAAATCAAAATACAACAATGCAAATTAAACCAAACATACTTTTGATTTATACCGGTGGTACCATTGGGATGATGAAAGATTTTGAAACAGGTGCGTTGAAAGCATTCAACTTCAGCAAGTTGTTGCAAAAAATTCCAGAATTGAAACAATTGGATTGCAATATTAAAACCATTTCGTTTGAAAAACCTATTGATTCATCCAACATTAGTTCCGACAAATGGGTAACTATTGCTACAATTATTGAAGATAATTATACCAATTTTGATGGATTCGTAGTGCTTCACGGTTCAGACACTATGTCGTATTCTGCTTCAGCATTGAGTTTTATGTTAGAGAATTTGAATAAACCAGTAGTGTTTACTGGGTCACAATTACCCATAGGTGACTTGCGAACGGATGCCAAAGAAAACTTGATTACTGCTATTCAAATCGCTTCATTGCAGCATAGAGGGAAACCTATTATTCAGGAAGTTTGTTTGTATTTTGAATATAAATTATACCGCGGTAATAGAACCACAAAAATAAATGCCGAACATTTTAATGCATTTGCATCGCCTAATTTTCCTGCATTGGCAGAATCTGGCGTTCATTTGAATGTCAATCTCAATACTGTTGTACAAAAAGCCGCAAATAAAAAATTAATAGTTCATAAACATTTGAACGGTGATGTTGTTATTATTAAAATGTTTCCAGGAATCAATGAAACTATTTTATCTTCCATTATTGCCATTCCCAATTTAAAAGGAATAATTCTAGAAACTTATGGATCAGGAAATGCTCCATCGGAAGATTGGTTTATACAAATTTTGAAAAAAGCCATAAAAAATGGTTTACATATCATCAATGTTACTCAATGTTCAGGCGGAAGTGTAAACATGGGACAATATGAAACCAGTACACAACTGAAGAAAATAGGTATTATTTCTGGAAAAGATATCACTACTGAAGCTGCTATTACCAAACTGATGTATTTGCTGGGACAAAACGTTGCCTCTCCAGTCTTCAAAACTATTTTTGAAACATCCTTGCGTGGCGAAATGCAGTAATAATTTCTGAAACTAACTTTTTTTACTGAAAAAATTTGTTGTTCTTTGCAACTCAATTAGAGAGGTGGCCGAGTGGCTGAAGGCGCACGCTTGGAAAGCGTGTATATGGCAACATATCGAGGGTTCGAATCCCTTCCTCTCTGCAAAATTCTTCTTAAAATTAGTTTTATGCGATTATATCTTTTAATCTTAACTTTTTTTACCACCTTGAGTGTTTTTGCTCAAAACGTTGAGGCCGATTTTGACGCACTTGATTCGCTCTATAGAGAAGATCAGTTTTATGTAAATATTACCTATAATACCATACAAAAACGCCCAGAGGGATTTCAACAAAACAAACTTTCTCCAGGATTCTGCGTTGGGTTTTTAAGAGACATGCCATTGAATAAAAAAAGAACAGTTTCTCTTGCTGCTGGTTTGGGTTATTCATTAGCTATTTACAATCAAAATTTAGGAATATCCACTATAGATGGAACAAATACTTATCAAATTTTAGACTCGGATATTACCTATTCCAAAAACAAATTATCGTTGCATTATGTTGATTTGCCAATTGAGTTTCGTTGGCGAAATTCTACTATGGATAGCCATAAGTTTTGGCGTGTTTACGCTGGGTTAAAGTTGAGTTATTTGTTTTATGACCAATATAAACTAATTTCCTCTGCAACTAAAATTGACAAAGCCAATAATAAAGACTTTAATGATTTTCATTATGGTTTTTATTTGGCAACAGGATGGAATACTTGGAATATCTATGGCTATTATGGTCTAAACCCATTATTAAATTCCTCAGCAAAAATTAGCGGGAAAAGTATTGATATGAATACTATCAATTTTGGACTGATGTTTTATATTCTATAACCAAAAATAGAGCAATCCCAACTGTGGTAATATGCCACACAAAAACCCGATCAACAATTCTTTATTTGTATGTGCTTTCATTACCAAGCGCGATGAAGCGACTAAGCCATTCATAAAAACAAAAAAAGTAACCAAGTTGATGGTATTGATTTCATTTTTAATACTCAACCCAATAATAAAAACAGTCAGCGCACTGATGCCAATCATGTGAATGCTGGCTTTTGATTTAAAATACAATCCAATAAAAGCAATAGCAGCACTAATAATTCCTCCTAAAAAAAAGAAAAATAATACTGGAAATCGTTCTACAGTGATGCTTTTTGTGATTAAAACAGTAAGCAACATGATATGCAGCAACAAAGGAATTCTGCGATGCGAAATATCAGCAAGCATGATGTTATCTATTTTGCCAAAGGTTCTCAATAGATAAAAAAAAGCAATGGGCAACAAAAGAGTAATGATGATGATTTGCAGAAAAAGAATCAAATATTGGGGCTTTGTTAGAAAAATAGTATCCAACAAAACATAAAAAACAGTGCCTAATAGCGGAATGAAAATAGGGTGGAAGACATAAGAAAAAAGAGGAAGGATTTTTTTCAAGATAAGTGCTTTTTAAATCTTCTTTCGCATTCTAGCTACTGGAATGTCTAGTAAATCTCTGTATTTTGCAATTGTTCTTCGGGCAATAGGATACCCTTTTTCACCCAGAATTTCGGCTAATTGATCATCGGGTAAAGGTTTGCTTTTATCTTCTTCCTCAATAATGGTTTTTAGAATATTTTTGATTTCCAAGGTTGACACCTCTTCGCCTTGATCATTTTTCATCGCTTCGGAAAAGAATTCTTTTATCAATTTGGTGCCATAAGGTGTATCCACATATTTGCTATTAGCCACTCTAGAAACAGTAGAAATATCTAAACCAACCCTATCGGCAATGTCTTTTAGAATCATTGGTTTTAGCTTGGTTTCTTCGCCATCAAGAAAGTATTCTTGTTGAAAATGCATAATGGCATTCATGGTCACAAATAGTGTTTCTTGTCGCTGACGAATAGCATCGATAAACCATTTGGCAGAGTCTAATTTTTGTTTGATAAACTGCACAGCATCTTTTTGTGAATGTGATTTATCGCGCGAGTCTTTGTAGGTTTGCAACATTTCCTGATAATCTTTGGAAACATGTAATGAAGGGGCATTTCTGCCGTTTAATGTCAGTTCCAATTCACCCTCAACAATTCTAATGGCAAAATCGGGAACTATTTGTTCTACAGAGCGACTGCTACTATCAAAAGAACCACCCGGTTTTGGGTTTAATTTTTCGATTTCTTCAATCGCTTTTTTCAATCGGTCTTGCGTAATCTCGTATTTCTGAAGTAATTTATCGTAATGTTTTTTGGTAAAAGCATCAAATTGATTTTCAATGATATCAATAGCTAATGCCGCATATTCTGTTGGGGTTTTATGTTTCAATTGAAGCAGTAAACATTCCTGTAAATCTCGCGCACCAACACCCGAAGGTTCTAATTCATGCACGACATGAAGAATTTTTTCAACGGTTTTCTCATCGGTATAAATCCCTTGAGTAAAAGCCATATCATCAACAATATCCAAAATGGTTCTTCGTAAATAGCCATCATCATCAATACTTCCTACTAAAAATTCAGCAATACTTCTTTGATCATCAGAAAGGATAAAAGTATTTAATTGATTAATCAAATCTTGATGGAAACTTACCGATTCAGCAAAAGGTGTTTGTCGGTCTTCATCGTCATCGCTATAGTTATTGGCTTGTAGTTTGTAATCAGGAGTTTCGTCGTTACTTAAATATTCGTCTATATTGATTTCGGTATCAATATTTTCACTTCCTTCAAAATCATCATAGTCTTCATTATTATCAAACTCATCTTTTTCATACAATTCTTCCTCTTCTTTGCCACTTTCTAAAGCAGGATTTTCAAACAACTCTTCTTTCAAGCGCTGTTCAAAAGCTTGCGTAGGGAGTTGAATTAACTTCATCAGCTGAATTTGCTGTGGAGATAATTTCTGTGATAATTTAAGATGTAAGAACTGCTTTAACATTATTGCGGGTTGTCGATTGTCAGTTGTAATTTGCCTGATTTATTTTAACAGATGACATTGAACAGAAAACAGTTATTAAAACTCTGCGCTCTGTGGTGTTCTTGGAAAAGGAATTACATCACGAATATTAGTCATTC
This sequence comes from Flavobacterium sp., assembly GCF_049318185.1. Lineage (GTDB taxonomy): Bacteria > Bacteroidota > Bacteroidia > Flavobacteriales > Flavobacteriaceae > Flavobacterium. Next base: position 7,042 of record NZ_JBMOGV010000052.1, on the reverse strand, counting down.
CTGTAACAAAAAGCACTAATCTTTCAAATCCTAATCCGAAACCAGAGTGAACTGCCGAACCAAAACGACGGGTGTCAAGATACCACCATAATTCTTCTTCATCGATGCCAATCGCTTTCATTTTCTCAACCAAAACATCATATCGCTCTTCTCTTTGTGAGCCACCAACAATCTCTCCAATACCTGGGAATAAAATATCCATGGCACGAACGGTCTCTTTTCCTGGTTCAGTAGCATCATTCAAACGCATATAGAAGGCTTTAATTTTAGCTGGATAATCATATAAAATCACCGGACAATTGAAGTGTTTTTCCACTAAGAAACGTTCGTGTTCTGATTGTAAATCTGCACCCCATTCATTGATTAAATATTGAAATTTTTTCTTTTTATTAGGAGTAGAATCTCTTAAAATATCGATGGCTTCTGTATAAGTAACGCGTTTGAAATCATTATTCATCACAAAATTCAATTTCTCTAACAATGCCATTTCGCTACGTTCTGCTTGCGGTTTTTGTTTTTCTTCGTCCAATAATCTTCCTTCTAAGAATTTTAAATCATCGGCACATTTGTCAACGGTATATTTAATAACATACTTGATAAAGTCTTCTGCTAAATCCATGTTGTCAATCAAATCATTGAAAGCCACTTCAGGTTCAATCATCCAGAATTCCGCCAAGTGACGCGATGTATTCGAATTCTCAGCACGGAAAGTGGGGCCAAAAGTATAAATCTGACCCAAAGCCATGGCAAAAGTTTCCCCTTCCAATTGTCCGGAAACGGTAAGGTTAGTATGTTTTCCGAAGAAATCTTTTTTGTAATCAATTTGTCCGTCTTCGGTTCTTGGCAAACTGTCTAAAGGCAATGAGGTCACTTGGAACATTTCTCCTGCGCCTTCTGCATCAGCACCTGTAATTACGGGCGTATTTACATAAACAAATCCTCTTTCCTGAAAATAGGTATGTACTGCATGCGCCAATACCGAACGCACTCTCATAATGGCACCAAAAGCATTGGTTCTTACTCTTAAATGTGCATTTTCTCTAAGGAATTCCAAAGAATGTTTCTTAGGTTGCATGGGGAATTTCTCGGCATCACAGTCGCCAAGGATTTCTAATTGAGCCACTTGAATTTCATATTTCTGACCAGCACCTTGGCTTTCTACTAATTTTCCAGTTAAAGCCACAGCAGTTCCTGTATTGATTCTTTTTAGGGTTTCTTCGGCTGTATTTTCAAAATCAACTACACACTGCAAATTATGAATAGTGGAACCATCGTTCAACGCAATAAACTGATTGTTTCTAAAAGTTCTTACCCAACCTTTTACGGTTACTTCATAGTTCGTTTTCGTACTGTTTAGTAATTCTTTAACTTTTGAATGTTTCATTTTGGAATAAGGATTTTAAAATTTAAGATTTTAGTGTCTTAAATCTAATTGCAAATATAATTTTTTATTTTTCTATTATTTTGTTTGTATCTATTAGTTCTTCGTTATTATCGCGATATATGTTGATACTTGGTTCTTCGGTTGGTTGTTTTTTACGGCTCCATTTTTCAGTGGTTAATACTAAGGCAGGAAGCACCACTAAATTAGCAAACATAGCAAAGGTAAGCGTAACCGAAATTAATCCACCTAAAGCAATTGTGCCGCCAAAACTTGACAAAGTGAAAATAGCAAAACCAAAAATCAAGACCACCGATGTGTAGAAAGTACTTACACCAGTTTCATGCAAGGCACTGATAACAGCTTTTTTTATTTTTCCGCCGTTTTGAATTAAGTCATGACGGTATTTTGCCATGAATTGTATGGCATTATCTACCGAAATTCCGAAAGCAATACTAAAAACTAAGATAGTTGAAGGTTTTAAGGGAATACCAAAATAACCCATCAATCCTGAGGTTATGCATAGCGGTAAAATATTGGTCACCACTGACGCAAAAATCATTTTCCAAGAGCGAAACATGTAAGCCATCAATCCTGCAATTAGTAAAATAGCAAATATCAAAGACTCAATAAGGTTATTGACTAAGTAGGATGTTCCTTTTTGAAATACTAATGCTTTTCCAGTTAGCGTAACTTCATATCGGTCATTTGGAAAAATCGTATTGATTTTAGCATGGAGTTTCTTTTCGATTTTTGCCATTTTTTCTGTACCAATATCTTTCATGAAAGTTGTTACTCGGGCATATTGTCCCGTTTTATCGACATAACTTTTCATTAAATTATCCTTTGAATTTTTTGAAGCATTTTTGGCATAAGAAAGAATAAACGCTTGTTCCTGAGAATTGGGCAAATCATAATATGTTGGATTACCATTATAAAAAGCTTGCTTGGAGTATTTTACCAAATTGACAATAGAAACAGGTTTTGATAATTCTGGAATGCTATCAATAGTTTTTTGGAGTTCATCCATTTTTCGCAAAGTAGATGATTTCATGACCCCTTTTTTGTGTTTGGTATCAATCATAATTTCTAGTGGCATAACCCCTTTAAATTCTTTTTCGAAAAAAAGAATATCTTTGAAAAAAGAAGCGCTTTTGGGCATCTCACTAATCAAACTTCCCGAAACCTCCATCTTTGAAATACCGATAACACTTAAAACTAATAACAAACCATAGATAGTGTAAATTAAATTTCGTTTGTACTTAACTAGGTTTTCGACCCAATTTAAAATAGCAGAAAGATAATTTTTGCTCAAATGGTTGAGGTGTTTTTCTTTGGGCAAAGGCAAGAAGCTGTAAACAATTGGGACAACTACCAATGTTAAAAGATAAACCGTTATCACATTTATTGAAGTTATCAATCCAAATTCAAAAAGCAAATCGTTTCCAGTAATCATAAACGTAGCAAAACCGATAGCAGTAGTCAAATTAGTCATCAAAGTAGAAACTCCAATTTTTGAAATTACTCGTTGCAAAGCTTTCGCTTGATTGCGGTGTATTTTGATTTCTTGTTGGTATTTATTAATCAGAAAAATACAATTGGTAATGCCAATAACAATAATCAAAGGTGGGATTATGGCAGTTAAAATCGTGATTTTATAGTGAAATAGTCCCAGTGTTCCAAAAGACCACATTACACCTACAATCAAAATACAAATAGAAATGAAAGTGGCTCTGTAGGAACGGAAAAACAAGAAAAATATCAATGAAGTAATGAATAAAGCGGCGCCTATAAACAACCCTATTTCCCCTTTCATATTTTCGGTATTGATAGTCCGGATATAGGGCATACCTGATACTTTCAAGTCAATATGGGTTTCGTTTTCAAATTTATCAACTTCAGGAACCAAAACATTTAAAATAAATTCTTTTCTAATAGGAGAATTAACAACTTCTTTTTTGATATAAATTGCTGAACGAATACTTCCTGATTTTTTGTTGAAAAGCAATCCTTCATAAAAAGGCAAATCATTGAAAAGTTGTTTTTTGATTTGCAATAAATAATTCGGGTCAAGTGTTCTTTTTTGGTCAAGTAACGGAACCAATTCAAACTTTTCTAACGAATCATTTTTTACCAGTTTTTTCAAGTTATTGAGAGAAACAACCAATTCAATTTCTTTTCTAGATTTTAAATTAGTCATCATTTCGTTCCAAGCTTTGTAAGCTTTAGGAGTAAAAAATGTATTGTCTTTTACACCAATAACAACAAGATTTCCTTCTTCGCCAAAGGTTTTTAGAAATTTTTGGTAGTCTTTATTAGCAGTATGATTTTTGGGCAATAAGTTAGCTTCATTATAGGTCATTCCAACGTTTTTCCATTGAAATGCAAAGAATACGGTAAGGATTAGAATAAATATACTAATCGTAATTCTGTTTCTGAGAATTTTACCTGCAATAAATTCCCAAAATCCTACTTTAATTTTTTTTTTCATTATAAAGTTAAAAACGGTTGCAAAGGTAATCAAAACCTAAAAAGCAGTAATTGATTTTTATAAAGTTTTACGAATTTTTAACAACGATTAATACTTCAATTTTAAATAATTGGTATTCATAAAAAAAAAATTAAAAAATTACATTCGTTTTTATCATATTTGTAGAAGGAACTAGCGTAACAAAATAATGAGAAACTTTAAAAATACTTTATTTTATATTATAGTCACAGGTGGATTTATTTGGTTGATGTACTGGATTATAGAACAAGGAAAATTATTGGAACTTGGAAAAAAAATTGTCTCTCCAACCTCAAAAGACAATCAATGGATTCAGTTTTTAAGTTCGCTTTTCCATAATCTTAAACATCCTTTAGCCTTATTGCTTTTTCAAATTATTACCATTGTTTTAGTGGCTAGAATTTTTGGTTGGATTTTTAGAAAAATAGGGCAACCATCCGTAATTGGAGAAATTATTGCTGGAATTGTACTAGGACCATCGCTTTTCGGATTGTATTTTCCAGACATGAAAGATGCTTTATTCCCACTAGAATCCTTGGGTAATCTTAAGATGTTAAGCCAAGTGGGTTTAATACTTTTTATGTTTGTTATTGGAATGGAACTCGATTTAAAAGTATTAAAAAACAAAGCCAATGAAGCTGTAGTTATTAGTCATGCTAGTATAGTAATTCCGTTTGCACTTGGGATTGGGTTATCCTATTATATTTATGATCAATTTGCACCAGTTGGAGTGGAATTTCTATCATTTGGTTTATTTATGGGAATTGCTATGAGTATTACTGCATTCCCAGTTTTAGCAAGAATTGTACAAGAACGAGGTATACATAAAACAAGATTAGGCACTATTGTCATCACTTGTGCTGCAGCCGATGATATTACCGCTTGGTGTTTGCTGGCAGCTGTTATTGCCATTGTAAAAGCAGGAAGTTTTGTGAGTGCTATCTATGTTATAGGATTGGCTATTTTATATGTTTTGATGATGCTTTTTGTTGTAAAACCTTTTTTGAAACGAATAGGTGATTTGTATGGTAAAAAAGATAATGTAAAAAAATCGGTGGTTGCCATATTTTTTTTAACGCTTATTGTTTCTGCTTATTTAACAGAAATTATTGGTATCCACGCACTATTTGGGGCTTTTATGGCGGGTGCTATTATGCCTGACATAGCTAAATTCAGAAATATTTTCATCGAAAAAGTGGAAGATATTGCCGTTATTCTTTTCTTGCCTTTATTCTTTGTATTTACGGGATTAAATACAAATATAGGCTTGATAAATGATCCTTACTTATGGAAAATTACGGGATATATCATTTTAGTTGCAGTAGGAGGAAAATTCTTCGGAAGTGCATTAGCAGCTAAGTTTGTCGGTCAAAATTGGCGCGAAAGTTTAACTATCGGTGCTTTGATGAATACCCGAGGATTGATGGAATTAGTAGTGCTTAATATTGGTTTTGAGTTAGGGGTTCTTTCTCCAAAAATATTCACAATGATGGTAATCATGGCTTTAGTCACTACATTCATGACAGGGCCAGCATTGGATATTATTAATTTTATTTTTAAGACCAAAAACGATATTATTCCATCTGAAATTAAGAAAGATTCAAAATTCAAAATTCTAATTTCTTTTGGGAATAATGAAAAAGGAAAATCTTTACTTCGTTTAGCAAATAGCTTGGTTAAAAACCAACAAGAAGAGTCCAATGTGACAGCAATGCATTTAACATTGAGTGATGAAATGCATGCTTATAATTTGGAAGAATATGAAAAAGAAACTTTTGAACCAATAATAAATGAATCAAAGAAATTAGACCAAAAAATAACTACCATCTTCAAAGCTACTGGTGATATAGAATCTGATATTGCCGATGTGGCACAAGAAGGGCAATATGATTTAGTATTGGTAGGTTTAGGTAAATCAATTTTTGAGGGCACCATCCTTGGAAAAGTTTTAGGATTCACCTCAAGGATTATAAACCCTGACAGACTATTAGATAAATTCAAAGGAAAAGAAGGCTTGTTCGAGAACTCTCCTTTTGATGATAGAACTAGATTGATTATTTCTAAAACCAAGACACCACTGGGTATTTTAATAGATAAGGATTTATATCAAGTGCAAAAAGTTTTTGTAGGATTGTATAGCATTGGTGATGTTTTCTTAATTGATTATGCACAAAAATTGATACATAACAACAATGCCATTGTTACCATTTTGGATAACAACGGACATAATAAAAACAATTTTACCATTCAAAATTCATTAGTGGCTTTGGAAGAAAAGTACCCAAATAATTTTGAAGTTTTTCAACTTAATCGAATTAATAAACCATTTTTAATAGAACAAGATTTGGTGATTTTTAGTTTGGATACATGGAAAAAACTTGTAGATGATGAGGTTTCTTGGTTGACAGATGTTCCTTCGGTTTTGATTATAAAACCTTAAAGGGGACAAAATATTTTATTGATTTTTGCAATCATTGAAATATGAAGTCCTTAACAATGAGTTAACGTATCTATTATTATCTTAACAATAAATATACCTTTAAACTTTTATAGGATAACAATTAATTAATTTTTAAATAACTATATTTTTTTTTTCAGGTTATATTTTTGTTTTTTTTAACAAGATATATCATGAAATTAAATTTACGTTTTTTTTTAGTCCTTTTTACATTATTTTCTTTTTCCTTAATCCATGCTCAAACCTCTGGAATCAAAGGTGTTGTGATTGAAGACAAGACAGGCCAACCTTTACCTGGAGCCACAGTAACTATAGTTGAATTGAATAAGTCAAGAGTTACTGATGCGAATGGAAATTTTACTTTTTCAAAAATAGCACCAGGGAGTTATGTTGTTAAAGTAGTGGCACTAACCTTCCAAGAAAAAGAAATTTCAGAAGTTATTGTAGTAGCTGATGAGATTTACAATTTAACGATTTCCTTGCTTGAAAAAAATAATCAGTTGGACGAAGTTGTTATTAAAGCTCCCACAAAAGCCAAAGTGGAATCGGTTAAGTCATTATTAACCATGCAAAAAAATAGTGCAACTGTTTCAGATGGTATTTCCGCAGAGACCATTAAAAGAACTCCAGACAAGAATACTTCCGATGTTTTGAAAAGAATAAGTGGCGCCAGTATTCAGGACAATCGTTTTGT
>NZ_JBMOGV010000051.1:0-16675 GCF_049318185.1 Flavobacterium sp. | reverse complement strand
ATATATTTTTAGAATCTCCAACCTAATCTTAAGTTTGGATTAATTCCAGGATTTAATGAAATTGAAGTAACTCCATCTCCTGCATCTGGCTTAGTACTAGCAACACTTAAACCAAAGTTAACTTCAGCACCTAAGTATACATTTGGCATAATGTAATAATCACAACCTGTAAACAATTGAGCCCCTACACCAATAGTTGTAGTTTTAAGTTCATCTTTTGCATACAAAAGAGTACCTTCATAACCCCAAAAAGTAGATAATCTATCAGTACCTTTCATGTGGTTTTCAATACCTACTGAAGCAGCTAATGCCATAGCAGATTCTGTACCATCTACACCACTATCGTTGTAAGATAAATGTCCAGTTAATCTAAGCGCTTTGGTAGCACTAGAAAATTTTCTTAATCTAATACCTGCAGCTTCAGTACCATAAAATGTTGGGTTTGCGAACATTGCATCACTAGATAAATTAGGTGTAAATGTAACTTCAAGTTGCATGTCACCAGCATCTGGCTTAGTGTAACTTTGTGCGTTAGCAAATGATAAAGCAAATACTCCAGCAACTGTTAAAATAATTTTTTTCATTTTGTTTAAAATTAATTGGTTAATACGGACAAATTTATAGTAAACTTATTCTAACCACGAAATGTTAATTTTGAGTTTTTAACAATTTTATTAACATTTTTTATATGTTATTTTATTGATTCACAAATTTTTAAATGTTATTTTTTAGATTTTGATAAATAGCATTACCAAAATTAATAAATTAATATAGATTAAAAAGTAAGAATATGCTTTTTAATATTGTTTTGATGTCAACTAAAAATAGACTAAAAAAATAATTATTTGCACAGTTCATACTTTTTTAATGACAATTTTAGTCACTCTTTTTAGTAAGAATACTTATTTTTACAAAAACATCTCTTTTATATGAAAATCATAATAATAAACGGTCCCAACCTAAACCTGCTGGGCAAACGCGAGCCAGAAGTATATGGCTCCGTTACATTTGAAACCTATTTTGAAGAATTAAAAAATAAATTCTCATCATGGAACTTAAGTTATTTTCAAAGTAATATAGAAGGTGAATTGATTGACAAAATCCAGGAAGTGGGTTTTACTTATGATGGTATCATTCTGAATGCTGCGGCTTATACACATACTTCAGTGGGTATTGGCGATGCAGTAAAAGCAATAGCAACTCCTGTAATAGAAGTACACATCTCTAATACTTTTTCTCGAGAGACTTTCCGTCATCAATCTTTTATTTCTCCAAACGCCAAAGGAATCATTATAGGGTTTGGTTTGAAGAGTTATGAATTGGCTTTGCAGTCGTTTTTGTAGTTTCAGGGAAAGTTGAGATAGTTAAATACTCAGTGTATCTCTGTGTAACTAAAAAAAAATTCTGTGACCCGAGTCCAAAGGACGAACGGACGATGTAATCTCTGTGTAACAAAAAAACTCTGTGAATCTCAAGAAACTCTGTGAATCTCTGTGTAACAAAATAAATAAAGTAAAATGGAAATAAATAATCTAACGGAAAAAATAATTGGTTTAGCCATTGAAGTACATAGGCATCTTGGCCCCGGGTTATTAGAATCTGCCTATAAAGAATGCTTATTTTATGAAATCAAAAAAAATGAAATACAAGTTGAATGTGAAAAAGCATTACCATTAATTTATAAAGAAATAAAACTGGAGCAAGGATATAGAATAGATTTATTAATAGAAAACAAACTAGTTATTGAATTAAAAACAGTAGAATCTTTTACAGATATTCACTTTGCACAAATTCTTACCTATATGAAACTTGGAAACTATTCTACAGGGTTACTAATTAATTTCAATACTAAAATGCTCAAACAAGGAATAAAAAGATTTCGAATATAAACTCTGTGTAAAAAAATAGTTTCACAGAGATACACAGAGAAAAAAAAGAGATACACAGAAAAAATTTAAAACTTTGTGAGCCGAGTCCAAAGGATTAACGGACGATGTAATCTCTGTGTAACAAAAAAACTCTGTGAATCTCAAGAAACTCTGTGAATCTCTGTGTAACAAAAAAACTCAATGAATCTCTGTATAAAAACAAAACATTTATGAAAAAAATTACTCCTCTCCTATTTATATTGATTTCCCTCAATTGCTTTTCTCAAATAAAAGGAACCGTAACTGATGACAAAGGAAATCCATTAGCCCTAGTAAACATCTTTGAAGAAAACACCTATAATGGAACTACTACAAATGACAAAGGGAATTTTACCTTAATTACAAAAAGTGAAAACCCAACAATAATCTTTCAGTATTTAGGGTATAAAACCATAAAGAAATCAATTACTAAAAATCAGTTTACTGAGAATTTAGCAATTACTTTGGTAGAAGAAAACATCTCTCTCCATGAAGTAGTTATCAATCCAAAAGACAATCCTGCCAATGAAATCATTCGTAATGCCATCAAAAACAAAAAGGAAAACTCCGCCAAAACCGCAAGATATACCGCAGATTTTTATTCTAGAGGTATTTTTAGAGTCAAGAATTTACCGAAAACCATTTTAGGGCAAAAATTAGATTTTTTTGACGAAATTATTGATTCAACCCGAAGTGGAATATTGTATTTGTCTGAAACGGTTTCCAAAGTGACTTTCCAAAAACCGGATAAAATGAAGGAAGAAATCTTGGCTTCCAAAGTCAGTGGGAAAGACAACGGTTTTAGTTTTAATGATGCTTCTTCAGCCAACTTCGATTTTTATGAAAACTATTTAGAATTTGATATTAATGTAGTTTCACCTCTAGCAGACAACGCTTTCAATTATTACAAATACCAATTCGAAGGTTCTTTTTTTACCGAAAATCGACAACAAATTAATAAAATCAAAATCATTCCTCGCCGTGAAACCGAACCGGTGATGTCGGGCTACATTTATATAGTGGATGATACTTATGCCATTTACGCTGTTGATGTGAGCTTTACTGGTAAGCAAATTCAAAATCCTGCATTGAATACTATGGCTTTGAAACAAAATTTTAGCTATAACGGCAGCTCTAAAATCTGGGCGAAAAACACCCAAACTTTAGATTTCGATGCCGGAATGTTTGGCGTAAATATCTCTGGAAGATTTACTTACGTATTTTCAAACTTCACATTTCCAGAAAAATTTGAGAAAAAAACATTTACTGCAGAAGTCATTCGTTTCGAAGAAAATGCTAATAAAAAAGACGCTACTTTTTGGAATACCATTCGTCCTGTGCCTTTAACCTCAGAAGAAACGACTGATTACCTTAAGAAAGATGCGCTTCAAGAAAAGAAAAAATCAAAAGTATATTTGGATTCGATTGATGCCAAAAAAAATAAGTTGGGCATAACCGATATTTTAAATGGTTACAGCTATTCGAATTCCTATAAAAAATGGTCCATAAACTACAACGGACCATTGTTAAACACTTCTTTTAATACGGTACAAGGCTATAATACGAGTGTTGGTTTGTCCTACTTTAAAAGAAATGAAGACAAAAACACTTATTACCAGTTTGGTTCCTCATTGGCTTATGGGTTTTCAGAGGAGAAATTAAGACCTACGTTTTATTTTTCGGGAAAATTGAGTAATAAATCAAAGTCCTATCTTTCTGTTTTTGGCGGAAATTCGGTAAATCAGTTTAATCGTGAAGAACCTATTTCTAAGTTGGTGAATTCCGTAAGCACTTTATTTTTCAAAAACAATTTCATGAAGTTGTTTGAGAAGAATTATATCACTGCCAACTTTTCAAGAGAAATGTTCAATGGTTTGAATATGAGTTTAGGATTGGAATATTCTGAGAGAAAACCGTTATTCAACACCACAGATTATACTATAATCAAATCGGACGATTTATACACTTCGAATAATCCTTTGTTGCCTTTTGACTATACTACTTCGGCAATTGACCGACATAATTTGGTTAAATTGAATGTGGGCGCTAGAATCAAATTCGGCCAACAATACATCACGCGTCCTGACGGAAAATACAATCTTGGGAATGACAAATACCCAACAGTTTCGTTGAATTACGAAAAAGGATTAGGCGGCAGTGAAAGTCAGTATGATTTTGATAAAATTTCAGCTAGAGTAACCTATGACAAAACATTGGGTAATAAAGGTAAAATAGCCCTTAATACCAAAGCCGGAAAGTTTTTTAATGCCGAAGGAATCTCGTTCGTAGATTATAATCACTTCAACGGAAACCAAACACATATTGTGTTTGGCAGTTCGTACATCAATCAATTTAATTTTCTGCCATACTACTTAGCCAGTACCAACGACAGCTATTTTGAAACGCATCTAGAATACAATGACAAAGGATTCATCATGAATAAAATTCCATTGTTGAACAAATTGCAATCCAAATTAGTTTTAGGGTTTAAGAACTTGGCAGTACCTGAAAGAAGTCCGTATCAGGAATTCTCAGTTGGTTTGAGCAATTTAGGTTTTGGTAAATTCAAAATTTTAAGAATCGATTATGTAAGCACATATCAAAATGGCTATCAAGGCGATGGTGTGATGTTTGGTTTAAATTTCTAAGTCCAAAACACATCGTACCCAAAACGGATTAAAGTTAATATAACTACAAAAAGGAAAAACTTTCTAACGAAGGTATTTCCTTTTTTAAGGGCCAATTTGGCACCGATAAAACCACCAAGTGCATTGCAAACCGCCATTGGAATAGCAATAGCCCAAATGATTTTGCCTTTCAAAACAAAAAGAAAAATCGAACCGAAGTTGGTCGCCAAATTCACCATTTTAGCATTCGCCGAAGCACCCAAAAAATCAAATCCTAAAATGGATACAAATCCTAAAACTAAAAAACTTCCAGTTCCAGGACCAATAAATCCGTCATAAAAACCAATACAAATACTCATTAAAATAGCAGGAACCAATTGCTTTTTTTGAGATAAATTCTTTTCTTGATGTTGACCAAAATTTTTTTTAGTAAAAGTATAGATAGCAATCAGAGTTAAAACTAACAGCAACAAAGGTTTCATAAAATCATTACTCACTTTTGTAAGCAAGTGAGAACCTAAAAAAGCGGCACTAAAAGCAACCACAGCCATTATGAAAAGTAATTTCCAGTTCATTTGCACTTTTTTCAAATACTGATGTGCGGCAAAACTGGTACCACTAAAAGCAGGTATTTTAAGTGAGCCTATGATACTCGCTACTGGTAAATTAGGTAACAATATCATGGCTACTGGCGTTTGTATCAAACCGCCACCGCCAACAATAGCATCGACAAATCCAGCGAAGAAAGCAGCTAGGCAAAGAAGTAGTATGATGTAAGTTTCCATAGACTTTATAAATTAACTCGCTTCGCATCGTTCAGTTCGCCTATGGCTCGTGTCCAATAAAAAAATTCCAAATCCCAATCAAGTAAGTGGCATTTGGAATTCTATAGTTGGTTAATTGAGCACTAATTACTGAAAACTGAATTAAACACGAACAATATTAGCTCCAAGCGCACGCAGTCTTTCGTCAATGCGTTCATAACCTCTATCAATTTGCTCGATATTTTGGATAGTTGAAGTTCCTTTTGCCGAAAGCGCTGCAATCAATAAAGAGATTCCTGCACGAATATCAGGCGAGGACATCACGGTTGCTTTTAATTGCGATTGGAAATTATGTCCCATCACTACGGCACGGTGTGGATCACACAACATAATTTTGGCACCCATATCAATCAATTTGTCTACGAAGAACAAACGGCTTTCAAACATTTTTTGGTGAATCAAAACATCGCCATTGGCTTGCGTTGCTACTACCAAAACGATACTTAATAAGTCAGGTGTAAATCCAGGCCAAGGTGCATCAGCAATCGTTAAAATCGAACCGTCGATATCTGTTTTCACAGTATACCCTTTGGTATGAGCTGGAATATAAATATCGTCTCCTTTTTTCTCTAACGTAATTCCAAGTTTTCTAAAGACACTAGGAATAACTCCAAGATTATCCCAAGAGACATTTTTAATTGTGATCTCACTTCTAGTCATAGCAGCTAAGCCAATCCAAGAACCAATTTCAATCATATCGGGTAGAATTCTATGTTCGCAACCACCAAGACTTTCTACACCTTCAATGGTCAATAAATTAGAACCAACGCCTGTGATTTTTGCGCCCATGGAGTTCAACATTTTACACAATTGTTGTAAATAAGGTTCACAAGCAGCGTTATAAATAGTAGTAGTTCCTTCTGCTAAAACAGCTGCCATCACTATATTAGCTGTTCCTGTTACTGATGCTTCATCAAGCAGCATATGGGCTCCTTTTAATCTTCCTTTGTTTTCAACACCATAAAAATGATCTTCTCTTTCATAACGGAATTTTGCACCAAGATTAATAAAACCTTCAAAATGCGTATCCAAACGACGACGACCAATTTTATCACCACCTGGTTTTGGAATATAACCACAACCAAATCTAGCCAATAGCGGCCCAACAATCATAATTGATCCTCTCAAACTACCGCCTTCTTTTTTAAATGCTTCAGTTTTTAAATAATCTACATTTACTTCATCGGCTTGAAATGTGTAATCACCAACTCCGTTTTTTTGAATTTTCACACCTAAATTTCCAAGTAAAACTATTAGTTTATTAACATCTATAATATCCGGAATATTGGTAATTCTGACTTTTTCTGAAGTTAATAAAGCTGGACATAACACTTGTAATGCTTCATTTTTTGCACCTTGTGGCTGTACATCACCTTTTAATTGGATTCCTCCTTCTATTTTAAAAGTTCCCATGTTTTATGTGTTTAAAGATTGCGAGTTTCGGGTTGCGAGTTTTAACCCAAAACCCGTAACTCGTAATTATTTTGTATTGTTATTATTATTTTTAATAAATGGTTTTTTACCTATCTTATTGCTTTTAATTTTAGCATTTTGAGGAGGCATATTTTTGTTGGAGATTTTTTTATTGGTACGCATTAATTCAGTAGTGTTTAACAACTCTTCATTACTCTCCAATAAATTTAAAGTCCCATCCGATAATTCGTAAAGATGCTCAAAAATAACAACATCTGTTACTGTATCTTTATTCCAACTCAAATAAGATTTCTTCATGTGATTGGCAATAACTTTTACCAAAGCATTTTTCATTTCACCATCTTCCCAACTGTTAGCAACATTTATCATATACTTGATATTGTTGCCATAAAAACGATATTTTGGATTTTTTTGAGGATAGTCCAATCGTTCTGGTTTAAGGAAAATTACTTCCTTTGTTGGTATAGGATAAGGAGAATCTACATCCAATTTAAAATCGGACATAATAAAAAGTTGGTCCCACAACTTGTGCTGAAAATCGAGTACATCTCGCAAATGTGGATTCAAACTTCCCATGACTTGAATGATATATTTTGCCGCTTTATTGCGTTCTTCTTTATCTTCAATTTGAGTTGCTTGATCAATCAATTTTTGTAAATGTCGACCATACTCTGGAATAATTAAATGCGATCTCTCTGCATTGTATTCCAAATGGTGCACAACATCGTTGGCATTTTCTTTTTTATATTTCTCAACCATCATAATGAAATTATTCCTTCTATATTTGAAACCTCTATATATTTTTCAACTACACTTTCTGGGTTATCCATCATTACATTAACTGAAAGACTAGTATATTTACCAGTTTTGGATTGTTTAGTTTGGATTACAGCACCCATATTATCAAAAGCATTTTCTACTTCTTCAATTTTTTTTAGATCGGTAGGTACTATAAATTTATATAAATATTCACCCGGCCAAGTTGAAGTATTATCCAACTCTTCGCGCAATCGATCATAAAATTCTTCCGTTTTCTTATCCATTAAATCTAAAATAAAAGCAAATATACAGTATTGATTTTAGATTTTAGAATTAGGAATGTTGGATTTAAAAAAATAGTTATTATATATTAAAATAAATAACCATAACACTTTCAATATTCTAATTGTATTCAATAAATTTGCGCCTTAGTTTTAAAATCTTGAAAAAAGAACTCATAGTTATAACTGGTGGTCCTGGTACAGGAAAAACAACAATCATCGAAGCCCTAATAGAGCAAGGCTATGCATGTTTTTCTGAAATTTCGAGAGAAGTGACTCTTGAAGCTAAGCAACAAGGCATTGAACAATTATTTTTGGAAAAACCATTGCTTTTCAGCGAATTACTTTTGGAAGGAAGAAAAAAACAGCACCAATTGGCGTTAAACGATGCAGCAGAAATTATTTTTCTAGACCGAGGCATCCCAGATATTCTGGCTTATATGCAT
Source organism: Flavobacterium sp. (assembly GCF_049318185.1). Lineage (GTDB taxonomy): Bacteria > Bacteroidota > Bacteroidia > Flavobacteriales > Flavobacteriaceae > Flavobacterium. Next base: position 8,397 of record NZ_JBMOGV010000051.1, on the reverse strand, counting down.
TACATTGGCGATAGCTACCCAATTTTTTTTGACCATGCTTGCAGAGAATATAAATATGAAAAAATATTTGTGTTGCCACCATGGGAAGATATTTATGAAAGTGATGAGGCACGTTATGAAAACTTTGAACAAGCCCAACTTATTTACACTCACTTGCTAGAAACCTATCAAAACTATGGCTATGAATTAATTGAAGTACCTAGAGGAACTATAGAAGAACGTTTGAACTTTATTTTAAGTCAGCTTTCTTAAAAACTCAGCGTTTCGGGTTCAGGGTTTTGGGTTATAATGTTATCCCATAAAATATTTTCACAATAGTACTTTGTGTTTTTTTTGAATAAAATAGTTAGCTTTGAAAAACCCTAAACCTTTAACCCGCAACCCGTAACTTAAATGTCTAAAGCACTAGAAATCCTTCAAAAATATTGGAAACACGACTCTTTTCGTTTTCCACAGGAGGAGATTATAAATGCTGTTCTTGAAGGTAAAGATACTTTTGCATTAATGCCAACGGGTGGAGGTAAATCTATTTGTTTTCAATTGCCTTCCATGATGCAGGAAGGAATTTGCTTAGTGATTTCTCCTTTGATTGCCTTGATGCGAGATCAAGTTCAAAACTTACAAAACAAGGGCATAAAAGCGGTTGCATTAGCAGGAGGAATTCATCAGGATGAAATTATTGACTTGCTAGATAATTGTCAGTTTGGCAATTATAAATTCCTATATCTTTCTCCAGAAAGATTGCAAAACGAATGGATTTTGGAACGAATAAAAAATCTGCCTATAAATCTTATAGCTATAGACGAAGCGCATTGTGTATCACAATGGGGACATGACTTTCGCCCTGCCTATTTAAAGATTTCAAAACTAAAAGATTTTTTTCCAAAAGTTCCCTTTTTGGCTTTGACAGCTTCGGCCACAACAAGAGTAAAAGAAGATATAATTGTTCAGTTACAACTTCACAATACAAAAGTTTTTTCAAAATCATTTTATAGAGAGAACATTGCTTATATGGTTTATGAAACCGAAGATAAGTTAAATCTATTACAACAAATACTTAAAAAAAATCCACAACCGTCTATTATATATGTAACCAATAGAAAATCATCTACAGATACAGCTCGTCAATTGGAAACTTTAGGATTTCATGCCACCTACTATCATGGTGGATTGTCACACAAAGACAAAGAAAACCACATGAAACTTTGGATGGAAGAAAAAGTGCAAGTTATGGTGGCAACTAATGCTTTTGGAATGGGTATTGATAAAGCCAATGTAAAGACCATTATACATTTGCATTTGCCACAAAACCTTGAAAATTATTATCAAGAAACAGGGAGAGCGGGAAGAAATGGAAAAAAGGCATTTGCTATTTTACTTAATAATCCATCAGATGTTTTACATGCAGAAGCACAGTTCCTAAGTGTTTTACCCGACAAAACTTTTTTAAACACTGTTTTTGTAAAGCTATGTACTTATTTTCAAATTGCCTATGGCGAAGGTATTTATAACCAATTTAGCTTTAATTTAAACCATTTTTGTACAAAATATAATTTCAACATACTGAAAACCTATAATGCACTTCAGTTTTTGGATAGACAAGGCGTTATTACACTATCACAAGAATTCTCAGAAAAAGTTAGTATTCAATTTATAATTCCATCCAAAGAAGTCATAAGATATATGAGTTTACATTCAAATGACGAGGAAATCATGCTTACCATTTTACGAACTTATCCCGGAATTTACGAAATACAAACTGCTTTTAATCCACAATTGATAGCCAAAAAATCGAACACTAGTGACACCGCAGTGCTTTCACTTTTACAAAAACTAAAAGAGAAAGGCATTATCGAAATGATGGCTAAAAACAATGATGCCAGCATAACTTTTAATGAAGTTAGAGAAGATGATAGAACAATTAATAGGATTTCTAAACATCTTGAAACTCAGAATAAATTAAAAGTAGAACAATTGCAAGCGGTAATACTTTATAGTAAAGAGGCTAAAAAATGTAAAAACAAAGTACTGATGGCCTATTTTGGTGAAAAACTTAAAGCAGATTGTGGCATTTGCTCTTACTGTATTGCCAAAAATAAAAAACAGCAAAACCCTGAAAAAATTACTGAAAAAATTATAGCATTATTAAAAATCCAAGATTTTAACTCAAGAGATATTCAAAAATTAACAAAGTTCCAAAAAGACGATGTTATCTTTGCCCTTCAAAAGTTATTAGAGGAAAATACTATTCGTGTAAATGCTAATAATGAATATTCATTAAAATAAGGATATAGAACTTAATTCAGCCTAAATGGAAAAATTACGCATTGTTTTCATGGGAACACCCGAATTTGCTGTTGGCATATTAGAAGCTATTATAAAAAATAATTATGAAGTGGTTGGAGTAATTACCGCTGCTGATAAACCTGCTGGTCGTGGTCAAAAGATAAAATATTCTGCTGTAAAAGAATATGCTTTGAATCACGATTTAAAACTTTTGCAACCAACAAATCTAAAAGACGAAACTTTTTTGACAGAATTAAAATCACTTCAGGCAAATCTGCACGTAGTAGTTGCTTTCAGAATGTTGCCCGAAATTATTTGGCACATGCCAAAATATGGGACCTTTAATCTTCATGCATCACTGCTACCAAATTATCGAGGAGCGGCTCCAATAAATTGGGCCTTAATCAATGGCGAAACAAAAACAGGTGTCACTACTTTTTTTATTGATGAAAATATAGATACAGGGGCAATGATTTTGAGTAAAGAGATAGAAATTGCTACTGATGAGAATGCGGGTAGCCTTCATGATAAACTAATGGTCTTAGGAAGTCGAACGGTTATAGAAACTTTGTCCCTAATTGAAAAAGGCAATGTGGAAACAACCCTACAAAAAGATAATTCAGAAATAAAAACAGCTTTTAAACTCAATAGAGAAAACTGTAAAGTTGATTGGAACAAATCTGCAAATGAAATTTATAATTTAATTAGAGGATTATCTCCATATCCTTCGGCATGGTGTTTTTTAAAAGATAAAGAGGAAGAGTTAACAATTAAGATATATGAAGCCAAAATTATAGCTGAAAATCATTCTTTAAAAATTGGTCAAATTATAACTTCCAAAAAAGAAATTAAAGTAGCTGTGAAAGATGGATTTATAGAAATAATAAGTTTGCAACTTCCAGGAAAGAAAAAAATGAAGTCACATGAGCTCCTAAATGGAGTAATTTTTTCTGAAAAAGCTCAAGTAGAGTAAGGTTTGAAGGTCTGTTCCTCGTTAAAAATCGTCTTAAAAACGCAGGTTTATCAACAAATAATTCAAGTTATCAACAAATATTTAAAAAAAAAGAGAAATCGCTTGGATGGTATGTAATTCCTACTAAATTTGTTTTCATTAACAAAATGTTTAACCAACAATTAATAACTAACATCATGAACAAATCAGAATTAATCGATGCAATTGCAGCTGATGCAGGAATCACTAAAGCTGCTGCAAAATCAGCTTTAGAATCATTTTTAGGTAACGTAGGTAGTACTTTGAAAAAAGGTGGAAGAGTATCTTTAGTAGGTTTCGGATCTTGGTCAGTATCTAAAAGAGCTGCAAGAGACGGAAGAAATCCACAAACTGGAAAAACTATCAAAATTGCTGCTAAAAATGTAGTTAAATTCAAAGCGGGTGCTGAATTGGACGGAGCAGTAAACTAATAATTTAGTTCTTCTTAAATACAAAAGCTACATCAAATGATGTAGCTTTTTTGTTTAAAAAAATAGCTAATTAAATTCCTTTTTCTTAATTTTAATAAAAATTAGATTGAGATGATTACTGATAAATTAAATAAAGGTCAATTACTAATAGCGGAACCATCTATTATTGGAGACCTTACTTTTAATAGAGCTGTAATTTTATTAGCTGATCATAATAAAGAAGGTTCCGTTGGATTTATTCTTAATAAACCTCTTAAATTCAAATTAAAAGATTTACTTCCTGAAATTAATTCTGAATTTAAAATATATAATGGTGGGCCCGTAGAACAAGATAATCTTTATTTTATCCATAACATACCCGATTTAATTAAAAATAGTATTGAAATTTCTAATGGTATTTTTTGGGGTGGTGATTTTGAACTTACCAAAGAATTAATCAATAATGGTTTAATTAAAAAGAAAAATATACGATTTTTTTTAGGCTATACGGGTTGGGACTCCAACCAACTTGAAACTGAAATAAAGGCCAATGCATGGATACTAACTAAAAATAGTTACGAAAATAAAATTTTAAATAAAACCTCATCCCAATTTTGGAAAGAAAGAATTATGGATATAGGTGGCGAATATTTGATTTGGTCTAATGCACCAGAAAACCCAATATTGAATTAAACATCAATTAAATCATTTAATTTTTTTAACAGTTCAACTGAAAGATGAACTTTAAATTCTTTTTTACGGTATTTTGTAATGGGTTGAATACCTATAATAACATTGGTTATAAATAATTCATCCGCTTTTTGAAGATGAAATGGTGAAATTTCTTTTTCGATTACTTCAACTGTTCCAAGTTGTTTAGCCAAATGTATTATTTGTTTTCTCATAATTCCATTCAAGCACCCTTCAGAAATTGGTGGTGTAATTAATTGGTTTGCTACAAGCATAAAAACATTTCCATTAGTAGCTTCAACAACATTTTTTTCTTCATTGATAAGCAAACAACCCTGTAATTTATTTTCATTTGCAAAAATGCTAGCTGTAATTTGAATTAATTTATTAGTAGTCTTCAACGTAGAAAGTAATTGTTTTGTAACAACAAAATCTTTATAAAGATCAACTTCAAACGGTTTTACTTCATATTGATAGGTTTTACTTTGTAATTCAAAAGCAGTAATGATAAAAGAAACCGAATTGTTTGCAGGCAAATAAAAACCACCTTCATTTCTATACACAGTTAGCCTTACTCTAGCTGAATTTTGAATATTTTTTGCCTTAACTAATTGTAAAATTTGCTCTTCAAGATATTCCAAAGTAAAATTCATAGGAATTTGCATCCTTACAATTCTCATTGAAGACATTAACCTAAAATAATGCTCTTCAAAAAATAAAATTTTGTTATTTACTATTTTTAAAGTCTCGAAAACTCCATCACCATAAAGGAACGAACGATTGTTTACTGACAATTGCAATTCTGAATCTTGAAGCACACCATTAAAATTAATCATAAAAAATCCCGTTTAAAAACGGGACAAATATAACTTTAAATAAAATGATTTATGTAGAACCTATAACATGTTTTAAATCTGAAATTTGATTTTCCCATAATAATCTAGACTCGTCAAGCTCATCTTCTATTGCAAAATCTACTACCATTAATGACACGTCTTTCGTTATTTCGTCTTCTAAAATTCTAAGTTCAAAATAGTATTCAGTGTCTTTCTTAGCATCATCGACCCATTTAAATTTTACTTTTTCGCCAGTTTTCTTTGAAGCAAGCCTTGCATATTCTTCATTCCCATCCCAAATAAAAGTAAAAAATTCACCTCTAGAATTCACATCATCAGCAAACCATTCCTGTAAACCAGATGGTGTTGAAATATATTGATATAACAACTGTGGTGATGAGTTTAAAGGAAACTCAAGTTCATAACGTATTTTAGTGTCCATGGCCTGTATAAATTTTTCGGAAATATATAGAATATAAAATCAAAAAAAAAGCGTTTTTAAAAAATAAAAAAATAACTACTATTAGTTTGCCCTCAATAATAATTAATTTTATATTTGCACCCGCATTGATTGATGCAAATAACCGAAAATGGCGAGGTAGCTCAGTCGGTTAGAGCGCAGGATTCATAACCCTGAGGTCGGGAGTTCAAATCTCCCTCTCGCTACATAAAAACCCCTTAATAATCAGTTTTTAAGGGGTTTCTTATGGGTGATTGTTAGATATAACAAAAATAAAGAGTAAGGAATTGGAGTAAGGAAGTTTTATGTTTTTCAGTAATAAAATGATAAAAAATCCCAAAACAGGGATTTTTTTTATTTTCCAAACACTTTAATCTATTTGATTTTGTGTTGTGTTTTCCGAAATATAGATGCTTTTTGCCATTACTAATTGTTTAAGGATAAACCCTAAAAATTGGGGTTTTTCTTGCGTTTAAAGGTAATAAAAAATATTACTTTTTATAACAAATAAGAAAAAATAAAAATGAGCTATTATTTAACCTCTTATCGTAACTATTTGGACTAAAAGTGATGAGGCATTGTATTTCAAATTTAAATATTTATTAGTTCAGAATCATTAAAATCATTAAGTTTTAAAATATATTCAAGCAGATAAAAATGAAGGCAGGTGGTTTTTTACGGATTATACTAATCAAGCTGATAAAAAAATACACTTCGTTAAGTATGCCAACCAAGCTGACTTAAAAATCTATTTTGTAAAATATGAAAACCAAGCAGATTGGAATAACAAGTCTAAAATACAGTTGATGTTTTGAAAAGTTGAATGAATTTAAAAACTAGAGAATCATAACTAACTATTCTTGCTCTTTAAAATTCAATAAAAGTTGTAGATAAGAATCAAAAAAACCGAAATAACTACAACCTTTCCCAATATTGAAACAATAAACTCTAAATTTCTTTAGATTTAAACTTTCCGATTATTTCTTCAATATCTTCTTTAATAAATTCCCAGTATTTCCCTTTAAAACAAATGGGGTTGAATTCATCATCAGCATAGTTAAAATTAGTGAAGTTATTTATTATCAATTTCCTATCATGAGTGTAGGGATATCTTTGCTCGTGCAACGCTAACATTTGAGCTAAATTATAATTTTCAAAAAGTTCATGTAAATCCCAAAAATCTTTTTTTCGACCACCTCTTTGAATCACATCGAGCTTCATGGCAATAATCTCCTCAATAGAAGCCATTCTAATAGAATCTTCAATGAAAACTGGTTGAATAAATTTATCGGTATAAAAAATATCGAGCTTTACGGTGTTGTCTTTATTCTCTCCTGTTAGATAAGACTTACCAATTCCGGGTATACTATTTGAAAAATGATCGACATATGAAAAATTTAATGTTAAATACTTTTCAATTGAATCAAAATCAATTTCACCGTAATCTACATCACTAAAAAGATCGATATCAATCGATTCTCTATGCCCTATTTGAAGACTCAAAGCAGTACCTCCAACCAATCTAAAACTTGCAAATTCATCTGCATCCATTAATTGTAGTAAGCTCTTTTTTAATAAATTATTTACGGTATTATAGTAAAGCATTATGCTATTTGTGATTATAGATTGTATAAGGCAGAACCGTTACTTGATTAAGCACAATGTTTATTTTTTCAGAACCATAAAATCGAATTAATTCTTGTTTTTCAATTTCATTTCCTCTCTCAAATACTCTTCTAATAACCGCACTAAACTGTTTGTCCCATTCTATTTTACTAATGTCAGTATCCCAAAACAAAGAATTTCTTAATAATTTTATATTGGGTTTATTCGTTTCATTTTTCTGCTTTTCTTCATTTATATCAAAGAAGGTTTGAAGAATTGCTAACGAACCTTCTTCAAATCCAAGCTTTTCTTCAATCTTAAGCGCTAAAGCAGTATTTAACTTACGTTTACCTTTAGTAATTGCATTTAGAGTTTGTGGATGTTCACCTATAGACAAAGCAAAAGGTCTTTTATGTAGCGCTCTTTTTTTAAATTCACGCTCCAAAATTATCCCAGGATGAATGCCCTTATATCTTTCTAAATAATTACTCATAATGCAAATGTAAACAAATTTGTTTACATAGAGTAAGATATTAATTATATTCAATTATTTATTCCACTATTAGTATTTTAAAGTATCAAATCCGATAGAAAAAAGTTCAAAAAAACTACCCTATTTCATACAGTTATAACAATAACCTCTAAAGAAATTTAGAGGTTATTTTTTTATTTAAAAGTTGTAAATCAGACATAAAATAGTTCGAAATAATTCCCCTCTTTTCCGCTATTGTGAATTAGATACCATGGCAATGGTTATTATTGGATATTTCTGGGAAATTCGGTAAATATTTACATCAATTATAATGTAGAATTTACAATCAAAATTACAAGTTGATTATTAGCAGATTGTAGAATAAAAGTATTAATTTGCAGTTGATTTATTTTTCAATAATTGAATAACTAACAGCACACTAAACAGTACACTTTTTTTAAGAAAAGAACCTTTTAATGCATAAAAAGGGGCGAAAAATTAATAATAAAATTAATTCATAACCCTGAGGTCGGGAGTTCAAATCTCCCTCTCGCTACAACAAAACCCCTTAATAATCAGTTGTTAAGGGGTTTTTTTATGGATTTATAAAATCCATAGAGTAAGGAAATGAAGTGAATAATAAACTA
>NZ_JBMOGV010000050.1:0-16731 GCF_049318185.1 Flavobacterium sp. | reverse complement strand
CCCAGGTGGGACCAAAATAATAGAAAGACCTCACTTACCTGTGAGGTCTTTTTTGTTTTATTTTTTTGCACAAAATAGCAAAACCCAGCATTTTTTTTCAAGTTGGCTTAATTCTCTCCATTTTATAAACGTTTAATAACGAAATACATACACTAACTAAGTTTATTTTTTTTAGTGTAACAATTGTTAAATTATTTAAAAAAATAGCATTAAATTTGTAAAATTATTATTATAAATAAAATGAAATGAAAAAAATATACATTATATTACACTTTATATATTTATTGTTTTGCGTTAATAATGTTTCTTTTGCTCAGGTTGTAGCAAATGATGAAACTTTTGATGTAGTATATGGCAGTAGCCAAATTACGGCTGGAAATTTTTTGACAAATGACACACGTAATGGTTCTCAAGCAACTACAACAAATGTTACTATCTCATTAGTGTTTTCTACTTCTACAGGTGTTAGTATTTCGGGGTCAAATGTTATTGTTGCAGCAGGTACGCCACAAGGAACATATACTTTAATTTATCAAATTTGCGATATTGCCAATCCTACTATTTGTGATACCGGTATTGTTACGTTAAATACCCAACTTCAAACCTATGATCAGAATAGGTATTTTTGGGGTTGTTTTGGTGAAGGAAATATAGTAAATGGCGGAAACTTTGGGGGACAAAATTCAACTTTAAATGGCGTACCTGTAGTTTTAGAACCTTATTATACTCAACCCGGAAATGTATTGGTGCCGGCAAATGTTGTATTAACTATTAATTATAATTGGTGTAATGCTCAAATTCAACCTAATGGGAATTTTAATATCTGGAGTAATGGTCCACCTTTTTGTCAAATTAATTACACATTATGTGAAATTGCTAATCCCAATAATTGTAAAACGGCAACTTTATATATACAGTTTCAACCTTATTCAAACATAATTGCACAAAATGATAATTTTTCATTAACACCAATTAATAATACTATTGGTGGCACTACACCAAGTGTTCTTGCTAATGATTTTATGGAATGTGGCGGTGGTATTTGGGATCCAATTCTTAGTCCAATTTCTTTCCCCCCTGGTTTCACGCTAAATACAGACGGAACAATAAATGTTGCCATTGGTACAGCTCCAGGAACTTATTTATTAAATTATTATGTAACTAATAATAACTCCTTGGGGATGATTTCGCAAGCAACAGCAACTGTTGTAGTAACTGGAATTTCTAGTTTGGTTGCAAACTACGACAATTTTAACTCCAATTACACTAACACAAACACTGCAAGTGTCCTCTTAAATGACACCCTAAACGGAAGTTTGATTACAAATCCTTCGGTTGTTATTTTAACTGCTCTTAATAATCCAGTTGGTTTTACTTTAAACACAGACGGTACGATTAGCATTGCGGCAAATGTTCTTGAAGGAACTTATACTGTGCCGTATCAAATTTGCAATCCTACGAGCCCTACAGATTGTTATGTTAATTATGCTTATATAGTAGTATTTAAAAATAGAATTTTAGGAAAGGTAAAGTTTGATTCAAATAATAACGGATGCAATAATAATGATGCTTATATAAATAACATAAAATTTAAAAATGTAAATGGATCGGTTACTTATTCAAGTACTACTAGTAATTATAATGACAACCAATATTATTTGATAGGAGATGTAGGAACAAATACGGTATCTATAGATAATTTACCAAGTTATTTTTCAATAACTCCCGCGAATCAAGTATTTAATTTTTCGACTCCTGGGACTACAACAGCCGCAGACTTTTGTATTTCAGCTACATCTAATGTGAATGATTTAGAGGTTGTTGCAATTCCAAAAACAAATGTTATTCCTGGATTTTTTACTTATTATGATATTTGGTATAAAAACAATGGAAGTACAATGCTTTCAGGACAAGTTGCATTTCAATACGATGGAGCAACACAGTCTTTTATTACGAGTGATCCGTCACCAAATTTTATTGCATCAGGCTTATTAAGCTATAATTTTTCGAATTTAGCTCCCTTTGAAAGCAGGCTTATTACTAATATTAAGTTTCAAGCTGCACCACCACCAGCTTTAAATAGTGGTGATGCCTCTATAATTACTAGCACTGTTTCACCAATAATAGCAGATGCCACTCCAATTAATAATACGAGTACATTAAATCAAATTGTTGTAAATTCTCAAGATCCTAATGATATAGTGGTTCACGAAGGTAACACTATTACTCTTGCAAAGGCGCAACAAGATTACCTACATTATACTATTCGTTTTCAAAATATAGGAACTTCAAATGCTATAAACATTAAAGTATTAAATGATTTAGATGCTAATTTAGACTGGAGTACATTTCAATTTTTATCAGCTAGCCATAATTGTAGAATAAAAAACAACAATAATCATAATGAATTTCTTTTTGAGGGAATTAATTTGCCAGGAACTGAAAACGAACCTTTAAGTCATGGTTATATTACTTTCAAGGTAAAACCTATTGCCTCGATTGCTATTGGAAATATTATTTCTAGTATGGCCAATATTTATTTTGACTATAACGCGCCAATAGCAACAAATCAAGTATCTACAGTTGTAGTGTCTAATTTAGCAATTGAGAATGTTGTATTTAATGATTTTAAATATTATCCAAATCCTGTAAAAAATACATTGTCTATTTCAAACAATTATATTATTAATAAGATTGAAATTTCCTCTCTTTTAGGTCAAGTATTAATTCATAAAAAAACTAATGAATTACAATCAGAAATAAATTTAGTAGAACTTCCTAATGGTATCTATTTTGTCAAAATAGGAAGCGAAAATTGTGAAAAAATGTTTAAAATATTAAAAGAATAAACCTTTAAATTTTTTAAAAACTTTAATTCAAGATGCTCTCTTGATAAGAAATCCTAAAAAGGGTAAATAGCTTTTTCGTTTTGATATGTATTAATTACACTTAACTCAATTTAAGATTTTCTTATATGAGTGTTTTCTATTTTTAGATTTTTAACTAAATGTATTTATTATATTAAACATTCACAAATTTATAACATAATTAGTAGTTATTACATTAAATCTTATAAAAGATTATTTTAAAAATTTATATAAAATAACCGCATTAATTATAGTTCATTACATCAACAAAGTTTTTACATATTAACTACTGATCAATATGTTTTAATTAATATGTTAAATATTTTGTGTTAACAATTAAAATAAATAACTGATTAAAACATTTATAATTACCACAAAATAGTAAATGTGCTTTAGAATAGTAATTTCATAGTTTAATTTTGCATTATCCTTGCAGATTATATGTCCAAATTATTTTGGCGAGTAGATTTTTTTTATACTTTTACACACTATGAAAATTGTCCCGAATAGAATTAGTAATATTCTGGCAGTGATTTTGTTGTCATTTACCTCAGTTTTTGCTGCACCAGGACCACCGCCTCCAGAAATTACACCTCCACCTCCGCCACCAGTTAATCTGGATGGTAGCATATGGTTTTTATTACTAGTATCATTACTATTTGGTATTTATAAATTGAAACAAATTCTTGCTATAAAAAAAGCTTCAAATTAATTTGAAGCTTTTTTGTTTCTTATATAAATACCATTGCTCAACTCCTTGTTGCGTATAATCTTGCAACATATTTTCCCACAACATCAAATTCTAAATTTATTTTTGTTCCTAGTTGAAATGCTTTAAAATTAGTATGCTCAAAAGTGTAAGGAATTATAGCTACACTAAATTCATTAGGCTTAGAATTGAGAACCGTTAAACTTACGCCGTTTACTGTTATAGAGCCTTTTTCAATGGTAATATTATTTAATTTACTATCATATTCAAATGTAAAATACCAGCTTCCATTTGCCTCACTAATGGCTGTACAAACACCGGTTTGATCAATATGTCCTTGAACAATATGCCCGTCAAGTCTATCTCCAAGCTTCATTGCTCGCTCCAAATTTAGTAAATCTCCAATCCTCCATTCGGCAAGATTGGTCTTTACTATCGTTTCCCTTATTGCTGTTACCGTATATTCTTCATTATCAATAGCGATAACCGTTAGGCAAACTCCATTATGAGCCACGCTTTGATCAATTTTTAATTCGTGAGTTATTGAGGAAGAAACAGTGATATGTAGATTATCATTGTCTCTTTTGATTTCTTTTATTATTCCTAGGGTTTCAATTATTCCTGTAAACATTATGGTTTTATTTTACTAAATTTGCACTTCAAAATTAGCAATAAATAACTTGTCCTTGATATGAAAAAAGCAGAAAATATTATCGTTGGAATATCTATAGGAGATTTAAACGGTATAGGGAGTGAAGTTATCCTCAAGACTTTTGAAGACTCAAGAATGTTGGAACTTTGCACGCCAGTTATTTTTGCCAATGTGAAAGTGCTTTCATTTATCAAAAAAACATTAGAACTAATAGCCCCTCTTCACGGTATCGATCATATAAACCAATTAGTGATTGGAAAAATAAACGTAGTAAATGTTTGGCGCGAAGGAGTTGATTTGAATTTTGGAAACAATGATGAAAACATTGGGAAATACGCTATAAAATCTTTTGTAGCTGCTACGAAAGCTTTAAAAGAAAATCAAATAGATGTATTAGTAACGGCACCAATTAATAAATATAACATACAATCGGAAGAATTTAAATTTCCAGGCCATACCGATTATTTAGATAAAGAATTAGAAGGTAACGCCTTAATGCTTATGGTTCAGGACAATTTAAGAGTGGGTTTACTAACAGATCATATTCCTGTGAATGAAGTAGCCAAGCATTTAACCGAAAAATTAATCATCCAAAAAATTGAGACCATAAAACATTCCTTAATTCAAGACTTTGGGATAAATAAACCGAAAATTGCCGTATTGTCTTTGAACCCTCATGCTGGAGACAATGGAGTCATAGGCAAAGAAGACGATGAAATTCTAAAACCTACTATTAAGAAAATATTCCAAAAAGGAACCTTAGTTTTTGGTCCCTATGCTGCTGATGGTTTTTTTGGAAGTAATCAATATGAGAAATATGATGCTGTGATTGCCACCTATCACGATCAAGGATTAATACCCTTCAAAACACTGTCATTTGGGAACGGTGTAAATTATACTGCTGGCCTAAACAAAGTAAGAACTTCCCCAGATCATGGCACAGCCTATGAAATTGCTGGAAAAGGAATTGCAGATTATAATTCGTTCAAAGAAGCTGTTTATACTGCAATTGACATTTATAATTCCCGAAATGAGTATCTTGAAATCAGCAAAAATCCTATGAAATTAAAGGAAAAACAGTTATAAACAAAAAAATGTTCATAAGGCTATTGGAATTCCAATAATTTTATATCTTTGCACTCCCGAAACTTCGGGTCAAATGGTTGTTTAGATGAAAAGTACAAATGAATATTTAATTCCATTCATTGGATTAAAATTAGGAAAACATCAGTTTGATTTTAAAATAAATAAAAAGTTCTTTGACGAGTTTGATTTTGATGAATTTGAAAGTTGTGGGGTAGCAGTAGATGTTGTTTTAGAAAAAAAAGCAACCCTACTTGAAATCAACTTTAAACACAAGGGAACTGTAAACGTACCCTGTGATTTAACTGGCGAAATGTTTGATTTACCAATAAAAGGTAAAATTAAATTAGTTGTTCAGTTTGGAGAGGAGTTTAACAACGACAATGACGAATTATTGATTTTGCCACATGGCGAACATCAAATAGATTTGGCTCAATATATTTATGAAATGATTGTATTGTCAGTTCCGCAAAAAAGAGTTCATCCGGGCGTGAAAGATGGAACCTTGCAAACCGAAGCACTACAAAAATTAAATGAATTACAAGTCAAAGAGATAAAAGAAAAAGCGAAAAAAGAAGATAATATTGACCCAAGATGGGACAAATTAAAACAACTATTAACGGATAAATAATATAGTAAAATGGCACATCCTAAGAGAAAAATCTCCAAAACAAGAAGAGATAAAAGAAGAACTCATTATAAAGCTACAGTGGCTCAAATTGCAACTTGCCCTATAACAGGTGAAGCTCATTTATACCACAGAGCTTACTGGCATGAAGGTAAAATGTATTACAGAGGACAAGTTGTTATTGACAAATCAGTAGCAGTGGCTTAATTAAGTTTTATACAAAACCAACTCCCACATTGTGGGAGTTTTTTGTTTTATTAAAATTTAAGAAATTTGCATTCCTAATTGAAATAAGTATTATTATTTTTTGTAATTTCAACCACTTTTCGATTTAAAAAAACCGATAGGAAAAAGACCTTTTTTATGACTAAAATTACAGCCGCAATTACAGCAGTTGGAGCCTATGTTCCAGAATTTGTACTCTCAAATCAAGTACTGGAAACCATGGTTGATACCAATGACGAATGGATAACCTCTCGCACTGGAATCAAAGAAAGAAGACTATTAAAAGAAAAAGGAAAAGGCACTTCTTTCATGGCCATTAAAGCCGCTCAAAATTTAATTTCAAAAGCTAATATCAATCCTGAAGAAATAGACTTGGTTATAATGGCCACCGCTACACCAGATATGCAAGTTGCTGCAACAGGAGTTTATGTGGCAAGTCAAATTGGAGCAATTAATGCATTTTCATATGACCTGCAAGCCGCTTGTTCGGGTTTCCTTTTCGGAATGTCAACTGCAGCTGCCTATATTCAATCTGGTAGGTATAAAAAAGTGCTCTTAATTGGTGCTGATAAAATGTCTTCCATAATTGATTATACAGATAGAGCCACATGCATCATCTTTGGTGATGGCGCTGGCGCTGTGTTATTTGAACCAAACTATGAAGGGCTTGGTTTACAAGATGAATTATTAAAAAGCGACGGAATTGGGAGAGAATACCTCAAAATAGACGCTGGTGGCTCTATTCTTCCTGCCACTGCGGAGACATTTAAAAACGGACAGCACTATGTATTCCAAGACGGTAAAACAGTTTACAAATATGCTGTTTCTGGAATGGCTGATGTAAGTGAAAAAATAATGCAACGCAACAATCTAACTAAAGATGATGTGAACTGGTTAATTGCTCACCAAGCCAATAAAAGAATCATTGATGCTACTGCCAATAGAATGGGAGTAGATGATGAAAAAGTTTTGGTAAATATTCAAAAATATGGGAATACAACTTCGGCAACCTTACCTTTGTTGTTGAGTGATTTTGAAGATAAATTTAAAAAAGGAGATAATTTAATTTTTGCCGCATTTGGTGGAGGATTCACTTGGGGTTCTATCTACTTAAAATGGGCTTACGACAAACAATAACTAACACTAAAACAAACTAATTATGGATTTAAAAGAAATTCAAAACCTGATCAAATTTGTATCCAATTCTGGAGTTGCCGAAGTAAAGTTAGAGACTGGCGATGTAAAAATCACTATCCGAACAACCATAGAAGGTAACGCTTCAGATATCACTTATGTTCAACAAGCCCCTATGCAACAAGCAATAGCTGCTCCAATAGCAAACGCTCCTGTTGCAGCACCTGCAGCGCCTGCTGTAGCTTCTGATGACAATTCTAAATATGTTACCATAAAATCCCCAATGATTGGAACTTTCTACCGCAAACCTTCTCCAGATAAGCCAATGTTTGTTGAAGTAGGTAGTGCTATTCAAAAAGGAGATGTGCTTTGTGTAGTTGAAGCTATGAAATTATTTAATGAAATTGAAGCTGAAATCACAGGTAAAATCGTTAAGATTCTTGTTGATGATATGTCTCCCGTTGAATTTGACCAGCCATTATTCTTAGTTGATCCCTCTTAAAAAGTTAGAAGTTGGAAGTTGGAAGTTGGAAGTTTTTTCTAACGACTAATTTTTGATTGATACATTTTCAAATTGTCTAATTTTCAAATTAAGAAAAATGTTTAAAAAAATATTAATTGCCAATAGAGGCGAAATTGCGCTTCGCGTAATCAGAACTTGCCGTGAAATGGGAATCAAAACAGTAGCTGTTTATTCCACTGCTGATGCTGAAAGTTTACACGTAAAGTTTGCAGACGAAGCCGTTTGTATTGGTCCTCCACCAAGTAATTTATCTTACTTAAAAATGTCTAATATTATTGCGGCTGCAGAAATCACTAATGCAGATGCAATACATCCAGGTTATGGTTTTCTTTCAGAAAATGCTAAATTCTCAAAAATTTGTCAAGAGCATGGTATCAAATTTATTGGTGCTTCGCCTGAAATGATTGACAGAATGGGAGACAAAGCTTCTGCTAAAGCTACTATGAAAGCTGCAGGAGTTCCATGTGTTCCTGGTTCGGAAGGAATTTTAGAATCCTACGAACAAGCAGAACAAATTGCCCATGAGTTTGGTTATCCAGTAATGCTAAAAGCTACCGCTGGTGGTGGTGGAAAAGGAATGCGTGCCGTTTGGAAAAAAGAGGATTTACTAAAAGCTTGGGAAAGTGCTCGTCAAGAGTCGGCTGCGGCTTTTGGCAATGATGGCATGTATTTAGAAAAATTGATTGAAGAACCAAGACATATCGAGATACAAGTTGTTGGTGATGCTTATGGCAAAGCTTGTCACTTATCCGAAAGAGATTGTTCAGTGCAACGTCGTCATCAAAAATTAACTGAAGAAACGCCTTCGCCTTTTATGACGGATGATTTACGTAATAAAATGGGTGAAGCGGCTGTAAAAGCGGCTGAGTTTATAAAATACGAAGGTGCTGGTACGGTGGAATTCTTAGTAGATAAGCACAGAAATTTCTATTTTATGGAGATGAACACACGTATCCAAGTAGAACATCCTATTACAGAACAAGTTGTAGATTATGATTTAATTCGGGAGCAAATTTTAGTAGCTGGTGGTGTGCCAATTTCTGGAAAAAATTATTTTCCACAATTGCACGCAATTGAATGTCGAATCAATGCTGAAGATCCTTATAATGATTTTCGTCCATCACCAGGAAAAATCACTACGCTTCATGCGCCAGGAGGTCATGGTGTTCGTTTAGATACTCACGTGTATGCTGGCTATACTATTCCGCCTAATTACGACTCGATGATTGCCAAATTAATAACAACGGCACAAACTCGACAAGAAGCGATCAATAAAATGAAACGCGCTTTAGATGAATTCGTAATTGAAGGTGTTAAAACTACTATTCCGTTCCACCGTCAGTTGATGGATGAACCCGATTATGTAGCTGGAAATTATACTACGAAGTTTATGGAAAGTTTCAAAATGAACGACCCAGAATAGATTAAAAGCCCAACTTTAATGAGTTGGGCTTTTAATCTATTACTATAAAGTTTCCTTCAACCATTTATAAAACTCTCGTTGCCATACTAAACCGTTTTGAGGAAATTTAAAACTCATTTTTCTCTAAAATTGCTGCAACCTTTACTTTTAAATCGGGTAAATTAATTTTGATTACATTCCAAATTGTTAAATCATCAATTCCAAAATATTCATGAATAACTAAATTGCGTAAACCAATGATTCTTGCCCAAGGAATTTCAGGATTATTCAAAAGCAGTTTTTCTGATAATCTATTACTTGCTTCGCCTATAACTTCGAGTTGACGTAATGTTGCATTAAACATCATGGAGTTTTTTACAAAATGTTCTAAATCTACATCTTGCAAATAGTTTTCTATTTCATTTATAGCATCTATAACGTGGAGCAATCGTACTTTATCACCTAATCTATCTTGCATAAATTAGTTTTTTTTCGTTATCCAAAATAGGTTTAATATATTTTGACAAACCTCTAGCAGAAACTAAATCCACTTTTTTAGAAAGTAATTCTTGTAAGTCTAACTTCATTTGTATAAATTCCAATCCTATTGGTTGATTATAATCTAGTTCTACTAATAAATCAATATCACTATTTTCGTTTTCTAAATCTTTACTGTAAGAACCAAAAAGATAAGCTTTCAAAACGGGTTGTTTTGAAAAAAAAATCTTAATTGTTTCTATTTGATTGCTGTTAAGACTCATTTTACATAGTATTTTAGTCAAAAATACTTAAAAAAGTTACTTGTTACAACGTTTCCTTCAACCATTTATAAAACTCTCGTTGCCATACCAATGCATTTTGTGGTTTTAATACCCAGTGGTTTTCCTCAGGAAAGTAGAGCAAACGGCTTTTTATGCCACGCAATTGTGCGGCCTGGAAAGCTTCTTGCGCTTGACCTATTGGCACACGAAAGTCTAATCCGCCTTGTATGATTAGGATTGGTTTGTTCCATTTGTCCACAAAGTTTATGGGGTTGAAAGTGGTGTATGATTTTTGTGCTACTGCATTGTCTTTTTCCCAATAAGCGCCACCAAAATCCCAATTGTTAAAAAATACTTCTTCGGTAGTGCCAAACATACTTTGTGTATTGAAAACACCATCGTGTGCAATAAATGTTTTAAAACGATTGTTGTGTATTCCAGCTAAATAGAATACTGAATAGCCGCCATAACTTGCCCCGATACAACCCAAACGAGATTTATCGACATAGTTTTCTTTAGCCACATCATCAATCGCAGAAAGGTAGTCATCCATTACTTGTCCGCCCCAATCTTTTGAGATTTGTTCGTTCCAAGCTTGTCCGTGACCATACATACCGCGACGGTTTGGCGCTACTACGATATAACCTTGTGAAGCCATCAGCGAGAAATTCCAACGAAAGGAATAGAATTGTGTCAATGGTGATTGTGGGCCGCCTTGGCAATACAATAGCGTTGGGTACTTTTGGCTTTTATCAAAATTGGGTGGAAGTAGTACCCAAACTAACATTTTCTTATTGTCGGTTGTAGTTACATAGCGTCTTTCGAATTTTGGCAGAGCCAATTTAGCATAGGTTTCCTCATTAGTTTTAGTCAATTGTAACCAAGTTTTTTTCTTGGTGTTAAAAGAATAAATTTCCAAAGCATGGTTCATATCGGTTCTAGTCAAAATAAAATTTTCGCTGGATACATCTACAATATCATGCACGTCGAAGTCTCCAAAAGTAATTTGTTTCACTTCGCTTGCTTTTTTAGCCAATGGGAGATAAGCAATTTCAAATAATTGTTGGGTTCCGTCAACAGCGGCTAAAAAATATAGTTTAGCACCATCTGGACTCCATTTAAAACTTTCTACCGAGCCATCCCACTTTGCGGTAAGGTTTATATTTGAAGCTCCGTTAAAACGAACTATGATATCGTTTTTATCGGCTTCGTAGCCATCGCGTTTCATTTGTAGCCATGTCAATTCTCCTTTTGGTGAAAAAACAGGATTAGTATCGTAACCTAAATTGTCTTCGGTTAGATTTTTGGTGGTTTTAGTCTCGAGATTGTATTCATATAAATTGGTATTGGTAGAAATAGCATAAGCAGTTCCAAATGTCTTTTTACAAACATAAATTATACTTTTACCTGAAGGTGTCCAAATATAATCCTCATCGCCTCCAAATGGCTTTTGAGGGCTATCAAATGGCTCACCTTTCATAATATCTATGGGAGTAGCTTTATCTTTATTCTCGGCAAAGAAAACATGATTGTGTGTTCCGTTATTCCAAGTGTCCCAATGGCGGTAATCGAGACCATTGTAGATTTGAGCACCGGCTTTTTGTAAATCAGAGTAAAAATCTTTGCCTAAAACATTTTCTGTTTTTACTTCTTGCGAAGAAAGAATGTATTTACCGTCAGGAGAGCTATTTTTATCTGCCAATATTTCTTTGGTATCCTTCAATTCGGTTGGCATTCCTCCTGTTATTGGAATAGTAAAAAATTTGCTATTCGATTTATTTTCTTCCATTACTGGAGTACTTACTTTATAAACTACTGATTTTTTATCTTTTGAAATACCAAGTGCTGTTACACGGTTTAATTTCCAGAGTGTTTCGGGGGAAAGCACTTGTTGTGCTGTTGCGTTTATGCTCATGATACTGAGGATTATAAATAAGATTTTTTTCATAGTGTTATTTGTTTATTTATAGGCTAAAAATACTAAATAATCTTCAAAAAAAAAGCCATCCGAAATTAGGATGACTTTCTTAAAATTTATGCTTTTATTACCTAGTTGATAAGAACGTCATCGATTTGCATTGTAGTCGTAATTCCTGTTCCGCTTCCAGAGTATTCAAACACAAAGAAACCGATTCCAGTTAAAGTACCCGGAATGGCATAATTACCACTACTGGTATAGTTTGTTGGATAACCTGAGGCCAATCCTGAAGAAATGGTGAAACTTGACGTAATGTCAACATAAGTGGCATTAGTAGCATTAGTTCCTGGAACATAATCGGCAGTGTAATACACTTTTAAACAGTTACCATTAGCAAAACCTGCTTTTGATTTAAAAGAGAAGTTACTGGCCGTAGCAAAATTAACAGGTACAAAGAACAAGGTTCTGTTGGTTTCCGGAGTTCCGCCAAATGAAGTCATTTGGATATAACGATTACCTCCAAAATTTTTGATTTGCCAGTATCTGCTTCCTACTACAGCATCGTTGATATAAGCAGGAAATATTTGCTGATTGGTACTCGTATAAGAAGTAAACGGCTCGTTTAATGATCCTAAATAGTTGATAGCTGTTCCTCCAATTGGTGGATAAAAATCGATTGTCAAACGTTCAAGAGTCAAATTAATATCACTTTCTGTTCTCACCATGAATTGGTAATCTGAGTTGTATTTCGTTAAAACACCTCTAATTTTTCCGCTTTTATTTGGCACTGCTTTAGAAGCGAAATTGGCATAAGAACTAACTCTAACAATAATAGTGTTTCCAAATTCATTAGTAATTAAGTGATTGGTTGCACCACCTAAATCGTTTAAAGTAGCATCAAAATAGGTTTTACCCATTGAAGCATCTGTGAACTGTACGTTGTCAAATTCAATCAATTTATTCAAATAAGAATCGTTCAACGCTTGGTTAATTGTGATGTTGTTGATAATGGTGCTTTCTTCTACTACAGTACAAGAGCGGGTTATAACACTTTGATATTCTATTGGAGAAATTCTTCCTACTTCGTCATCTGAAGTAATATTAGGAGTTCCGTTGTTGTATAAATTACCAATTACAGGAGAATCGAATTCTCTAACGATGTACCTGTTTTTCATGTCTACAAATACTTTTCGTCCCGGCTCGTACTTAGTATACAAGTTATAATCGTCAACAGGTATACTAAATCCTTGTTGTCCGTCAATCGAAACTAATGATATTGATTTGTAAAAGTTTCCTCCTTCATCACTTGAAGTCACGTAAGCTTCAATAATATCTTCTTCTTCATATTTTACATAAGAAGCAGTAGCCAAAGCGGCGATTTGTTGAACGGTTTTTGTAGGCGTTAAATCTGTACAACTACCACTAAAATCCGGGTCTTTAAAATCATCATTTACACAACTCACAAATGTGGCCGTTATAAATGCTAATGCTAGAAATTTAAAATTTTTCATGGTCTTTTTTTTAGTTATTAGAGTAAACTTTTATTTTATCAACTTGGAATAATCCGTCTAAAGTAGTTCCATTTCCGGTAACTTTAAAGGCGATATGAACAGTTCCTGAATAAGAGGACAAATCGATTTCGCCAGATGGAATATAAGTATAATTGTTGGTAGTGTTATTTGCTACAATGGCGTCTAATTCATCCCACGTTGCCGCTAAAACGTTAGTTCCGTCATAATCAGTTGAAATAAATACTTCTAATTTGTTATCAGGATTGTCAACAAAGTTAGATGCCGAAGAGAAAGATAAAACAGCGTTTGCGTCTTCTGAAATAGTGATTTCCGGAGTAATCGCCCAACCGATATTAGAAGACTGACTGCTTCCAAATGAGCTAAATTGGATATAACCGTCGTTGTTATAATCCCTTTCTATCCAAAGTTTAGTTCCAGTTTCTGCGAAATTGGTCCATCCTTCAAAATCGAAAGTGGCATTGTAGTTAATATCCGGTTCCGGAAAATCTTCCGAGAAAATCAAAGGTTTGAATGGGGCAATATCAGTATCGTCCGAACAACTTACGGCAAGACTAACAGTTACTATCGCCAAAAATGATTTAAATATATTTTTCATAGTGCTGCAGTATTAGAAGTTAATGTATAAATTTAAGAAATAGGTTCTTCCGTAACCATAGAAATATTTTGGACCGAATGAAGGTGTTCCATTTGCATTGTCTGCCTGTAAATCAGGGAAAGTTGCTTTTCTTGATTGTTCGAAACCTCCAGTTTTGTATTCAAAATCTAAAACGTTGTTAATAGAAGCAAAGAAACCGAAAGTATCATTTCCTACTTTCCAAGATTTACCTCCAACCAAATTCAATAAAGTAACTGGGTCAAATTTTTCTTGTTTCAATAAAGCTCTTACCGATTCCTGTGTAGCCCCCTGAAAACCTAATCCGTCAGCATCGGCCACGAAGTTTTCAGTTCTCAAGATGTTTGAAATACTGATATAAGTATCAGCTAAATAGTTGATGTTAGCTCCAATCCACCAGAATTTTGGGTCTCTGTATTCTAACCCGAATGAGTACGCTTGTTGAGGCATGCCAGGCAATCTGTATCCTTTCAAATACGATTTTCCAAAGTCAAACACAGGGTTTGAATTGGTGCTTGTTGCTAAAGCATCATCATTCACTTTTAAGTTTGGATTGTTGTCATAAGTATATTGTCCGTAAGAAGCCGAACCTGTTACTTTGATTGTAGAAGTAACTTGGTATTCACAACCAAATTCAGCACCGACGTGTTTTTTGTTGATTCCTGTTACAATTTCACTGATGAATGAATCCGTATCAGTTTCTCCGTCTTCACCAGCGTCAAAAATGCCTTCACCATAAAAGAATGATATTTGAGTTGCATTAGAAATTTTGTTGTAGAATCCAGTTAATCTGGCTTTGAATTTTGGCGCTTTGATAATATAACTGATGTCAGAACCCATTACAGACTCACTAGTTAAATCAGGAGTAATATTGTTGTTCAGACGGGCATTAGAAAAAGTATTTCTCAAATTTGGTGCTTTGGTCATATACACTCCGTTGATATCAATAAATTGTTTTCCGTTGATTTTGTATGTTAAACCTCCTTTGAATCCGAAATTTTCAAAAATGGCTTTAGAACTTTTACCATATGAATTGTTGGCATAAATTCCGTTTCGGTAATTTCCTTCTCTTTGGTATTCTGATCGGGAAAATGTTTGACCCAAATAAAAATCAACTTTTTTGTAACTGAACTTAAATTGAGTAAATCCGTCAAAAGTGATAGCATTCAAATCATAGTTGTAACCATAAGCATCTCCCTCTCCCACTTGTCTGTCAGGATTATTCAAATCTGTTTGCGTAGCATCGCCTGTAAAGAAAGGATCTACATCATTGAAATAAGTTCCGCCTAAAAGGTCAATTAATTTTTGGTAATTTCTTGACTTTAATTTTTTGAAGTTTACTCCGGCATTCATAATGATATTGTCAGCAATAGAAGAGTTCAAATAAGAGTTTGCGCTCCACTGTTTGTCCTCTACACGGTCTTCGTATAAAACATAAGCACTTCTTTGTCCGCCGTTAACTACTTTATTAGTGAAATATATATCTGTCCAATTGATTTGTCCATCGTTGGTGAAATTTGCCGCCGCTTGATTTGCACTTGGATTGGTATAACCAGTAATCGTCACGTTGTCAGGAGCATAAGTCGGCACATAATAGGATTGGTCATTCAAGTAATAACTTGGTAAATTTTTGTAATAAGTTGGATCAGGATTATTGGCCAATTGGAAATCCAAACGACTGTTGCCAATAAATCCTAATTGATATGCCACGTTAGTGTTTAAGTTAGTCTTATCGGATATTTTCCAATAGTGACTTAACATGTTGATTGGCTCTTCAATCTCTTTATATCTTGAATTTCTTTTTTCGCCTTCTTGCCAACCCCAATAAGAGTTGTATTCAACACCTTTTAAACGAGTTACCTCAGCAGTATTTGGTGAATTTTTTCCTCTTTTATTTTGAGCAAAAATCGAAGTAAAGTTAATGGAATGATGCTCATTAAATTTCTTTTCTATACTCGCAAATACAGAATTAGCGGCATAGTTTGTTCCTTCAAAATAACCTTCATTAGCCCATCTTCTTGAGGCTGAAACCACAAAAGCCCAACCATCGGTATTCATTCCGGAGGCATGGGTAGCCATAGTTCTCCAACTGTAATTCGTATTGGTTCCCGAGAAAGAGATTCTTGAACCTTTTCTATAAATAGATGCTCTGGTATTGATTTCCTGAGTTCCTAAAATACCCCCAAAAGTATAATCTGAAGGTGCTGAGCCCATGGTAAATTCTTGATTTCGTGTTGCATCATTTAATCCACCCCAATTACTCCATTGTGGTCTTCCGTCATAAATTTTATTCATAGAAATACCATTAATCATGGTAGTACTATATTCATTATCTAAACCTCTGATTCTAAATCGGGCTTGGCCCCAATTGAAAGCAGCAGCTTGCTGATAAATATCTCTTGATGCTTGCAATAATCCCGAAGTACTTTCGGAACCACTGTTGTCGTCTCCTAAATCATTTTCGGTAATCGTTACCAAACTTAATTGTTGTTCGGTAGTAATATCCTCCTCCAAAACAATAATTCCTAAATCCAAAATTTTTCCAACTTCTACTTCAACTACTAATAATTGGTCTTTAAAACCAGCACTTTTTATCTGAAGGAGTTGGCTTCCTAAAGAAATTTCATTAGAGCTAAAAACACCAGCAGCATCTGTAAAAGTTGTTTGATTGGTGTTTTGAATAG
>NZ_JBMOGV010000049.1:0-16794 GCF_049318185.1 Flavobacterium sp. | reverse complement strand
TGCAAAGAAACTACTTTTTTCTGGATATTTCAAAATTAATATTTCATATGCTTGAATAGCTTTTGAATATTTTTTTTGTTCTAAATACACTCTTGCTAATGTTTCAGTCATTAAATAAGTTGTGTCTTCTGCAATGTTTTCAATTACTGGAACTGAGGCATCTTTGGTAATTGGAGTAATTTTAGGATTATTTTTTATAAATTCATCAATCAAATCTAATTTTTTCTTTTTATTGTCATCAATTGGATTCGTTTTTATGAAGTCTTTTTCTCTAACAATTGGTTTTAATCTTGACAACTGAAGCCATTCTTGAAAAGAGTGTTTTTCATCCTTAGAAAATTCTAATGGTTTCCCTATTTCTAACTTTTGCTCCGCTTTTTCTTCCTCAGTTGTTGCTTCTTTAATAGAGATTAAGATAGATTGTTCTAAAGGATCAATAGTTGGTTCTTTTAGAGCTACTATTATTTCTTCATCGTCTATAACATTCATATTCATTAGTTCTTCCAATTTCTTTTCATACAATCCTTTTTGAACAGAAACAAAAGAATCTGAAGTGATAAAATCAAATAAAATACTTCTATCAGTAGTGTAAGCTGCAGAAACTTTTAGCGCATAGTTATATTGAAAACTATCTTGATTGTAAAGATGTTTTAATTTCATAACTCGAGCACTCTGAAAATAAGGGAAAGTGGTTAAGACATTGTCTAATGTCTCTGCATATCTATCATTGATAGCTTCGGGTTTGTTTAATAAATATGTATAATCAGTTAAATTCATTTATGAGTTACCATTTTGCTAATGATTCATTGAAAACATCTTGCGTTATACGCTCAAAAATTTCGTCTATATATCCATTTAGTGTTGCTCCAGTGGGCAATTCAACCCCATCATAATCTCTGAAAAATGAAAATCGTTTTTCAAAATTATCTGCTTCCTTGTTTTTATTGCTAAAACGAACATTCACTGAAATAGTTAACCTTGATTGCGCTGCTTTTTGATCAGCAGTTGCTGTCATTGGGGTTATTCTATAATCAACAATTTCTCCTTCATATAATAAATCTCCTTTAGAAATGGTCAGATTTAAATTGGTTTGATTCTGTATGATTTCTTGTAATTTTAAAGTTAAATTTCTTTCAATTCCTGGCTCAATCAATTCAGAATTATTTTGAAAATAATTTACCTGAAAAGTTTTGGCATCAATATTTCCTGTTCCAGTAAAATTATAATGACCACAACCAATAAAGTTAAAAGCAATTAGAATAAGTAAAATGTATTTTAGATTTTTCATAGAGAATTCAAAGATATATTTTTCAAATTATTAATTAATCATTTTTAATTAACAATTGATTTACAAATCAAACTGTTTAATTTTTCGATACAATGTTCTTTCAGATATTCCTAATTCATCTGCAGCAGCCTTTCGTTTGCCTTTGTGACGTTCTAAAGATTTCTTGATAAGTTCTATTTCTATTTGTTCCAATTTCAAGACTTCCTCTTCTTCTACAGTTTCAGCATCTAAATAATTGTGTTCATCTTCGTCGTCAAATTCCTCTTGTTCTAATTGATTTTTTGCAGGAATAACATTTATTCCTGATTCTTCTTCAAAAGAAATTTCATTTTCAGTGGCCGTTGAGCCATATACTTTATGAATTAAACTTGGATTAATATCTTGAACTTTTGAACCATTCTTCATTAATTCCATAGTCAATTTTTTTAAATCATTTAAATCACTTTTCATATCAAAAAGCACTTTATATAAAATGTCTCTCTCAGTTGAAAAATCACTATCTGATTTTTTTCCGCTAATAACAGAAGGCAAACTACTGCCTTCAACAGGTAAATAAGATTGTAAAGTTACTAATGTAATATCTCTGTTAGTTTCTAAAACCGATATCTGCTCTGCTACATTTCGTAACTGACGAATATTGCCACTCCAGCGGTATTTTTGTAAAAAATGTATAGCATTTTCATTCAGTTTTATAGGTGGCATTTTATATTTATGAGCAAAATCGGCAGCAAATTTTCTAAATAATAAATGGATATCCTCTTTTCTGTTACGTAGCGGTGGAATAGGAATATCGACTGTACTCAAACGATAATATAAATCTTCTCTGAATTTTCCTTTTTCTATCGCGTCAAATAAATTTACATTGGTTGCCGCTACAATTCTAACATTTGTTTTTTGGACTTGAGACGAACCCACTTTGATAAATTCACCATTTTCTAGAACACGCAATAAACGTACTTGTGTTGTTAATGGCAATTCACCCACTTCATCTAAAAAAATGGTTCCACCATCTGCTACTTCGAAATAACCTTCTCTTGTGTTGGTTGCACCAGTAAAAGCACCTTTCTCGTGACCAAAAAGTTCACTATCAATTGTGCCTTCTGGGATGGCACCGCAGTTTATAGCAATGTATTTTCCGTGTTTTCTATGCGAAAGCGAATGAATAATTCTTGGAATACTTTCTTTTCCAACACCACTTTCTCCAACAACCAAAACAGAAATATCGGTTGGCGCAACCTGAATGGCTTTTTCTATAGCACGATTTAGTTTTGGGTCATTCCCAATTATTTCAAATCGTTGTTTTATACTTTGAACTGATTCCATTTTATGCTGAATTTATTTCAGTATTTTTTACTAATTCATAATTAATCACTAATCTTAAAATTATCAATTATCAATTATCAATTATCTCTTATCCATTATCAATTGTTAATTCATTTGGCTATACCCAACAGCTTCCCCAATCAAAGTTGCCGTTGTACAATCATTCACTTTTACCATTACAAAATCTCCAACTTTATAATTTTCTTTTGGAAAAACGGTCACTACATTTTCAGAGTTTCTTCCGCTCCAATGTTGATTGGATTTCTTCGATTCTTTTTCAATTAAAATTTCAACTGTTTTATCTAAGAATCGTTTGGTTCTTTTCTCACTTAAGATTTGTTGCAAATCAACAATCTCTTGCAAACGTCTTTTCTTCACTTCTTCTGGCACATCATCTTCCATTTTTCTCGCGGCCAATGTTCCTGGACGTTCTGAATACGAAAACATATAGCCAAAATCATATTCCACATATTCCATCAAACTCAAGGTGTCTTGATGATCTTCTTCAGTTTCTGATGGAAAACCTGCAATCATATCTTGCGATATAGAACAATCAGGGATTATTCTTTTTATTTTATCTATCAAAGCCATATATTCTTCACGAGTGTGCTGGCGATTCATTTCTTTTAATATACGTGTGCTTCCACTTTGCACTGGTAAGTGAATGTAATTACAAACATTATCATATTTAGCAATCACATGCAACACTTCTTCATGCATATCCTGCGGATTGGAAGTCGAAAAACGAAAGCGCATTTTTGGGAAAGCAATTGCACATTGTTCCAATAATTGAGCAAAATCAGTAGCAGTTGCCTTTTGTATTTCGGTAGCTTTTACAAAATCTTTCTTCAATCCGCCACCATACCAAAGGTAACTATCTACGTTTTGTCCTAAAAGACAAACTTCCTTAAATCCTCTATCCCACAAATCTTTGATTTCTTCCAAAATACTTTGAGGTTCACGACTTCGTTCTCTTCCACGGGTAAAAGGCACCACACAAAACGTACACATATTGTCACAACCACGAGTGATGGATACAAATGCATTTACACCATTACTATTCAATCGAACAGGTGCAATATCGCCATAAGTTTCATCTTTAGATAAAATCACGTTGATGGCATCTCTACCTTCTTCTACTTCTTTCAATAAATTCGGTAAATCTTTGTAGGCATCAGGACCAACAACCATATCAACGATTTTTTCTTGCTCCAAAAACTGGTCTTTCAATCGTTCCGCCATACAGCCCAAAACCCCAACTTTCATACCCGGATTTATACTTCGTTTCACCGCATTGTATTTCTCCAAACGCTTTCTCACCGTCATTTCTGCCTTGTCGCGAATAGAACATGTATTAACCAAAACCAAATCGGCTTCTTCCAAATTTTGTGTCGTGTTATAACCTTGCTCCGTCAAGATAGAAGCTACAATCTCGCTGTCCGAAAAATTCATCGCGCAACCATAACTTTCAATAAAAAGCTTTTTAGTATTGCCTTCTTTATTTTCTAAAACAAGCGATGTACCTTGTTTTTTCTCATCAATTTCTTTTTCCATAAAATATTCTTCGCTAAATCGGACAGCAAAGATAATACTAAATTATAAAATATGACAAGATGGCAGAAGAGGTTTAACAAAACGTTAGTTAAAAAACTTTAAATTTTCTCCATAAAATCATTTTTTAAAAAAAACGTTTACTTTTGCCCACACAAACAATCGGGATATGGCAAAGAATTTAGTTATCGTGGAGTCACCTGCAAAGGCAAAAACAATCGAAAAATTTCTAGGTAATGATTATCAGGTTGAGTCAAGCTATGGGCACATTGCCGACTTGCCTTCCAAAGAAATAGGAGTAGATGTATTAAACGGTTTCAAACCTAAATACGAAGTTTCTGCCGATAAAAAAGCATTGGTAACCAAGCTAAAAGGATTAGCCAAAAATGCCGATATGGTTTGGTTAGCTTCCGATGAAGACCGTGAAGGAGAAGCCATTTCCTGGCACTTAGCGGAAGAATTAAAATTAGACAAAAGCAAAACCAAACGAATAGTTTTTCACGAAATTACCAAAAACGCCATCCTAAAAGCCATCGATAATCCTCGCGAAATTGATTATAACTTAGTCAATGCGCAACAAGCTCGAAGAGTATTAGACAGATTAGTAGGCTATGAACTGTCGCCAGTTTTATGGAAAAAAGTAAAAGGCGGATTGTCTGCCGGTCGTGTGCAATCAGTTTCAGTGCGCTTAATTGTTGAAAGAGAAAGAGAAATACAAGATTTCAAACCAGTAGCATCTTATTCAGTCACTGCAGAATTTACTAATGAAGGAGGAAAAGTGGTAAAAGCCAAATTGCCAAAAAATTTTGTTACCAAAAAAGAAGCCGAAGATTTTCTAAATAAAAACATCGGTTCTACCTATAAAGTAGCCGATTTAGAAACTAAACCTACTAAGAAAACACCAGCAGCGCCTTTTACAACTTCCACATTGCAACAGGAAGCGGCGCGTAAGTTATACTTACCCGTAGGAATCACAATGCAAATTGCACAACGATTATACGAAGCTGGTCTTATTACTTACATGAGAACGGACAGTGTAAACCTTTCCAAAGAAGCATCGGAAGCAGCACAAGCAGAAATTATAAAATCGTACGGTCAGGAATATTCGAAACCAAGAACATTTGCTAATAAAAGCAAAGGCGCACAAGAAGCCCACGAAGCCATTCGTCCAACGGATATGTCGCGTCACACGGTAAATGTCGAAAGAGACCAAGCACGTTTATATGATTTGATTTGGAAAAGAACTTTGGCTTCCCAAATGAGCGATGCAGAGTTAGAAAGAACTAACGTTAAGATTGAAGCCAATAATCATTCCGAAATTTTCCAAGCTACTGGAGAAGTTATCAAGTTTGAAGGTTTCCTAAAAGTATATTTAGAAGGAAACGATGACGATGATGAAGAACAAGAAGGTATGTTGCCTGCAATGAAAGCCAACGAAAAGTTGCTCAATTACACTATTACCGCTACCGAAAGATATACACGTGCAGCTTCAAGATATACCGAAGCTTCTTTGGTAAAAAAATTAGAAGAATTAGGCATTGGTCGTCCTTCTACCTATGCCCCAACAATTTCTACCATTATTGCTAGAACCTATGTGGAAAAAGGAAATTTGGAAGGTATAGAAAGAAAATATGTACAGCTTACACTTCAAGCGAATAAAGTTGACGAAAAGATTTTAAAAGAAAACACAGGTTCAGATAAAGGAAAATTAGTACCAACGGATATTGGAACCATAGTGAATGATTTTTTGGTAAAAAACTTTTCGGCCATCTTAGATTATAATTTCACCGCCAAAGTAGAACAAGACTTTGACGAAATAGCTGAAGGAAATATCGATTGGGCAAAAATGATGCAGGATTTCTATAATAAATTCCATCCAAATGTTGTTGAAGTACAAGACAACGCCGAGAGAGAAAGCGGTGAGCGAATATTGGGGAAAGATCCAAAAACAGGAAAACAAGTTTTAGTTCGTTTAGGAAAATTTGGTCCAGTAGCACAAATTGGTGAAGCCGATGACGATGAGAAGCAATTTGCAAGTTTAAGACAAGAACAGAACATAAGTAACATTACCTTGGAAGAAGCGTTGAATTTATTTTTGTTGCCAAAAAATTTAGGAGAATACAAAGGAGAAGAAGTGGAAGTAAGCAATGGTCGATTTGGTCCGTATGTTCGTTTTGGAAAACAATTTATTTCGTTACCAAAAGGAGAAGATCCACTGGATGTAACAATGGACAGAGCACAAGAATTGATAAATGAAAAAACAAAAGCCGATGCCCCAATCGCTATATACAAAGGAGAGGGAGTGCAAAAAGGAACTGGAAGGTTTGGTCCTTTTATCAAATGGAATGGAATTTTCATCAATGTTTCTAAAAAATACAATTTTGATAATCTTTCACAAGCTGATGTAGCGGAATTGATTGAAGATAAATTACAAAAAAACATTGATAAGGTAATTCATAATTGGGAAGAAGAAGGAATTTTGGTTCAAAAAGCACGTTGGGGAAGATCAGAAATTACCAAAGGGAAAATCAAAATCGAATTGAGTAAAGATATTGATGCTTCAAAATTGACTTTAGAAGAAATAAAAGAAATGATTGCAAAGAAAACACCCGAGAAAAAAACAGCATCCAAGAAAGCGCCAGCTAAAAAAGCACCATCTAAAAAGAAATAAACTATGGAATTTGATTTTTTGTCACCTGTAAACGACGAAATTATTCAATATATAAAAGGACTTTCCTCTCAGCATTTGGGAAGTAAAGTAGCTTTCCACACTGATAAAGACTTCCCTGATACCGATAAAATAAAAATTGCCATCATAGGAGTTCCAGAAAACCGTGGTAATGTTAAATCTTTTGAAAAAATTGATTTAAATTTTGTTCGAAAAGAGTTTTATTCTTTATTTCCTGGAAATTGGCAAAGTTCTATTGCTGATTTAGGAGATATATTACCAGGAAATTCATTGGAAGATACTTTTTTTGCGATTCAGAAAGTAACTTCTAAATTAATTCGTAATGGAATTATTCCTATAGTAATTGGAGGAAGTCAAGATTTAACATATCCTTTATACAGAGCATATGATACAATGGAACAAATGGTAAATTTGGTTGCCATAGATAGTAAATTTGATTTTGGAAAACAAGAAGAAGGTATTACTTCAAATTCCTATTTGTCCAGAATAATTTTAGATGAACCAAACAACCTTTTTAATTTTAGTAACATAGGTTATCAAACTTATTATAATTCACAAGAGGAAATTGATTTAATAGAAAAATTATATTTTGATGCTTACAGATTAGGTGAGATTTCAAACAATATTTTGTTGTCAGAACCAGTATTTAGAGATGCAGATATTGTTAGTTTAGATTTAAATGCTGTAAAGTCTTCAGATTCAGCAAATTTGATAAAATTTACTCCAAATGGTTTTGATGGAAAAGAAATTTGTGTTTTGTCTAGATATGCTGGAATAAGTGATAAAGTAAGCTCTTTAGGAATTTTTAATCATAATAGTAGTGAACAAGAGTCAGTACTTATTGCTCAAATTATTTGGTATTTCATCGAAGGGATTAATTATCGTTCTAATGAATATCCATTTGGCACAAGAGAAAATTATTTAAAGTATATAGTTCCATTGGAAACTGAAGATTTGGTCTTCTACAAGAGTAATAAAACAGACAGATGGTGGATAGAAATAAATTTTTTTGCGGGTCAACATAATAAATTAAAAAAAAATACGTTATTACCTTGTTCGCATGATGAATATCTGATGGCTTGTAATCAGGAAATACCAGAAAGATGGTGGAAAGCACAAAGGAAAAACAGTATTTAAAACAATAATTACAAATAAAGAAACTAACTATTAATCAACAAAAGACACAAACTATTTACATAAGCTATAAAAAATAGCTTTTGAGGTATTAAAAGTTTGGTTTGTTATAAACATCTTTAAAATAATATTTTAATACTATTTTTGAAATACAAATTAATATCTTTTGAAGATATATTATAAAAATTAATAATATTTTATTGTTTTTTTGAAAAATAATAAATAGGTTTACGCCCTAAAAAATAAAGTATTCAAATAACCCCAATTTATATGAAGAAGTTCATTGCATTTGCATCATTTTTAGCTTTGTTAACAAGCTGCGGAGGATCTAGCGACAAAGGAGAGTTAGTAGGAGTGAAAGGAAAAAAATGGCATCCAGAGAAACCCTTTGGAATGACTTTGGTTCCTGGCGGAGCATTCATTATGGGTAAATCAGACGATGATTTAGCAAATATTCAAGATGCGCCTACAAAAACTGTCACAGTTAGATCGTTCTACATGGATGAAACCGAAATCACAAATAGCGAGTACCGTGAGTTTGTTGAATGGGTAAAAGATTCTACTATAAGAGTACGCTTAGCTATTCTTGCTGATGAAGTTGGTCAAACTGCTGGTTCATCAGGAAAAGCAGGAAAAGGTAAAACAGCTGGAAGTGTTGGAGATTTTGCTTTTGATGATAAAGATCCAACTAAAATGACTCCATACGATAAATACATGTACGAGAATTATTACAGTGTTGGAACTGATGATGATGCTTATGCGGGAAGAAGATTAAATAGAAAAGTAAAATTAATTAAAGACACTGGTAAATATCCTGACGAATATTATACAGAAGTAATGGATAGTATGTATTTGCCAGTTGCTGAGTCTTATAATGGTTTAAGAACAACAGATGTAAAAAAATTAAAGTTTAGATACTCTTGGATGGATATTCAAGCAGCAGCAAAAGCTAAAGTTGGAAAAAGAAGTTCATTTATAAGAACAGAACAACAGGAAGTATATCCTGATACAACAGTATGGATTAAGGATTTTGCCTATTCATATAACGAACCTATGCACAACGATTATTTTTGGCACCAAGCCTATGGAGATTATCCTGTAGTGGGTGTGTCTTGGAAACAAGCAAAAGCTTTTTGCGCTTGGAGAACTTTGAAGAAAAACGCATTCATTAAATCTAAGAAGAAAAAAAATAGAACAGATTTGATTAATTCATTT
This sequence comes from Flavobacterium sp., assembly GCF_049318185.1. Taxonomy (GTDB): domain Bacteria; phylum Bacteroidota; class Bacteroidia; order Flavobacteriales; family Flavobacteriaceae; genus Flavobacterium. The sequence continues at coordinate 7,594 of NZ_JBMOGV010000049.1, read as the reverse complement.
AGATTGCCTACAGAGGCCGAATGGGAATATGCAGCAAGAGGTGGACTAGAGTCTGCTACATACCCTTGGGGTGGTCCTTATGCCAAAAGCGATAGGGGTTGTTTCCTTGCTAACTTTAAACCAAATAGAGGGGATTATGCAGCTGATAGTTTTTTATATACTGTAGAAGCTAAATCATTCGAACCAAATGGTTACAATTTATATAATATGGCTGGTAATGTATCTGAGTGGACAGATTCTTCTTATGATCCTGCAGCTTATGAATATGTGTCAACTATGAATCCTACTGTACAAAATACAAATAACATGCGTAAAGTTGTTAGAGGCGGTTCATGGAAAGATGTTGCTTATTTCTTGCAAGTTGGGACCAGAGATTTTGAATATGCTGATACAGCTCGAAGCTATATAGGTTTCAGAACTGTTCAGGATTATATGGGAACTCAAGTTACTAAAAACGGAAAAGCACCTAGAAAATAATTTTAAACTAAATCAATTATATTTAACTAAAACAAACTAAAATTTTTATTATGGCATTATTAAGCAAAAAAACAATGAATTTCGCTTACGGTATGGGAGCGGCGGTTGTAATTATCGGAGCATTATTTAAAATACAACACTGGACTGGAGCAAGTTTGATGCTTATTATTGGACTTTCTGTTGAAGCCTTAATTTTCGGTTTATCAGCTTTTGACCCTGTGGATAAAGAGTTAGATTGGTCATTGGTTTATCCAGAATTAGCTGGAGGAGAAGCAAAAGAAAAAGGTAAAAAAGAAGATGCTAAAGATGCGCAAGGTATATTATCTCAAAAATTAGATGCCATGTTGAAAGAAGCTAAAATTGATGGTCAATTAATGGAAAGCTTAGGAAATAGTATTAAAAACTTTGAAGGTGCTGCAAAAGCAATATTTCCAACCGTAGATTCAATCGCTGGTCAAAAGAAATATGCTGAAGAAATGGCAAAAGCAGCAACTCAATTAGAAACTTTAAATGGTTTATACCAAGTGCAATTGCAAAGTGCTGAAAGAAACGCTAAAATCAATGATGAAGTTGCTGAAAACAACTTAAAATTAAAAGATCAAATGCAGTCTTTAACATCAAACTTATCTACATTGAATAATGTATATGGTGGAATGCTTTCTGCAATGAACAATAAAGGATAATTAGTTTTTGAACTATATTTTTATTAACAAAACAATAACTAATTAGAAAAAATGGCAGGAGGAAAACTAACCCCTAGACAGAAGATGATTAACCTTATGTATTTGGTATTCATCGCAATGTTGGCATTAAATATGTCCAAAGAAGTATTAACGGCTTTTGGATTAATGAATGAAAAATTTGAAGGAGTAAATAAATTCTCTGAAGAGTATAATACTAGTCTCTTAGGTACTCTTGAACAAAAAGCGGAGGATGATCCAACACGTTTTAAAGGTCCTTTAGATAAAGCAAATCAAGTTAAAGAAATTTCAAAACAGTTATATGATTATTTAGGTAATTTAAAAACTGATGTTTCTAAAGAATTTGACAGAGAAGAAAACGGAAAATTACCTTACGAAGCTATGGACAAAGGTGGTTACATCGATGAAAATTGGTTTGAAGGTGATAAATATTCGGCTAAAGGAAATGAAATAATTTCAAAGATTGAAAAATATAAAAAAGAGGTTATAGCCGTTTTTGGTAATGATGTGAAATATCAAATCATCGTTAATAAAATCAATGAAAAATTTAATTTAGGAAATGTAAAAGACAAAGAAGGTGTTTCTAAAAAATATTTGTCATACCACTTTGAAGGATTTCCTGCTATAGCATCTATTGCAAAAATAACAAGTATGCAAAATGATGTTCAAGCTACCGAGCAAGATATTTATAATGCATTAATTGGAAACACTATTGCTCAAGCAGCTTCTTTAAAGAATTTCCAAGCAATGGTTATTTTAGAGAAAAACGTATTCTTTGAAGGCGAAACAGTTAAAGGTAGAGTAGTATTAGGTAAATACGATTCTAACACAGTGCCAACTAGTTTCTCTGGTCCTGGTAAAATTGAAAACGGTCAAGCGGTTATATCTATGACGGCTGGTGGTGTTGGTGAAAAAACCATCAACGGTACTTTTTCATTCATGGAAGATGGAAAACCAGTGCCTTTAAAATTTGAAGGTAAATATGTTGTGGTTCCTCGACCTAATTCAGCTAATATATCTGCTGATAAAATGAATGTTGTTTATAGAGGTTTACCTAACCCAATGACGATTTCATTTGCAGGAATTCCTGAAAACGATGTTACTGCTTCTGCTCCTGGACTTTCTCCACTTGGAAAAGGAAAATACAATTTAAACCCACAAACTGGTACTGAAGTTATAGTCACAGCAACAGGTAAAATGGCAGACGGTAAATCGGTTTCTGATAAAAAAGTATTTAGAATTAAAAATGTGCCTGATCCTTTAGGTTCAATAGGTGGATCCGCAGGAAGTCAAAAAGGTGCAAAATCTCGTTTAGAAGTTTCAACTATATCTGCAAAATTAGATGGTTTTTTATATGATTTAAATTATGTAGTTACTCAGTTCAATTTTAAAGTTCCAGGACAAGCATCTGTAGTAGTTAGTGGTAATAAAGTAGATGGAAGATGTAAATCTGCATTAGCAAGAGCAAAATCGGGTGATGTTGTAATTATATCCGATATTAAAACTAAAGTTGTTGGTGCAAATATTCCACCTCAAACTGCTGCTCCTGTCTTTTACGAAATACAATAAAAATTTATTTTTTGTTGTTATAGACTTAATTAGAAAACTTAGATAATATATTATGAAATTTAAAGCCTTTTTATTAGTTGTTATTGGAATAGCATCAAGTTTTGCAACTAATGCTCAATCCAATCTATTGAATGCCAAAACTCCAGATGAGATTGGCAAAAAAACACCCGCACAATTAATTTCAGATAATGATAAACCATTACCTTATGGTTATGTTCATGATAGAGATGTTTTGATGGGTAAAACAGTTTGGGAGTTTATTGATCTTGATGAAAGAATTAATTTCCCTCTATATTTTCCAATAGATACAAATTTTGTTGGTAAAGAGAGAAGATCTCTTTTTCAAGTTTTATTAAACAACATTAAATCTGGAAAAATTACTGAGGTTTATGTTGATGATTATTTTAATACAAAAAAAACATTAAAAGATCTTGAAACAGTTTTTAAATATACTGATACTATAGCCGCAGGTAGAGAAGAGTATAAAAATTTTTATGAAGATTATAATTCTGGAAAAAAAGTTTTGTCAGATGAATATATAAATGTTACATATTTAACAGCTAAAGATGTAACTGGATATAAAATAAAAGGTTTTTGGTATTTTGATAAACGTCAAAGTGAATTAAAATATAGATTGCTTGCTATTTGTCCTATGGCTCTTGAAGCTAAAGATCTTTCTCCTAAATCAGATCCTTCCGCAAGTAATGTAGAATTAATACCTATTGAATTGTTTTGGGTTTATTTTCCTTCTATAAGAGATGTTTTACAAGAGGCTAAGGCATTTAATGATAAGAATTCTGCAATGCCAATTACATTTGATCAACTTTTAAATTCTCGTCGTTTTAATGGTGTCATTTATAAAGAAGAAAATGTTTACGGGGATAGAGAAATTCAAGATTATATGAAAGACAATGCCCAAATGCAGTTGTTGGAATCCGAAAGGGTTAAAGATAAGATTCGTAGTTTTGAGTCTGATATGTGGAATTACTAAATTTCATTATTACTTATAAAAAAACCTTTTAAACTTAATTGTTTAAAAGGTTTTTTTATTTCTATTACTTTAACATACATTTGTAGTAATATGAATCTAAATATTAAACATGAAAATATTTTTATATCTAATTTGCTTTTTTTACTCAACTCTCGTTTTTTCCCAATGTATTGTTGGAAATTGTGAAAATGGAGAGGGAACATATATATTCGAGGATAAAACTAAGATTATAGGATACTGGAAGGACAATAAAGCAACAGGTAATTGTCAAATTTTTTATACAGATGGTAGTTCTTACAATGGTGAAATGAAAGAAAATCAACTTTATGGAGTTGGTAAATTAATAACCAAAGACAATGTTATTTATGAAGGTTTTTTTATTAATGGTTTTTTAAATGGTAAAGGGAAAAGGTCAGATCCAGATGGATACACATTAGAAGGCAATTTCATAAATGATACTTTAACAGGAGTTGGAAGTATTAAATATTCTAGTGGTTCTTTGTATAAAGGTGAAATATTAAATTTTTTGAGAAATGGTAAGGGAATTTATCAAGAGTTAAATGGAGATACTTTTGAAGGTAACTTTAAAGGCAATAAAATTCATGGCGAAGGAATTTGGAAATATGCAAAAGGGGGTACTTTAAAAGGGACCTGGTTTGAAGGAAAATTTATTTCAGGGCCAAAATTAAACGGTAAAAACGAAAATATTTTAAACTTGATACCTACATCCGGTGGGGTTTATGAGGTGAATGTTACTTTTAACAAAGTTTTAAAAATTGATATGATTCTTGATACTGGAGCATCTGAAGTTTTTTTAACTCCAGATATTGTTTTAACATTATTTAAAGCTAAAACCATTAGTGAAGAAGACATATTAGAAGGGGGCTATTTTATGGACGCAAGTGGCAATGTTAATAAAAGTGTTCGATTTAATATGAAAGAAATAAAATTAGGTAATGTAACTCTGGAAAATGTAAACTGCGGAATCAATACTAAAATAGATGGCGTTAACCTTTTTGGACTAAGTGCATTAAAAAAACTGAAAAGTATAAAATTTAATTTTACAAATAATACTTTGGAAATAGAATAATTATATAAATTATATAATATTTTCTTTATAAAATAATATGTTAGATTATATAATCGTTGGTTCGGGATTGGCAGGTATTGCCTTTGCAGAAACTCTTTTGCAAAATAAAAAATCATTTGTGATTTTTGATAATCATTCTCAAAACTCTACAAGAATTGCAGGCGGTTTGTATAATCCTGTTATTTTGAAACGTTTTAGTGAAGTTTGGAATGCTGAGCAACAACTTCAAATTGCAGATGATTTTTATAAAAAAATAGAAGAAAAACTTAGCTTACAAGTAGATTTTAAGTTACCCATTTATAGAAAGTTCTTTTCTGTGGAGGAACAAAACAATTGGTTTATGGCTTCTGATAAACGTAATTTGGCTCCTTTTCTTTCCATAACTATTATACAAAAGAAATATTCTTCGATTGATTCTCCTTTTGGTTATGGAGAAGTGCTTCATACAGGTTTTGTAGATACGGTTGTTTTACTTGAAAAATATCAAGAGTATTTACAAGAAATGAATTTGTTTGCTGAAAGCACTTTTGATTATGATCAATTGCAGATTTTTAATGACAATATCACCTATCAAAATATAAAGGCTAAACACATTGTCTTTGCTGAAGGCTTTGGCATGCATGCTAATCCGTTTTTTAATTATTTGCCACTTGATGGGACTAAAGGTGAATTATTCATCATTAAAGCTCCTGAATTGAATATTGATGTTATTGTGAATACCAGTGTTTTTATTTTGCCATTGGGCAATCATCTTTTTAAAGTGGGTGCTACATATAATTGGGCCGATAAAACGAATACAACAACCGAAGAAGGAAAGCAAGAACTTACAGATAGATTGCGAGAAATTTTAACTTGTGACTTTGAAATTATTGAGCATTTTGCAGGAGTTCGACCTACGGTTAAAGACAGACGGCCGCTTCTTGGCACTCATCCTTTACATAAAAACCTTCTTATTCTTAATGGTCTAGGCACTCGGGGTGTTATGCTTGCACCTGCTATGGCAATTGATTTATATCATTTTATAGAAAATGGAAAACCTCTGGATAGAACAATAGATATTAAGAGATATGCTATTTCTTAACCAAATCTTTATCAAAATGAACAAAAATATTAATGTAAATATTTCTGGCTAATCTAGCGGTTAAAGGCATTAGGGCAACTAGTGCCATAATAATAGCTATAAAAGATTGCAATAAACTTAATCCGATAAACACTTTTGAAATAATAAATGCAGCTACTCCAATGGCTACTGTTAATCCATAACTGACATACATGGCACCATAAAAAAAGGAAGGTTCAATTTTATAGTGCAATCCACAGTGTAAGCATTCTTCATGCATGTTGTAGATATTTTTCAAATTATATGGATTTTGGTTCACATACATGCTTTCTTCTTGGCATCGTGGACAACTTCCTGTTAAAATACTATTTAGTTTGGATCCTTTTTTTAACATTTGCAAAAATTTTAACTTTTGTTCTTTTGGGTCTTATGACTTAAGTTGTACAAAGGTACTTTATAGAATTCTTTTACATGTAACTTTTGTAACAAAACATTATGTTAAATATACACAATTTGTCGGTTTCGTTTGGTGGTACGTATCTTTTTGAAGAGGTAACTTTTCGATTGGGTTCTGGAGATAGAGTAGGACTGGTAGGGAAAAATGGCGCAGGAAAATCGACAATGCTGAAGATTTTAGCTGGAGATTTTAAACCCGATAGCGGTCAAATTGCTACAGAGAAAGAGGTTAGGATGGGTTTTCTTCGACAAGATATTGATTTTGAACAAGGCAGAACGGTACTTGAAGAAGCATATGAAGCTTTTACGGATATAAAAGTTGTAGAAAAAAAGTTAGAAAAAATCAACCATCTATTAGTCACTAGAACCGATTATGAAAGTGACGATTATGCACAAATTATTGAAGATTTATCAGATTTCACGCATCGTTTTGAATTGCTTGGAGGTTATAATTACGTTGGTGATACAGAGAAAATTCTTTTAGGGTTAGGTTTTAAAAGAGAAGATTTTGAGAACCAAACCGATACTTTTTCTGGTGGGTGGAGAATGCGTATTGAGTTGGCCAAGTTGTTGTTGCAATCTAACGACATTTTGCTGCTAGATGAGCCAACCAATCACTTGGATATAGAAAGTATCATTTGGCTAGAAGGTTTCCTGAGAAATTTTCCAGGGGTGGTAGTAATTGTGTCTCACGATAAAATGTTTTTGGATAATGTGACCAACAGAACTATTGAAATTTCATTGGGGAAAGCCTATGATTTTAATAAACCTTATTCACAATATTTAGTGTTGCGCGAAGAAATTCGTGAAAAGCAATTGGCAACCCAAAAAAATCAGGCAAAGAAAATTGAAGAGACAGAAAAGTTAATCGAAAAATTTAGAGCAAAAGCTTCTAAAGCATCGATGGCGCAATCATTAATTAAAAAATTAGATAAAGTTGAACGCATAGAAGTAGATGAGGATGACAACTCTGTGATGAATATTTCTTTTCCTGTTTCTCAAACACCTGGAAGAGTTGTTATTGAGGCAGAGGATGTAACTAAAGCATACGGTGATAAAACAATTTTAAAAGATATTTCACTTTTAGTAGAACGCGGCAGTAAGATTGCTTTTGTGGGACAAAATGGTCAAGGAAAATCAACGCTTATCAAAGCCATCGTGAACGAATTTAAATACCAAGGTTCCATAAAATTAGGACACAATGTGCAGTTAGGTTATTTTGCCCAAAACCAAGCCGAATATTTGGATGG
>NZ_JBMOGV010000048.1:0-16948 GCF_049318185.1 Flavobacterium sp. | reverse complement strand
AACCGATAACCCAAAACCGATAACCGATAACCGATAACCGATAACCTCACTACGATCCGATAGATTGGTAAATAAAACCTATACTTCTCATTTTTTCAGCATCTAATAAATTTCTACCATCAAAAACAAAAGCTGGTTTAGACATAGAATCATAGATTTTTTGCCAATCATAATCTTTAAATTCGTCCCACTCTGTTAAAATAGCAATAGCATGAGCATTTTCACAAGCTTGGTAAGGATTATCAAATGTCACTATATATTTATCATTTTCAGCAGCATTTCTTGTTTCTAAATAGTCCAAATCATTTAATACTTGCTTACGCCCAACTTTTGGATCATACAAAGCAATGGTAGCTTGCTCATTGATTAAATCATCTGCAACATAGATAGCTGCTGATTCTCTGGTATCATTGGTATCTTTCTTGAAAGCCCAACCAAAAAAAGCTATTTTCTTTCCAGAAACCGTATTGTAAAGAGTCTGAACAATATTTTTAGAAAACCTTCTTTTTTGGTGATCGTTCATAATGATGACTTGTTCCCAATAATCGGCTACTTCATTCAATCCAAAAGCTTTAGAAATATAGACTAAATTTAAAATATCTTTTTGAAAACAAGAACCTCCAAATCCTACTGATGCCTTTAAAAATTTAGAACCAATTCTACTATCCATACCAATAGCTTTAGCTACTTCATTAACATCAGCTTCTGTTTTTTCACATAATTCAGAAATGGCATTGATAGAAGAAACTCTTTGTGCTAAAAAGGCATTAGCAGTCAATTTAGATAATTCTGATGACCAAACATTAGTTTTTAAAATTCGTTCTCTTGGCACCCAATTAGCATAAACATCTACTAAAGAGGCTATGGCTTTTTGTCCTTCTGGTGTGGTTTCTCCACCAATAAGAACTCTATCAGGATTTAATAAATCTTGTACCGCGGTACCTTCTGCAAGAAACTCTGGATTAGATAGTATCTGAAACTGAACTCCATTTCCGGTGTTATCTAAAATACTTTTCAATGCTTCGGCAGTTCTAACTGGCAAGGTTGATTTTTCAACTATTATTTTATCTGTTTTGGCTACTCTTGCTATTTGACGGGCACATAACTCTATATATTTCAAATCGGCGGCCATTCCTTTTCCGGTTCCATAAGTTTTAGTTGGGGTATTTACAGAGATGAAAATTAATTCTGCCTCTTCAATAGCCTTATCAACTGCTGTAGAAAAAAACAAATTTTTTCCTCTTGCGTTGCCTACAATTTCATTTAGCCCAGGTTCATAAATAGGAATATTATTGACATCTTTATCATTCCATGCCGCTATTCTAGCTTCGTTTAAATCAACTACAGTTACTTTAATATGTGGGCATTTTTCAGCTATTATTGCCATAGTTGGTCCTCCAACATAACCAGCACCGATACAACAAATATTAGTTATTTTCATTCTTATTTTTTTATATTATAAATAGTTTATTTTAAATGCTCCCAATACCATTTTACTGCCTCTTCCAAACCTTCTTGAAAAGAGTATTTGGGATTGTAATACAACAATTGCTTTGCTTTTTCAATACTCGCTAAAGAGTGGGGTATATCACCTACCCTGTTTGGTCCATGAACTACTTCAATCGCTGCAATTTTTTCATCAAATTTAGCTAAATAATTTTTTAAATAAAACACCATATCATTTAAGGTAGTTCTATCACCATAAGCCGTATTGTAAACAGTATTAATAGCATTAGAATTTTGAGTTAAGATAGCTAATTCATTCATTTGAATTACATTATCAATATAGGTAAAATCTCTTGAGTAATTTCCATTCCCATTAATAATTGGGCTTTCATGTTTCATAAGTTGCATTACAAACTTAGGAATAACTGCGGCATAAGCTCCATTTGGATCTTGTCTTCTTCCAAAAACGTTGAAATATCTCAATCCTATGGTTTCCAAACCATAAGTTTTACTGAAAATTTCTGCATATAACTCATTTACATATTTAGTAATAGCATAGGGAGAAAGTGGTTTTCCTATTTTATCTTCAACTTTTGGCAAACTTTCAGAGTCTCCATAGGTAGAGGAGCTGGCGGCATAAACAAATCTTTTAATTCCCTCATCTCTTGAAGCCACAAGCATATTTAAAAAACCAGAAACGTTTACTTCATTACTTGTAATAGGATCATTTATAGAACGAGGAACAGAACCCAATGCCGCTTGGTGTAATACATAATCAACATTCTTAACAGCTTGTATGCAAGTTTCAATATTTCTTATATCACCTTCAATAAATTTAAAGTTTTTATTCTCAAAAAAAGGTTCGATGTTATATTTATGTCCCGTTGAAAAGTTATCTAAAGAAATTACATAATAGTTTTTTGACAAAAAGTATTCGCAAAGATTAGATCCTATAAAACCGGCACCACCTGTTATTAATATTGCTATTTTATCATTAATCATTTTCTAATCTTTTTAAACATTCTGGATTTCCATTTGGCAAAAAATCCATTTGGTTCTTCATCTTCATGATAACCACTTCCGTAGCCATAGCCATAGCTATATCCATATCCATAACCATAACCTACGCCATATTTTGCTTTATTTTCATAACCGTTAAAGATGATACTAACGTTGTTTAGTTCACCTCTTTTACTTCTATTATTTAATAATGTTAACATTTCTTTTTTGGTGAAATTTTGACGCACTACATATAAAGTTACATCACAAAATTGAGACAATTCCAGCGCATCAGAAACCAATCCTACAGGTGGTGTGTCTAAAATAATATAATCATAATTTTTCTTCAATTCTTCAATCATCTCTTTCATTGTTTCTCCAAGAATCAATTCTGAGGGATTTGGTGGAATTGGTCCAGATGTAATTACATCTAGAAAAGGAATTTTTGTGTGTTGAATTACTTCCTCTAATTTTTTTTGTCCAATTAAATAATTGACAGCACCAATATCATTTTTAATATTAAAATCATCAAAAATTTTAGGTTTTCTTAAATCTAATCCTACTATGATAGTCTTCTTTTCGCTAAGAGCAAAAACTGTTGCGATATTTATAGAACAAAATGTCTTACCTTCTCCACTGATAGAGGAGGTCAACATTAAAGTCTTGGTACCTTCTTTGCTCTGCTTTTTATATAAAAACTGTAATGAAGAACGTATAGCTCTGAACGATTCTGAGAGTGCTGATTTAGGTCTTTCATAAACAGATAAATTATTTTTAGAGTGTTTTACTCCTACTATGCCAATTAGAGGCAATTGTGTAATATTTGTAATGTCCTCTATATTTTGTATTGAATTACTTATAAAGAAAATAAAGAACACCAATACTAATGGAACAAACAATCCAGCAAAAAAAGCCAATACATAATTTACTGCTGTTTTGGGTCCCAATAAACCACCTCCAACATCCTTTGCTGGATCTATAGTTTGTATATCAGATAAATTTGCAGCTTTTACTATAGATGCTTCACTTCTTTTTTGTAAAAAAGTATTGTAAATATTATCACTTAAATTATATTTTCTTGATAATTTTAACCACTCTTGTTTATCTTCTGGCAAACTACTTATTTCATTCTCAATTTTACCAATTTTTCTATTCGCAAGATTAAGGTCATATTGGAGAACATTTTTATAAGTATTAATATTTTCTATTAGCACTCTCTTGATAGAATTTATTTCATTATCAATTCTTTCAAAGTAAACATCTCCTTTTACTGAATAAATCAATTCTGATCTTTGCAAGGAGAGTGCAATTAACTTAGATACATTTATATTAATGTTTGGCTCTGAAATTCCTGCAACTGTTGGCACAGGTAATTTTGAATAATCTACTACGCTTTTTAGATAATTTTTTAATGAATTTAAATATTCGATTTTTCTTTCAACATCATCTTTTTGAAGATCATATTTCATTAATTCATCTTTATAATTTGAGCCTCCTTCTTCTATGTCAATAATATTATTCTTTTTGCTAAATTCTTTTAACTCTTCACCAGAATTTTTTAACTCTTTTTCCATTTTTGAAAGAGTTTTATCTATGAAATCAATCGTGTTTTCTGCAAATTTATTTTTGCTTTCCAATTGTTTTTTTATCAATACATCAACTGTTGCATTAAGATAATCAACCATTCTCTCTTTATTTGTTCCTTCCATTGCAAGCCTTAAAATTGACGCGGCTTTTTCATCAACTTCTACTTTTATTTTTTTTTGATTTGAAACGATATTATCAAATGAATTGAAACGTAAAAGTATTTCATCCTCAAAATTTTCTAGATTATTTTTTTTAATGTCTAGTTTCCAGTGCAGATAGGGTAAATTTATATCCTGACCAACTCTAAATATTTGCTTAAATTCTTTGTTTTGAATGGGTAGAGTTATAATATTGTTATCTTTATATCTTACAAGTTTTACATTATCACCTTCGAAAGAAATAGTGATTTGATAGGTCTTATAAGACAACATTTTAACTTTTATAAATGTTTCAAATAATTGATATTTTGTTTTATCAAGACTAATTTTAAAAGGAACTTGACCATAAACATCTTTAAGAAAATATTTTGTTTGTTTGAGATAATCTATGTAAGACTGTAAACTGTCTACAACTAATTCGTGGTGTGATCTAGATTTTAATGTGGTAGAAACCATTTGTACTTTATCGGAAGTTCCTCCCCAATTAAAAACTAAACTTGTATTGGATGTAAAAAAAGGATTGTTTTCGTCTTGTATTGATATGGTAGACTCTATTCCATAAATTTTTTGTTTTCTAATATTAACTTGATGTGCAATTGAAAAGGTGATTATTAGACCTACAATAAACAACTTCCAATAACTTAAGGTTTTTATTAAAAATCCTTTGAAATCAAAACTATTTTGCTTATCAAAAAAATTGAAGTCTTTTAAGTCTAACATGAATGATAGTATTAATTTTTAAGTAAGAAGAAAATAGTCGTTGATAATGATAAAAGTGTAATGATAGTTGACAGTGACTCTAAACCTGTCTTTCCTGTTCCCCATGATTTTTGTTTCAATGGTTTGATATAAATATAATCATTAGGCTGTAGATAAAAACATGGTGAATTTACCGCTCTACTATCTGTCAAGTCTATAGTAAATGTTTCATTTCCTTGAGGAAATCTTCTTATTACAATTACATTTTTTCTGTCTCCTGTAACCGTAATGTCTCCTGCATTAGCAATAGCTTCCATAATGTTAACTTTGTCTTGATATAATACTCTTGTTCCAGTAGTATTAATTTCACCATTTATTGTATATCTGAAACCCGCTAACTTTACAATTACATAAATACCTGCTTCTGTTTTAAAATACTTTTCGTGAAGTAATTTTTCTATTTTAATTCTAACTTCTTCAGTAGTAAATCCTAAAACATTTATTTCATCTAGCATTGGCAATCTTATATTGCCATGATCATCAACACTATAACCTGTAAAATAAGAATTTTGATCTGAAATTATCAATCCATTTTGATTGCTATCTAAATTAAATATTTCTACTATTTTTGGGTCAATAGCTTTAATAGTTATGTTTAAAATATCATTTGTTTGTAATCGATAAGGCTTTTGATTTGAGGGCGTAACTATTTCAGCATTTGATTTTCCTTTGTCTTGCAAGTAAATCAAATCTTTATTAGGCACACAAGAAGCAAATAAAATACTCAACAGGATATATATAAAGACCTTATGTAAATTCATTATATTTTTAAAATAATTAGCAAACAAAGATAGTTTTTCAATTCTAAATACAAAAATGTACTATGCTAATATTTCTTTATAAATTTTTAATTGAATTTTCAAATGGAATACGGTTTAATATACTTCTTCCCAGTGTAACCTCATCTGCATACTCGAGTTCATCGCCAACAGCAATACCACGTGCAATTGTAGATGTTTTTACAGGGTAATCTTTGATTTGCTTGAAGATATAAAAATTTGTGGTATCGCCTTCCATTGTTGAACTCAATGCAAAAATCAATTCTTCTGTTTGTCCTAATTTCACTTTTTCTACTAGTGAATTGATATTCAATTGACTGGGTCCAATACCATCAATTGGAGAAATTTTACCAGCTAAAACATGATAAATTCCTTTGAACTGATTGGTGTTTTCAATAGCCATTACATCCCGAACATCTTCTACAACACAAATAATTTTATGATTTCTATTAGAATTATTACAAATTTCACAAACTTCAATATCTGAAATATTATGACAATTAGCACAGAATTTTACTTCTTCACGCATGGTTGTTAAGGCATTAGATAAAAATTGAGTATGTTCAATAGGCTGTTTTAGTAAATGCAAAACTAATCGCAATGCCGTGCGCTTTCCAATGCCAGGTAATTGTGCCATTTCGTTAACCGCTTTTTCAAGTAATTTTGATGAAAATTCCATTACGCAAATTTAGAGAAAAGAAAAAAGAAGAAAGAAAAAAGAAAGCAGAACTTTTCATCAAAATAGCTGTCTTTGCTCTTTTCTCTTTTTTATATATTCTTTTTTGTATTTTGGCTCACTATTAAACCAAAAATTATGTCACCAACTACAATTCTTATTATCATTGTTATTTATTTTGGATTATTGATTTTGATTTCCAATTTGGTTAGCAAAAAAAGCTCTGACAATGATACTTTTTTCAAAGCTAATAAAAACTCAAAATGGTATTTGGTTGCCTTCGGAATGATTGGAACTGCTTTGTCTGGCGTGACTTTTATCTCTGTACCTGGCGAAGTTGGTAATCCCGATTTACAGTTTAAATATTTCCAGTTCATACTTGGAAATGCTATAGGTTTTATAATCATAGCTAAAGTATTGCTCCCGCTTTATTATCGAATGAATTTGACTTCTATTTATAGTTATATCGAACAACGATTAGGAGTTGTGAGCTATAAAACTGCCGCTACAATTTTCTTAATCAGTCGAACTATTGGCTCTGCTTTCAGATTGTATTTAGTAGTGATAGTATTGCAACGTTATGTTTTTGATTCTTTTCATGTTCCATTTGCGCTAACGGTTTTAATTTCTTTAGGATTAATATTTGCCTACACGTATCGAGGCGGACTAAAAACCATAATAATTACCGATAGTTTGCAAACGTTCTTCTTAGTTTCCTCTGTTTTTTTGACCATAATTTTCATTTATCAGAGTCTAGATTTTTCTTTTTTCCAAGCTTTTGAAGCTGTTAAAGAAAGCAATTATTCTAAAATTTTCTTCTTTGAGGATTATTTAAAAGGCAATTATTTTTGGAAACAAATACTTGGTGGGATATTTGTAACGATAGCTATGGTTGGACTCGACCAAGATTTAATGCAAAAGAATTTGAGTTGTAAGAACATTGGTGAAGCTCAAAAAAACATGTTTACCTTCACTGGTATATTTGTTATTATTAATATTTTCTTTTTGAGTGTTGGTGCTTTGCTTTATATGTTTGCCGAGAAAAATGGCATTCAAGTACCTATAGCAGACAATGTTGCTCGTACTGATTTCTTGTTTCCTGAAATAGCATTGAAATCTTTAGGAATTGTTCCTGCAGTAGTTTTTTTATTGGGGCTTACAGCTGCTACTTTCGCAACTACAGACTCCGCTTTAACCGCTTTAACTACTTCTTTTTGCGTAGATTTTCTTAGTATGGATAAATCAGAAAATAAAAGTAATTCTTCCAATGTAAAAACAAGACATTTTGTTCATATTGGATTTTCATTTTTAATGTTTTTGGTCATCATAGTTTTTGATGCCTTTAATGATGCTTCCGTAGTTAAAATGATTTTTAAGATTGCATCTTATACTTATGGACCACTTTTAGGATTGTATGCTTTTGGCTTGTTTATGAAATCAAAAACTGTTCATGACAAATTAGTGCCTTTCATTTGCTTAATTTCGCCAACATTGTGCTTCTTTATTAGTAAATATTCTGTAGCACTTTTTGGCAATTATACTTTTGACAATGAATTAATTATTGTTAACGGTTTAATAACTTTTATAGGATTACTTTTGATAAGCAAACCTACAACAGAAAATACTCGTTATTAATTGGTAATTAAATTCAGTTCTAATATTGATTTGTAGCCAGTAAAACTAGTGTGCAGGCCACTTCAACTTTAATTCCGTTACCTTGAAGCAATTGATAAAACTCTGGATTTTCGGTTCCAGGATTGAAGATAACACGCTTTGGTTTTGTCTCTATGATGTAGTTATAATAATCGCGTTGACGTGCCGGATTTAAGTATAAACTCACTGTGTCAATATTTTTCAACGGAATGTTTTTAGTTCTAATGGTAACTCCAGCCACTTCGCCTGTATTCTGACCAATAGCTAAGACTGAATGTCCTTTATCAACAAGCATTGTAATGGCTTTGAAAGCGTATCGTTCTGGTTTTGTTGTAGCACCGAGAACTAGAGTTTTTTTATTTTTCATGTTTTTTTTATAGATTTTAATCTATGCTTTTGGCAAAAAGATTTCTGCCATCATACAACGTGCACTTCCACCCCCACAAGCTTCTATGGTATCTAAACTTGAATGAATTATTTCGACATGTGCTTCTAGTTGTGCTATTTGCTTTTTGGTTAAACTTTTATAGGCCGATTCACTCATGACTAAAAATCTTTTTTCATTTTTCCCTTTAACTTCTAGCATGTTGCCTGCAAAATTATTTACTTGTTCTTCTGTGATTAAGATGATTTCTTTATCATCACCTCGAAGACTATCCAGCACCATTTTGCGTTCTTTTTTGTCATCAATACAATCAGCACAAATCACGGCAAAAGTATCACCAAGACACATCATTACATTCGTATGATATATTAATTTTCTTTCTCCATTTACGGTTTGGAAAGCTTCAAAAATTACAGGTGTGAATTCAAAATCTTCACAAAATTCTATCATCAATTCTTCATCTGCTCTTGGTGAAAGAGCGCAATAGGCTTTGCCATTTTCTCTATCCAAAAGCAAACTTCCTGTTCCCTCCAAAAACACATTGTCTTCCTCAGCTGCGGTATAATCCATAATACCTTCATTGATTTGAAAACCCTCATCTTCTAATACATCAAGGATATCGTCTCTTCGCTCTTCGCGACGGTTTTCGGCAAACATGGGATAATAAACCACATCGCCATTTTCATGAAATGAAATCCAATTGTTCGGAAAAATACTATCTGGAGTATTGGGTTCTAAAGTATCTTCAACAACTATAACATTTACGCCTACTTTTCGCAATTTATTTACAAAAGCATCAAATTCTTGTTGCGCTTTTGCATTAACAGTTTCTGGAGAAAGTCCATCAAGTACTTTTTGATAATAATTATTTACAGCAGTCTGTTCGTTCATGCGGAATGCCACTGGACGAATCATTAATATGGAATTGGTAGTTTGTTTCATTTTTTTTAGTCTCTAATTAAGGGTAAAGTAGAACATCTTAGTAGTCCTTCTTGTTTTGCTATTTCTGCATAAGGGATTTCTTCAACGATAAAACCTTTATCATGAAGCCAATTATTTAATCGAGTGAAATTCCTTTCAGAAACCACTACATTTTCATCTATAGAAAACACGTTTGAATTCATATCATACATCTCGTCACGAGTAATGTGAAATAAATTTTCTAAACCAAAAAGATTCACTAAAAAAACATAGTCTGCTTCTTCTCTGAAACCACTTTTATAAATTATTCCTTTGTTTTTGCCAACAGGTTGAAAACAACAATCTAAATGCAATGCATTATCGCGCGCTTCCAATTTGGATTTTACCAAATCAAATTCTTTTACTTTTTTGTTTGGAAACAATTCTTTTATATAATTCACACCTTGCCAATTGGTTCGCGCAGTGATATAATCTTTATAATCAGAACCTTTATAGGTTCCAATGAAAATATAATCGTTCCAAAGCATTACATCACCACCCTCAATATGTACTTCTTCTGGTGGACGAACTACTTTTGCTGGATTAATTTGGTCAATTACATATTGAATTGCCTCTAATTCTCTTTCTCTATCGGGAAGAATATTGGCTTTGATAAAAATATCGTCAATTACAAAACCGATGTCGCGTGTAAAAATTTGATTGTAATTTTCAATCATTTCAGGACGAAATACTTTCACATCATATTTTTGAAATACTTGATTGAAAGCTTCTATCTCCTTAATCATATCAGCTTCAATAGGATAAGTTCCTGCAAGAATATGTTCTAAAGATTTTGGATCATAGGCTTCATGAGCTAATGGTATTGGTCCATTATTTAGTGCTGAACCCAACACAACAGCTCTCAATCTTGATGTTTCGTTTTTAATTTTTAATTGTAGCATAAAGTAGCTTTTGGCATTGTACAAATATAAAAAAGCTTCTCAACAGGGAGAAGCTTTGTTTATAAGTATTTAAAGATAGTATTAATTTTTAATCAACCTTTAGTAAGATTTAAAACTATCTTTTTTCAATAGATTTAAATTCACGTAATGGGTGTCCTATATAAACTTGTCTTGGTCTACCAATTGGTTCTTTATTGACGCGCATTTCTTTCCACTGTGCAATCCAACCAGGAAGTCTTCCTATAGCAAACATTACAGTAAACATTTCGGTTGGTATTCCTAATGCTCGATAGATTATTCCTGAGTAAAAATCAACATTTGGATATAGCTTTCTTGATACAAAATACTCATCAACCAAAGCAGCTGCTTCTAATTTTTTTGCAATATCTAAGATGGGATCATCAACACCTAAAGTAGTTAATACTTCATCGGCAGCCTTTTTAATAATTTTAGCTCTTGGGTCAAAATTTTTATATACTCTGTGTCCAAATCCCATTAAACGGAATGGATCGTCTTTATCTTTAGCTTTAGCCATGTATTTATCAGCATCGCCACCGTCTTTTTGGATGGCTTCTAGCATTTCTAATACAGCTTGATTAGCGCCTCCATGAAGTGGTCCCCATAGTGCCGAAACGCCAGATGAAATTGAGGCAAATAATCCAGCGTGGGATGAACCTACTATTCTTACTGTTGAAGTAGAACAATTTTGTTCATGATCAGCGTGTAGGATAAATAATTTATCTAATGCGCTTACAATAACAGGATTTACTTTATAGGGTCCTGTTGGTAGTTCAAACATTAAACGCAAAAAATTTTCTACATAACCTTTTGTATTATCGTAATAATTCAATGGATAACCCATCATTTTTCTGTATGTCCAAGTGGCAATTACAAGGAATTTACCCATGGTTTTACATACAGCTTCATACATTTCTTTTTCGTTTTCTACATTTACCACTTTTGGATTGAAAGCTGTTAATGCACTTGTAAGCGATGATAAAACTCCCATTGGATGAGCCGTTTTTGGAAAACCATCAATGATGTTTTTCATTTCTTCGTTTACCAAAGTATATTTTCGAATATCATTTTCGAATTGAACTAACTGATTTTTTGTTGGTAATTCTCCAAAAATTACCAAATAAGAAACTTCTAAAAAATTTGATTTTTCGGCTAAATCTTCAATGGCATAACCTCTGTATCGAAGAATTCCTTCTTCTCCATCAAGGAAAGTAATTTCACTTTTACATGATCCTGAATTTTTATAACCAGGATCAAGCGTAATAGCACCCGTTAAAGCACGGAGTTTGTCGATATCAATGGCAGGTTCATTTTCACTTCCAATAATTACTGGAAATTCATATTTCTTACCATCAAATTCTAATATTGCAGTTTTAGACATGATATACTATGGGAATTAAGTCAGATAAATTAATAATTCAACAAAATTAGGGAATTGCAAATGAAATAAAAAAGATTTTTAGTAAGGTTTTCGTTAAATTTTAATATTATTTTTTAAACTAATTACTTTAAAAAACTTTAAATTAAATCAGCTTTGATTTAAGAGACTCTCTTTTCAATGCAAAAAGGACTTACTTCAAAATAAAAATTAATATCTCATAAAATCATTATTGAAGAAATAAATATAATAGTTAGGTTATTTCTTTTGCTTGAAAAAGTAATTGTGCCAATTTATAGTGTAATTTATGATTAAAATAAAGCGTAAAACAACAAAAAATCCCAAGCCACGAACTTGGGATTTACTTTATATTAAATTTGATACTATGTAGTTAAAATTAAGAGAGTGCCGCTTTCACTTGGTCAGCAGCTTCTTGAAATTGTACTGCTGATAAAATTGGCATTCCTGAATTATCAATTAATTCTTTTGCAATCTCAGCATTGGTTCCTTGTAAACGAACAATTATTGGCACTTTAATAGCATCGCCCATGTTCTTATAAGCATCAACAACTCCTTGTGCAACACGGTCACAACGAACAATACCTCCAAAAATATTAATTAAAATAGCTTTTACGTTTGGATCTTTTAAGATAATACGGAAAGCTGTTTCTACACGTTTAGCGTCGGCTGTTCCTCCTACGTCTAAGAAGTTTGCTGGTTCAAAACCCGCATATTTAATTAAATCCATAGTTGCCATAGCAAGTCCAGCGCCGTTTACCATACAACCTACTGTTCCGTCAAGATCAACATAGTTTAATCCAACTTCTTTTGCTTCTACTTCGATTGGGTTTTCCTCACGAATGTCGCGCATGTCAGCATATTTTGGTTGACGGTATAAGGCATTATCATCAATATTTACTTTAGCATCTACAGCCAATATTTTATTATCCGATGTTTTTAAAACTGGGTTAATTTCAAACATAGAAGCATCAGAACCGATGTAAGCATTATATAATGAATCGATAAACTTAACCATTTCTTTAAATGCATTTCCTGAAAGTCCAAGATTAAAAGCTATTCTTCTAGCTTGAAAACCTTGTAATCCTACTGATGGATCTATTTCTTCCGTAAATATTAAATGAGGAGTGTGTTCTGCAACTTCTTCAATGTCCATTCCTCCTTCGGTTGAATACATAATCATATTTCTTCCAGTAGCTCTGTTAAGTAAAACAGACACATAGAATTCTGAGGTTTCACTTTCTCCTGGGTAGTATACATCTTCTGCAATAAGTACTTTGTGTACTTTTTTACCTTCTGGTGGAGTTTGAGGCGTTTTCAGCATCATCCCAATGATTTGTTCTGAAATCGTTTCTACTTGTTCCAAGTTTTTAGCCAATTTTACTCCTCCGCCTTTTCCTCTTCCTCCTGCGTGAATTTGTGCTTTAACAACATACCAACTTGTGCCTGTTTCGGTAGTTAGTTGTTTTGCTGCAGCTACTGCTTCTACTGGACTATTGGCTACAATACCTCTTTGTACTCTAACACCATAGCTAGCTAAGATTTCTTTTCCTTGATATTCGTGAATGTTCATATTGAAGTTTTTAATACTTTTAAAGTGCTGCAAAAGTAATTAATTACAATCAAACGAAAAAGAAATGTAAACCAATTTAAAATATTTTTTAAATCAATCGTTTGTAAAACAAAAAAGCATGCCTTTTTTTAGTTTTATATGTTATAAAAAATAGTAATTCAATCTTTCTATGTTGATATTACAATCTTTAAAAAACACTCGTATGTTTATAAAATATTTACAAAAAATAGTACAAAAACTATTAAAAAAAATCATTTTTCTAAAAAACGTTATTATTAATATAACAATTTAAGAATAAAAAAAACACAAATTATTAATTTATAATATGTTTAATTTATAATTCTATAAATTAATTAATTTTTCACACATTATACATTGTTATTTTTAATGAAATTGATATTTTAGTGAAAATTTATCAATAATGAAAGTCGAAGCACAAGGCCTATATTTACCTGAATTTGAACATGATAATTGTGGCGCAGGTTTTATATGTAATTTGAATGGAATTAAGTCTAATGATATTATACATAAAGCGTTAGATATTTTAATAAAATTAGAACATCGTGGCGCTGTTAGTTCTGATGGAAGAACAGGTGATGGTGCCGGAATTCTATTTGAAATCCCTCATGATTTTTTTAATAAAGTTTGTCCTTTTGAAATACCAAAACCTAAAGAATATGCCGTAGGGATGGTTTTTTTACCTAAAAGTGTTAATCAAATTTCTTTTTGTAAAACTACTTTTGAAACTGCTATAAAAGATCAAAATCTAAAAATTTTAGGTTGGCGAGATGTGCCTGTTGATGTTTCAAATCTTGGAGAAATTGCTGCCGCTAAAGAACCTACTATTAAGCAAGTTTTTGTTAGTAAAAATGGATTACAACTGACCGAACAACAATTTAATGCAAAATTATTTGCTGCCAGAAAAATAGCTGAACATGCTATTATTAATTCTAAAATTTCTGAAAGTCATCGTTTTTATTTCTCAAGTTTTTCTACAACTACTATAATATATAAAGGACTCTTGATGCCCGAAGACATTAGTCGTTATTACACCGATTTACAAGACGATGATTTGGTAACTCGATTGGCTTTAGTGCATCAAAGATTCTCAACGAATACTTTTCCTTCATGGGAATTGGCACAACCTTTCCGATATATGTGTCACAATGGAGAAATCAATACGCTCCGCGGAAACATTAGTAGAATGGGAGCCAGAGAAGCCTTAATGAAAAGTGATGTTTTTGGTAACGATATTAAAAAATTGTTTCCCATTATATTAAAAGGAAAATCAGATTCTGCATCTATGGATATGGTCATTGAGTTGCTCTTAATGACTGGTCGCTCACTACCAGAAGTTATGATGATGGTAGTACCAGAGGCCTGGGAAAAACATCAAACCATGTCGGAAGACAAAAAAGCTTTCTATGAATATAACGCTTGCATCATGGAACCTTGGGATGGTCCAGCATCTATTCCTTTTACAGATGGTAATGTTATTGGTGCTTTATTAGACCGAAATGGTTTGCGCCCATCACGATATACTGTAACCAAAAGTGGCTTTGTAATTATGTCTTCTGAAATTGGCGTTCTTGACATTAAACCTGAAGATGTTTTACAATATGGTCGATTGGAACCTGGAAAAATGTTTTTAGTTGACATGAACAAAGGAAGAATTATTGAAGATGATGAAATAAAGAATGCTATTGTTAGTAAACATCCTTATAAAAAATGGTTGGATGAAAATCTGCTACACTTGGCAAATATACCTTATACTAATAATCCAATTCCTGAGGAAAATATTGATTTTGAAACCCGTCAACGTTTGTTTGGCTATACTATTGAAGATCTTCAAACCATTATAAGCCCAATGGGTATTAACGCAGCAGAAGCTATTAGTTCAATGGGGAATGATACACCATTAGCTGTTTTATCTGATCAACCGCAACTCTTATATAATTATTTTAAACAAATGTTTGCTCAAGTAACCAATCCCCCTTTGGATGGCATTCGAGAGGAAATCATTACTGATATTAGTTTAGCTATAGGTGGTGATTTTAATATTTTTGATATTGAACCCAAACATTGCAAGAAACTTAAAATTCAGAACCCAGTTATATCAAACGAAGATTTAGATAAAATTAGAAACATCCATCATCCAGATTTTAAATCGGTAACTATTTCAACATTATATGAAATTAAAAAAGGGGTTAATGGTTTAGAAAGAGCTCTAGAAAAATGTGTTCAAGCTACATTCAAAGCCGTGGAAGAAGGTTGTAATATTGTAATTTTATCAGACAGAGGTGTAAGTGAAAAAATGATGCCAATACCTATGTTACTTGCTTGTTCTTATATACATCATACTCTAAATACTTTAAAAGTTCGCTCTAAATTTGGAATAATTATAGAATCTGCAGAACCTCGGGAGCCCCATCATTTTGCACTATTATTTGGTTATGGTGCTAGTGCTATCAATCCTTATATGGTCAATGAGATTATTCATAATCAAGTAACTCTTGGACTTATACCTAGCATTAAAGCAGACTATGCCATCAAGAATTTTAACAAAGCGATTGCAAAGGGAATTCTGAAAATCATGAATAAAATTGGGATTTCCACTCTTCACTCCTATCGTGCTGCTCAAATTTTTGAAATACTAGGATTGAATAAAACATTTACTTCAAAATATTTCCCAAACACACCTTCACGAATTGAAGGGATTGGTTTAATGGAAATTGAAAAAGAAATCAAAAAAAGATATCAAAAAGCATTTCCAAATTCACAAATTGCTAATCTATTACCTTTAGAAATAGGCGGAATTTATCGTTGGCGAAGAAATGGTGAAAAACATATGTTTAACCCAACTACTATTGCTAAACTCCAACAAGCCGTTCGACTCAATAGCCCAGAAAGCTACAAAGAATACTCTCGAATGGTCAATGAGCAAAGTGAAAATCTAATGACAATTAGAGGGTTATTTGAATTCAATAATCTTGACCCAATTCCAATAGATGAAGTGGAGTCTTGGACTGAAATTGTAAAAAAATTCAAAACTGGTGCCATGTCTTATGGCTCTATCAGTCAAGAAGCTCATGAAAACTTAGCAATTGCTATGAACCGAATTGGTGGAAAAAGTAATTCTGGAGAAGGAGGTGAAGACTCCAAACGTTTTCAAAAAGAACTCAATGGCGATTCAAAAAATAGCGCCATTAAACAAGTAGCTTCTGGAAGATTTGGTGTGTCAATCAATTATTTGACAAATGCTAAAGAAATTCAAATCAAAATGGCTCAAGGTGCAAAACCGGGAGAAGGTGGTCAATTACCTGGAGAAAAAGTAGTGCCGTGGATAGCAGAAACAAGAAATTCAACCCCTTATGTTGGATTAATTTCGCCACCACCCCATCATGATATTTATTCTATTGAAGATTTATCACAACTCATTTTTGATTTGAAAAATGCCAACCGTGAAGCGCGTATCAATGTAAAATTGGTTTCTGAAGTAGGTGTTGGAACCATTGCTGCTGGTGTTGCAAAAGCAAAAGCTGATGTAATTTTAATTTCAGGATATGATGGTGGCACTGGAGCTGCGCCTTTAACTTCTTTACAACATACTGGTATTCCGTGGGAACTTGGTTTAGCTGAAGCACAACAAACTTTAAT
>NZ_JBMOGV010000047.1:0-17146 GCF_049318185.1 Flavobacterium sp. | reverse complement strand
AAAATTTGTTCGTGCCCGTTTAATTGCGTTAAAAAAAATAGTTTCTTTGTACCATCAAAATAAAACCCTTTCATTTCATAGTATATGATGAATTTTAACTTCAACAAATGGAATACCATCCTAGGATGGACAGCATTTACCATTGCTTTAATAACATTTTCATTAACGGTAGAACCTACCATGAGTTTTTGGGATTGTGGAGAATATATTGCAACTGCAGCCAAATTAGAAGTAGGACATCCGCCAGGTGCCCCTTTGTTTCAAATTTTAGGAGCGTTTTTTGCCATGTTTGCCACGAGCCAAGAAACTGTGGCGCTTATGGTAAATATGATGTCTGTATTCTCCAGCGCGTTTACTATTTTGTTTATGTTTTGGTCCTCCTCTATAGTGTTAAGAAAAATTGTTTCTTCCTATTCAACGCTAGATAAAAACAAAGCCATTGTTATACTTGGAAGTTCCTTTGTGGGTTCATTAGCTTTTACATTCTCAGATAGTTTTTGGTCTAGTGCCGTAGAAGCCGAAGTGTATGCCATGGCATCATTGTTTATCGCCATTTTATTTTGGCTGGGATTGCGTTGGGAAGAAGACATGCATTCTCCCAGAGGAAATCGTTGGTTGTTATTAATTTCATTGCTAATCGGTCTTTCGTTTGGTGTGCACTTTTTAGCGCTATTAACTATTCCTGCTATTGGGTTTTTATATTATTTTAAAAATTACAAAACCGTTACTTTTAAAAGTTTTATTCTAGCAAATATTATAATTGTTGCCATATTGCTTTTCATTTTCAAATTATTATTGCCTTACACTTTGGCATTCTTCGGAAAAATGGAAATCTTTATGGTGAATGATTTTGGATTACCTTTTAATTCGGGTTCTATAATTGCAACCCTTTTAATGATTGCATTTTTCTATTTTGGATTAAAATATACTCGAACAAAAGGACAACCGCTTTTGAACACCATAATTTTATGTGTTCTTTTTGTTTTCATTGGTTTCTCCACTTGGATGATGTTGCCTATTCGTGCCAATGCTAATGTGGTTATCAACGAAAATAAGCCTTCTGATGCTGCCGAAGTTTTGGCCTATTACAACCGTGAACAATATGGTGTGAATCCGTTATTTTATGGCCCACAATATACCGATACTTTTGCCGGACTAGATAAAGACGAACCTTATCTTGATAAAGCTCCTAACTACGAAAGAGATTATAAAACAGGGAAATATGTTATCGTTAACAACTTTAAAAACGCGGAACAAAACAGCGATAACGCTCAAAAGGCAATTTTACCCCGTCTTTGGAGTACAGAACACGTTGAAAATTATATTCAATTTACCGGTGTTCCAAAGTTCAAACTGAACCAAGACTATCCCTATGAAGAAGACTTAGCTCAATATGGCGTAAACCTTGACAGTCTTAGTGAAGAACAAGTTGGTCAAGCCGTAAACCAATTGAAAGAAGAAATGCAGAAAAACATTAATGAATTCAAATCGGCATATGCTCAGAATAAAATTGACAATGAAGACTATGTTTCGTTCCTAAAAAAATATAGCGATTACCTCACTGTTGAAAAACCATCTACTTGGGACAATATCAGCTTTATGGTGGAATACCAATTTGGGTATATGTACGGAAGGTATTTATTATGGAATTTTGTAGGAAGACAAAACGATGTTCAAGGCAAATACGATAACCTAGACGGGAATTGGATTAGCGGCATTAAGTTTATCGATGAAATACATTTAGGCAAAGGAGCACAAGAAAATCTTCCTGACGATGTAAAGAACAATAAAGGAAGAAATGTTTATTATTTCTTGCCGTTTTTAATTGGTTTAATTGGGCTGATGTATCATGCTCAAAGAGATTTAAAAAGTTTTTATGTGTTATTAGTCTTGTTTTTATTTACAAGTATAGCGCTTAAAGTTTTCTTAAACGAAAGACCGTTTGAACCTCGTGAAAGAGATTATGCGCTTGTAGGTTCGTTTTATGTTTTTGCTATCTGGATAGGTTTTGGAGTATATGCTATTTATGAAATCATTTCTGATTACTTTAAATCTAAATTAGTTGGCCCTATTATTATTGGCGCTTGTCTTTTAGCAGCTCCCGTTTTAATGGCAAGCCAAAACTGGGACGATCACAATCGTGCTAATAGACATACTGCTACAGCCATGGCAAAAAACTATTTAGAATCCTGTGAGCCAAATGCCATACTATACACTATTGGTGATAATGATACTTTCCCGCTTTGGTATGCGCAAGAAATCCAAGGCATCAGAACCGATGTGAAGATTGTAAACACAAGTCTGTTTATGACTGATTGGTATATTGATCAAATGAAATTTAAGACTTATAAATCTGAAGGATTACCTATTTCATTTACTCATAACGAATATGTGGGTGATAAATTGGATTATGTAGCACATATTCCAAAAACAGAAGCACGTTGGGATATTAAAGACTTTATCAATTTCATCAAAAACCCAAAATCAACTATTGAATTACAAAACGGGCAAACCATTCATTTTTATCCCACAAATAAAATCAGAATTCCTGTAGATAAAAATGCCATCATAGCCAACAAAGTGGTAAACCCAAAATACAATGACTCTATTGTTCCTTATATAGATATGGACATCAAAGGAAGTGCGATGTATAAAAACCGTTTAATTATGTTGGACGTTTTGGCCAATAATAATTGGAAACGTCCTATTTATTTCACAGGTGGAAGTTTTGGCGATGACGATTATCTTTGGATGAAAGACTACCTTCAGTTGGATGGATTGGTTTATAAATTAGTACCGCTTAAAACACCTATTGACAAAGAAAACCCTTATGATATGGGTCAAATTGACAGCGATAAAATGTATGATTTAGTAACAAAATGGGCTTGGGGGAATGGTGATTTGACCACTATTTATCATGATCCAGAAACCAGAAAAAATAGTATTTCCTACAGAACCAATATGGCAAGATTGATGGAGCAACTCATCAATGAAGGGAAAACAGCAAAAGCTAAAACCATTATTGACTTAGCGCTAACGAAAATGCCAATGGATTATTATGGTTATTATACCATGGTAGAACCCTTTGCTGGTGGTTATTATGAAGTGGGCGAAAAAGCAAAAGCCAGACAATTGTTAGAAAAATTAATGACCAAGTACAAACAAAGTTTACTCTATTACACAGGCATTCAACCTTCTGTTCAAGATGGAATTGCCTCTGATATTATTACTGATATTGAACGTTACAGAAGTTTATTGATGGTAATGAAAGACCGAGGAGATAGAGAATTCTATAACAAAAACAAACCTATTTTCAACTCTTTTGCGCAACGTTTTACTCGTTTTGGAAGAGAATTAGAATAACTTAATTTAAAATTTTACTCCGCTACGCTCCATACAATTCGGCTGAGCCTCGGGTGAAAATGTGTCAATTTGAAAATTCATATTGGCACATTTTTTTATTATTATATTTACACTATGAGTTTTTGGGCTAAAACAAATCGTTTTATAAAGTTGCTTTTTCCAAAGTATGTTTGGGCTATTCCAAATGATGCCAAAAAGGTATTTCTCACTTTTGACGATGGACCAACGCCAGCAATCACCGAATGGGTTTTAGAACAACTTAGACAATATGACTCTAAAGCGACTTTTTTTTGTATTGGCAACAATATTGAAAAGCATCCTGAGATTTTCAAGAAGATAATAGCCGAAGGACATGCCATAGGCAATCATACCTTCAATCATTTGAATGGCTGGAAAACTTCTACAGAAGAATATATTGAAAATACTCAACGTTGTCAATCTGAAATCCTAAATCCCAAATCCCAAATCCCAAATCTATTCCGTCCTCCTTACGGAAAAATAAAACCATCACAATCTAAAAGGTTACGAAAATTAGGATATAAAATAATTATGTGGGATGTGTTGAGTTATGATTTTGATAAAAAAATCACACGAGAAAAATGCCTTGATAATGTTTTGCAGCATATTGAAAGTGGAAGCATTATTGTTTTTCACGACAGTAATAAAGCTTGGAACAATTTAGAATATGTTTTGCCAAAAACATTAACTTTCTTAAAAGAGAGAGGATTTATTTGTGATAAAATTGACTAAATCTGGTCTTGAACAATTCCTATTAGCGTGTTAGCGTCTAATTCTCCGGATTGTCTCCAAACCATATTGCCTTCTTTGTAAATCATCAAGGTCGGTAATCCTTTAATGCGCAATGCATCTGCCAATTCTTGATTTTTATCTACATCAATTTTTATCACTTTTGCTTTATCGCCAAGTGCTGCTGCAACATCTCTAATTACAGGATGCATGGATACTGAAGATTCATTCCATTCTGTGTAAAAATCAATTAACACAGGTACTTGAGCATTGATTAATTCTCCAAATTTTGACATAAAACCAAAATATTTTTACTTTCTTTTAGTAATTAAAAAGAACTATTAAAAGACAAATGTAGTACTTTTAACTAATTATACGACATTTTTGCCCTTTTTTAGTTCGAAAACTGAGATTTCTGGCCAAATTCCAACACGCCCAGGATAAGCATGGAACCCAAAACCACGATTTACATATATTTTTCTACCAAATTCCTCATACAATCCTGCCCATTGTTTGTAAACATATTGCACCGGACTCCATTTGAAAACTCCAGGAATTTCTATGCCAAATTGAAATCCATGCGTGTGACCTGATAGTGTAAATTGGAAATTCTTTGGATGGTTTTTTATCTCATATTCCCAATGGCTTGGATCATGACTCATCAAAATTTTAAAATCTTCAGATTTTAGATTCTCAGAGGCTTTAGCAACATCTCCAGCTTGCTTGAAGTTATGCCCCCAGTTTTCAACCCCTACCAATACTATTTCGTCATTGCCTTTTTTGATTTTCACATGTTCGTTTAATAATAATTGAAAACCTATTTGACCATATAAATCTTTAATGGCTTGAAAATTTTCATCTTTGGCTTTTTGAGAGGGCCATGTCACATATTCGCCATAATCATGATTGCCAAGCACGGCATATTTTCCATATTTATGAGCATCAATTTTATTGAAAGTGTCAATCCAAGGATGCATTTCTTTGGCATGCGTATTTACGATATCGCCTGTAAATAAAATCAGGTCTGTTTTTTGTTCATTTATCAAATCAATAGCGTGATTTATTTTTTCGGCATCATCAAAACTCCCACTGTGTATATCGGAAATTTGAGTGATTTTAAATCCATCAAAAGCATCGGGTAAATCAGGAAAAAAAAGCGTTTGATGAATAACTTTGTAATTGTATTTGCCTTTTGTCATTCCATATATCAAACTCAAAAACGGAATGGAAGCTATCCCAAGAGCTATTTGACTTACAAATTTTCTTCTTTCAGGCAAAAATTTCCCGTTGTCATTATCACCCATAAAATGAGTAATCGTTCCAAGAAAAACTCTTGAAATGTCTTCTAACAGCAAGAAAAAAGTTAAAATTAATTTAGGGACTAAGACTAATAACAATAGCCCAAAGGTGAAAAGAGTCTGTTTGGTTTGTCCAACACTTCTATCAAATTTTGTGAATTGATATATTATGAAAATAATTCCTGCTAAAGATACTAGTTGATAGGTTATTAGAACCCATTTTAATTTTGTAATTGTCTTAAATGCTTGAAAAGAATAGAACTCTACAACAGCAATAATTATTATTAGAATTAACCAACGAAGAACCATTATTTTTTTTCACAAAGAAACAAAGAAACCAATCTAATTTTGCTTTCATTTAATTTATTTTTAACTAAATATTTCGCTTCGCTATAACTTAAAGTTTCTTTACTTTTACAATTCATAATTTTTAGAATATGTCAACACAAAAACGTCTTTTCCTTCTTGATGCCTATGCATTAATTTTTCGCGGTTACTATGCTTTTATCAAAAATCCTCGAATTAATTCAAAAGGCATGGATACTTCAGCCATTATGGGATTTATGAATTCTTTGATGGAAGTAATAAAAAGAGAGAAACCAGATCATTTAGCAGTTGCTTTTGATAAAGGCGGAAGTGATTACCGTTATGAAATGTACCAGGAATATAAAGCACATCGCGATGAAACTCCTGAAGCCATCAAGATTGCAGTTCCATACATACAAGAACTATTAAAAGCCATGCACATTCCTATTATGGAAAAAGCAGGTTTTGAAGCCGATGATTTAATAGGAACACTGGCTAAACAAGCTGAAAAAGAAGGTTATCAAGTTTTTATGGTGACCCCTGATAAAGATTTTGCACAATTGGTTTCCGAAAATATTTTTATGTATAAACCGGCTCGTATGGGCAACGATATTGAAATATGGGGCATTCCAGAAGTCTTGAAAAAATTTGAAATAGAAAGACCAGAACAAGTAATTGATTTTCTAGGAATGATGGGCGATTCTGCCGATAATATTCCTGGTTTTCCTGGCGTTGGAGAAGTTACTGCTAAGAAATTATTAAAAGAATTTGGCAGCATGGAAAACCTTTTGGAAAATACTGATAAACTTAAAGGCACGCTGAAAGACAAAATAGAAAACAATAAAGAATTGGGGATTCTATCAAAAAAATTGGCTCGAATTCTGTTAGATTGTCCAGTAACTTTTGATGCCGCAGATTTCGAATTATCAAAACCCGATGTGGAGAAAACCGACGCTTTATTTCAGGAACTAGAATTTCGACAAATGAAAGCACAGTTTGATAAATTATTTGGAACAGGAAAAGATTATGACGAAATTGACAATAATAGTGCTGAAAGTGAAACGCCTCAACCCATAAAAAAACCTGTTGCTAAAAAATCAAATGAAGAGCAATTCGATTTATTTGGTTTTACTGATGAAGAAAATGACGAACCAAAACACAATTCATATTATGCTACGTTAGAAACAACAGAACATCACTATCAAATCATTCAAGGAGATTTGCCCACCAAGTTATTTATACAAAATTTGATGAATCAAAAATCAGTCTGTTTTGATACTGAAACCACAGGGATTAATACACTTCATGCTGAAATTGTCGGGTTGTCATTCTCCTATGAAAAAGGAAAAGGTTTCTATATTCCATTTCCTGAAAATCAAGAAGAGGCACAAATAATGGCCAATAAATTCAAACCATTTTTTGAGAACGAAGCCATTGAAAAAATTGGTCAAAACATAAAATATGATTTGAAAATTTTATCAAATTATGGCATACAAGTAAAAGGAAAATTATTTGACACCATGATTGCTCATTACTTGATAAATCCTGACATGCGTCACAATATGGATGTATTGAGTGAAACCTATTTAAAATATTCGCCAAAATCTATTGAAACATTAATTGGGAAGAAAGGTAAAAACCAATTATCGATGCGTGATGTGTCCTTGGAAGAGATCAAAGAATATGCTGCCGAAGATGCTGATGTTACATTTCAATTAAAGGAAGTTTTCAGTCCTATATTAGATAAAGCCGAAACTAAAAAACTTTTTGAGGAAATCGAAATTCCGTTAATTCCAGTTTTGGCAGCAATGGAATTGGAAGGCATCAATCTTGATGTTCCTTTCTTGAAAGAAATGTCAGTGGAAATGGCAAAAGAAAGTTCTGAATTCGAACAAAAAATATACGAAACTGCTGGGGAGAAATTCAATTTGGCTTCACCAAAACAATTAGGTGATATTTTATTTGATAAACTGAAAATTGGCGGAACCAAACAAAAGAAAACCAAAACAGGTCAATATGCTACTGGCGAAGAAGTTTTGTCTTATTTGGCAAATGATAATCCGATTGTAAAAGACATACTTGAATGGCGACAAATGGTAAAACTACAAAGCACTTATATTGACGCTTTGCCAAACCAAGTTGATGCAAAAACCAAGCGTGTTCATACTGATTATATGCAAACAGTTGCTGCTACGGGCAGATTAAGTTCTAATAATCCAAACCTTCAAAATATTCCAATTCGCACTGAGCGGGGACGATTAATAAGAAAGGCCTTTGTAGCAAGAGATGAAAATTATGCTTTGCTTTCAGCCGATTATTCTCAAATAGAGTTACGAATCATCGCAGCACTGTCAGGTGAAGAAAATATGATTAAAGCATTTCAAAACAATGAAGATATTCATAGAAGCACAGCGGCAAAAGTGTTTAATGTGCCAATAGAAGAAGTTACGGCAGCACAACGTAGCAATGCCAAAACTGTGAATTTTGGAATTATTTATGGGGTTTCTGCTTTTGGTTTGAGTAATCAAACATCGCTTTCAAGAAAAGAAAGTGCCGAGTTAATCGATGCTTACTATGCAACGTATCCTAAATTAAAATCATACATGTCAGAACAAGTAGATTTTGCAAGAGAAAATGGTTACGTTCAAACTGTTTTGGGTAGAAGACGTTATTTGAAAGATATAAATTCGGCAAATGCTGTGGTGAGAAGTGGTGCTGAAAGAAATGCTGTAAACGCACCTATTCAAGGAAGTGCAGCGGATATTATCAAAATTGCGATGATAAATATTTACAAAAAACTAACTTCAGAAAACTGGAAATCGAAAATGTTGTTGCAAGTGCATGATGAATTGGTTTTTGATGTTCACCTTTCGGAATTAGAAAAAATAAAGCCGATGATTAAACATGAAATGGAAAATGCTATTAAGTTAGATGTTCCTTTAGATGTTGAAATTGGTGTCGGGAAAAATTGGCTAGAAGCGCATTAAAGTTTCTTATTGCAAAGCAAATTTAATTAGATAAACGTATTTATTTTACATTTGTTCAACTAATAGGTTGAACTAAATCATACAAATCAAAATAAACAATACCTTTTGGAGAGCCTAAAAACAATATTGTACTTTTCTATTTTTAGATATCCTCTGAAAATAGAAGAAATTTATGGTTATACTAATCATTTTGAAATAAATGAAACTTTAAAAGAATTAGACTATTTGATTGAAGAAAAAATAATTTCTAAAACGGATGACTTTTATGTTTATGCCGATGATTCAGAAAGTGTAAAAAAAAGATTAAAAGGTAATCTTCAAGCAAATAAAGCCATTATCAAAGCTAAAGAACAAGCTAAATTAATTTCAAAATTTCCTTATGTAGAAGCCGTTGGAGTGTCTGGTTCTTTATCGAAAGGTTATTATGACAATGAAAGCGATATTGATTTCTTTTTAATCACAACTCCAAACAAATTGTGGATTTGTAGAACGCTATTAATACTTTATAAAAAAATATTTCTCTTTAATTCAAGAAAACATTTTTGTGTGAATTATTTTATTTCTGCCAATCAGCTTGAAATAGAAGAAAAAAATTTATTTACGGCTACTGAATTAAAAACATTGATTCCGATGGAAGGAAGAACCGCTTTCAAAACATTTTATCAAAATAACACTTGGGTTATTAATGATTATTTTTCGAAATTTAGCTACGATATAAAAAGCGTCAATGAAATAAACAAACCTATTATTAGTAAAGTAATAGAGTTGGTTCTCAATACTAACATCGGAATTATTTTTGATGATTTGTTCAAATCAATTACAATTCGAAAATGGAAAGCTAAATTTAACTTCATGAATGAAGAAGATTTTAAATTAGCACTAAAATCAACCAAAAACATCTCAAAACATCATCCTTTGCACTTTCAAAAAAAAGTTATCTTATCTTTGAATTCTAAATTGGATGAAGTTCAACTAAATTATAACATCGTAGTTCCAAAAGAACATGTCTAACATACTTTTTTCGCATTCCTATTATTATCCTCTCGACCCAAAGCAATGGAAAAACAAAATGCCTTTTCCGCCTTTGGGAACTTTGTATGCAGCAGCTTTATTGAGAAAGAACAATTATAATGTTTCGCTTTTTGATACTAATTTGTTGAATAATGCTTTATCTATTGCATCCGTTTTAGAGGAAAAAAAACCAAGTTATTTAGTTATTTATGACGATGGTTTTAATTATTTAACCAAAATGTGCTTGACTAATATGCGTGAAGCATGTTTTGAAATGATTCGGTTAGGAAAAATACATAACAGTATTGTAATTGTTTCCAGTTCAGATGCTACAGACCATTATGCTGAATATATTGAAAAAGGCGCTGATTTCATAATTCAAGGGGAGGGTGAAATTACACTTTTAGAATTAATTAATTCCATCGAAAATAAAGCATCTTTAGAGAATATTACTGGAATAGTTTATAAAAATGTTGATGAAATTCAAATCAATTCAAAGCGATCTGTTTCAGCTAATTTAGACGAATTACCAATGCCTGCTTGGGATTTGATTGCGATAGATTCCTATAAAAAGATTTGGAAACATAGCGGTCAAGAATTCTCCCTAAACATTGCTACAACTCGCGGATGTCCATACAAATGCAATTGGTGCGCAAAACCTATTTATGGCAATCGATATAATGCTCATTCACCAGAATACATAGTTAATCAAATGGTATTTTTAAAAGAACTGTTTGGAGTCACTAGATTTTGGATGTGCGACGATATTTTCGGTTTAAAACCCAATTGGGTGCAAGAATTTAATTCGATTTTAAAAGATAAAAATTTAAAAATTAGCTATTTTATCCAAAGTCGGGTTGATTTGTTATTAAAAGAAGATACGATTGATGCTTTGGCAGAATCTGGTTTAGAAGAAGTTTGGGTTGGTGCAGAAAGTGCTTCGCAAAAAATTCTTGATGCTATGGATAAAGGAATAACTGTTGATCAAATTTACAAAGCAACTCAATTATTAAAAGAGAAAAAAATTAAGATTGCCTTCTTTTTACAATTTGGTTATCTTAACGAAAACCAAGAAGATATTCAAAAGACAATTGCAATGGTAAAAGAACTAAAACCTGACAACATTGGCATATCGGTTTCGTATCCTTTACCTGGAACTATATTTTACGAGAAAGTTAAAGCCGATTTAAAGCTCAAAGCCAATTGGACAGACTCGGACGATTTTGAAATGATGTTCAATGGAACTTACCATTCAAATTACTACCGAAAATTGCAACGATTTGTTCATAAAGAATTCAGAAAAACACAAGGAATTGAGAATTTAAAACAGTTGCTTTCCTATCCTTTTTCTGCTAAAAAAGTAACATCTATTTTAAAGTTGGGTTATTATATTCCGAGTGCCTTTTTAGATTCAATTTTGTTAAAAAAACTCCAGTAAAATGGAAGCTAGTTTTGACAAAGCAGCAACAAATTATGATACCACTTTTACTCATTCGGTAATAGGAAAACTGCAACGCAATCGGGTTTATTTCCATGTTTCAAAAAAATTAAATTCTGTTAAAACCCTACTTGAAATTAATTGCGGAACAGGCGAAGATGCAATTTGGTTGGCTCAAAAAAATATTGTAGTAACTGCAACGGATATTTCGAGTCAGATGATTGAAATTGGGAAATCAAAATCAAATTTAAATAATTTGAATTTCATCCAGACTGATATAAATGAAATTAAAAATCAGTTTTCAAATGAAAAATTTGATCTGATCTTTTCAAATTTCGGAGGTTTAAATTGTTTATCGAAATCTGAATTGACACAGTTTTTCAACTCTTCCCAATATTTACTTTCCGATAATGGAAAACTCGCTTTGGTAATTATGCCAAAAAACACTCTTTGGGAACAATTGTTTTTTGTAATGAAATTGGATTTTAAAAATGCCTTCAGAAGAAGAAAAAAAAATGCTATTGCCAATGTGGATGGAAAAAAAGTTACAACATATTATTATAATCCGGAAGACATTTTAACATTATCCAGCCATGATTTTAAAATTTTAGAAACAAAACCCATTGGTTTTTTTGTTCCGCCATCTTATTTAGAATCTTTTTTTCATAATAAGCCCAAACTAATTTCGTTTTTAAATACCTTAGAAAAAAAAATTACCCATCAATCGTGGTTATCAAAATATGCTGATCATTATTTAATTATTTTAGAAAAAAAATGAGTATTTTATTTACACACGCTTATTATTTATCGGATGATCCAAAAGAACAAAAGATAATGAAACCCTATCCTCCTTTAGGATTGTTATATGTGTCTGCCTACTTATTAAGCAAAAATATTCCCAATACCGTTTTTGATAGTACCTTTTATACTAAAGAAGAACAGCTTACTTTCATTTTAGACAAAAAACCCAAGATCATTTGCATATATACCAATTTGATGACTAAAATTGAAGTGGTTAAATTGATTAAAATCCTAAAAACAGAGCAATTTGGATATCCTACAATTATTCTTGGAGGACCAGATGTAACCTATAATATTGAAAATTATCTTAAAACTGGAGCAGATTTTTTAGTGATTGGCGAAGGAGAAGAAACAACATTCGAATTATATAATGCTATTAGGAATAATGGAAATTTTCATGATATAAACGGCATTTCATTTATTGAGAATGAGCAAATTATTCAAACAGAAGCCCGAGCCAAATTCAGAGAATTAGACGAATTGCCTTTGCCAAATAGAGAAGCTATTTCTATGCTAAAGTATCTAGAAACATGGAAAAATAATCACGGGAAAAGTTCAATGACGATTTCTACCCAACGTGGTTGTCCCTATACTTGCAAATGGTGTAGTACTGCAGTTTATGGACAAAGTTATAGAAGGCGTCCAGCCAATTTAGTGGCTCAAGAAATGAAAATGCTAAAAGACACATACAATCCAGACGCGATATGGTTTGTGGATGATGTGTTTACAATAAGTCACAAATGGCTAACTGCCTTTCACGAAGAAGTAGTGAAACAAAATGCTCAAATACCCTTTGAATGCATTACCCGAGCCGAAAGATTGAACGACGAAATCCTGCAGCTTTTGAAAGAAGCTGGATGTTTCAGGATTTGGATTGGTGCGGAGAGTGGTTCGCAAAAAATCATTGATTTGATGGATCGTCGTGTCGATGTAAATCATGTTAAGAAAATGATTCAAGATACGAATGCTTTAGGAATTGAAACCGGGACATTCATAATGCTCGGCTATCCTGGCGAAACAGAAGAAGATATACATACTACGGTTCAGTATTTAAAAGAGGCAAATCCTACGCACTACACGATAACAATTGCTTATCCAATAAAAGGAACTTCACTTTATAATGAAATTGAAGACGATATAACGATTCGTCCAAATTGGGAAACATCAACCGATAGGGATATTGATTTCAAGAGAACTTACAGCCGAAAATATTATAATTATGCCGTAAAAAAAGTGGTGAACGAAGTCGAGTTTCACAGAGCAATTTCGAAAACAAGTTGGAAAGCGTTCAAATTGAAAACCAAATCGATTTTGGCAACAGGATTAATGAAATTATACAAATAAAACATGAAAAAAGGACTATTTCTATTGTGTTTGTTAGTATCCTTTTCATACGAGCAAGATTCTTATTCCGATTTAATTAGGACCGAAACAAAGATTAATTTAAAATGGAACAAAGCCTATGCTGACGATTCTATAGACAAATCATTGATTGGTTTAAAGTGGGCTTTGTCTTATGTTGGCGCTACTTTACCGAGTTCAAACAGCGGTTTTTCAACCACAAGTTCCACTATAACTATTGACATAAAAAAATTAGGTTTCTCGGAAAGTGCACAACAAAATCTTTTAAAATTGTTAGCCAAAATCAAAAACACATCCGAATACCAAAACAACACTACTGTCGATTTAGGGCGATTTGTGACCTTACTGATTGGTGCTTCAGAGCATTATTATGAAATCATTGGCACGCCGAATACCTTAGCCAAAATTTTAAACCAATATACCTTGCTGCCACAAAAAGGCTATATCAATAATTCGAGTGTTTCTTTAGAGCATCGCATTATTCAATTTTCGGAACAAAACGGCTTCAATCAGGTCTTTTTATCGGAAGAAGTTGATCCGGTTTCGGGTGAAATTTACGAATATGAAACCATAGAGTTGTTGCCCAACGGACAATTGCGCTTCGGGATTTTTGATGTCAACGGCAACCGAAAAAACAGCGCCGATGCAGCGCATTCTAATGCCGGGAAACCCGCCAAATGCTTGTGGTGTCATGAGTCAACAATTAACCAAATGTTTACTCCACAAAATGATTATTCGGGTTATTTAACGTATGCCAATTTCCAAAGTAATCTAATTGGTTACCGAGAAAGCAACAGAGTCCAAAAATTAGCCTTGACCAATGGTGTCGATTTTTCGCAAACACAACAACACACTTTAACGGAATTACTTTATATTTCTTTTATGGAACCATCAGCTGAGCGCTTGAGTGAAGAATGGAGTATGCCTTTGGATCAAGTTCAAAATCTGCTTTCGGGCTTGCCGAAGCATGTTTATGATGAATTCCCTTTTCTGGGAAATCTGTACAATCGCAATGAAGTGGAAGCATTAGCTCCTTTTGCCGGACTAACGGTTTCGAGTTCAGTAAGAGAAACATCAACAACGGAAGTCAATCATTTGAATGATTAACAATAAAAAAATAATCGTCTTACTGCTAGCTTATAATGCGGCATCCTTTATCTTTCAGACGAGAATAGTGACATTAGATTTTATACCTAAAGAAAAAGAACGCTTCATTGAAAAATAAATCCACAAATATAATAAGTATCATTTCGATTAACACTTTGCGACAAGTCTTGCTTTCAGTGTTTAATATGGTAATTCCTTTCATGGTCGTTCAACATCTTTCTAAAGAAATTTGGGGAGAATTTGTATCACTATTATTGTATTCTTTGTTGGTGACACAAATCATCAACTGGGGGAATAAAGAATATTTATTGCGGAAATTCAGTGAGACTCCGAGTACAATTAAAGTAGATTTTTCTTCTATTCTGCTAACTCGATTCCCTTTAGTTTTACTCTTTTCATTAGTTGGGTTTTTCTTTTTTGGAATTGAATCTGGATGCTATCTAACCATTTGGATTTTGGGGAGATTTTTAATTCATTCCTATGAAGTGTTAGTTGTTTATGAGAAAAAATTCAATGTTTCATCAATAATAGAATTGTGTTGCTTCTTGATTTTTGTTATTTTGTTTTACAGCCTATCATCAGCAATAAACTTAGAAAAATTATTAATTGTGTATAGTTTTTATCAGCTTAATAAAGGAATTTGCTATCTGCTTTTTTTTAAAGACACTTTTTCGTTAAATACAAGCTTTAATTTTACTTATTATAAAAATAGTATTTGGTTTTTATTATTGTCTATTTTTGGCTTTTTAGCTTCCAAAATTGATGTGTACATTATTGAACAATTCGACAACAAAACTGCGACTTCTGATTACCAAATAATTAATGGTTTATTGGTTTTTATTATGTCTATTAGTACTTTTATTTACACACCATTTACTAAAAATATTTATAGAAACTCCTACTTTACAATCGAAAAAACTAAAAAAGTCTTAGCGGTAATCGGACTGATTATAGTTCCTATTTCTCTGCTTTTTGTTTATGGAATACTACACTATTTTTTGAACTTAAAACTCACTATTTGGTTTTATTTTGTTGCTTTTTTATATGTTTTCCCGTCGTATGTATATGGAATAGAAATTATTAGTTTGTTTAAACAGCACAAAGAAAAGCGAGTAGTTCTATTTTTATTTATTGGCACCATTTGTAATTGGATGTTATCTTTTATGCTGTTGAAAGTTCATTTTGGAATAATAGAAAATCTTATCGGAGGAGCTATTGCACAATTGGTTATTATGTTTTTATTCAAATCAAAAAAAATTATATGAAAAAATACATTAATTTATACAAGAGTTTTTTATTATTATTAGTTGTTGTGATGTGCCATTCTTGTTCCGAAGATGACATTACAGATACTACATTAAGCTCTATTGAAATCTCTACAGGTTCAATTTATCCCGAATTTAACCCTGAGACAAAAGACTATTTTATTACATCATTGAACACTTTGAAAAACATTCAAATCACTCTGAATGATTATGATCATTCAAAAAAAATATACATCAACGGCGTAAGAGTGCAAAACAAAATTACAAGTTTGAAATTGAACATTGGTGATGATATTGTTATTCAATCGGGGAAAAATAATGAAACTTCTACCAAATATACGATTCACTATTTGCCATCAGACATGCCTAAAATAAATGTAATTACAAAGAATAATCCTTCTGATGGATATATTTTTATAAATCAGTTTCATCTTTCAAATTCAAATCCAAATTCTACCAATTACATAGCTATTCTTAACAACGACGGTTTTCCGGTTTATTATAAAAAATCGAATAATCAGATTGTTAATTTTAAATATTTTGAAACAAATACAAACCAAAAAAGATATTCTTATAACGACAATACTTTAGGCAAAATTATTGTTATGGATGAAAATTTTAACGAGATCAAACAATTAGAATTACTACCAAATAATGGACATGGCGCCATTAGAACGGATAATCACGACTTTGTTTACTTTAATGACTATCATTATATTTTACCTGCTTATGTTAATAGGCCTGGTGTAAATATGAATGCTTATGGTGGTGCAAACTCCGTTGAGTTAATTGATTTTGCCTTTCAAGAAATAGTAAACGGCCAAGTGATTTTTGAATGGAATAGCGCCAATTTTCCGGAATTTTTACAACATACCGATCCTATTTACTATAATCAATTTGCAACAAGACCTAAAGTTGATTATTTTCATTTTAATTCGATTACTATTGATCCAAATGATAATAATTTTATTGTTTCAGCAAGACATATGAATCAGATTTATAAAATCAACAGAACTTCAGGTCAAATTATGTGGCGATTTGGCGGAAGTAATGATGATTTTAATTTAACAGAAAATAAAATTATATCTCATCCACATCATGCAACTATTTTAACCAATGGAAATTTGTTGCTTTTCGATAATGGAGTTACCAAAATACCAAAACAATCCAGACTTGTTGAGTTTGCTATTGACGAAAACAATTTTACAGCCACAATTGTAAACCAATACACTGAAATTGGAAGGTATTTTGATATCATGGGTTCAGCTCAAAAACTCCAAAACGGTAATTATTTTATCGGTTGGGGTGGTAATATTACATCACAAGTAAATGCTAATAAATCAGACATAACAGAAGTAAATGCAAACGGAAATATAGTTTTAGACATGAGTTTTAGTAACAATCCTAATAGTTTTACATATTCTTACAGAGCTTTAAAATATAATATCAGTTTTTAATGAT
>NZ_JBMOGV010000046.1:0-17317 GCF_049318185.1 Flavobacterium sp. | reverse complement strand
TTTTATTTTCCTATTGAACTTGTTTCAGCATCTTTCGATGCATTTTATTTTCCTATTGAACTTGTTTCAGCATCTTTCGATGCATTTTATTTTCCTACTGAACTTGTTGGCATCTCAGCTGGTAAGACCCCGTTACAAGTCCAAATATAAATCTTTTAATTCTGGATTGGAAATTTTTACCAAATTCCATTTCCATTCTTTATGCCAGTTTTTCAGTTGTTTTTCTCTAGCAAAAGCCTCATGAAAATTATCATACTCTTCAAAATAAATTAAAATTACAGCATTATACTTTTTGGTAAAAACTGCTCCCTTACCGTTTCTATGACATTCAACTCTATTCTTCAAATTTTTTGTAGCACCAACATAAATGACTGAGAAGGTCTTATTTGTTAAAATATATGTAAATCCTTTTATCATAATTGCTTTAATAAAAAAAATGCTGACACTAGTTCAGCATGAACAAATCACTTGCAATCCCATCACTCAAAAACTTACCGCTTTTGGTAGTTCTTAAAATGTTGTCATCTATGAATAGTAAATGATCTTCGATATATTTCTCAGCTTGTTGGTTTAAATAATCCAAATAGGTTTTCCCAAATTCAGTTGCAATTTTATCGAGAGAAATGCCCCAAATAGTGCGCAACCCTGTCATAATATATTCGTTATAGCGGTCAGTTTGGGTTAAAGTTTCGCTTTCTGATGGCAATTGATTTTCAGCCAATGCTTTTAAATAGATTGTATTATTTGACACATTCCAACT
This sequence comes from Flavobacterium sp., assembly GCF_049318185.1. Lineage (GTDB taxonomy): Bacteria > Bacteroidota > Bacteroidia > Flavobacteriales > Flavobacteriaceae > Flavobacterium. The sequence goes on along the minus strand of NZ_JBMOGV010000046.1, from coordinate 16,557 downwards.
TCTGGAAAATCCATCATAACTATGTGCTGATGGACCAATTCCGAGGTATTTTTTGCCAAGCCAATAACTTGAATTGTTTTTAGAAAAAAAATGCTCTTTTCCAAAATTAGACAATTCATAATGGATAAAACCATTTTCTTCGAGCTTGTCAACTAGCAAATGAAAATGTTCTTGTGCCACCTCATCATCCAATTGTGGAATAATTCCTTTTTGAATAAATGAGTGCAACGCCGTCTTTGGTTCTACCGTCAAAGCATAACTAGAAATATGGGGTACGTTATAATCTAATGCAATTTGAATGTTTTTCAACCATTTTTCATGGCTCATATTAGGCATTCCATAAATCAAATCAATGGAGATATTCTCGAAATATTTCGTGGCAATTTCTAAACATTTTTTGGCTTCCACCGAATTGTGAGCGCGGTGCATGAGTTTCAAATCCTCTTCAAAAAAAGATTGAATACCTATGGATAAACGATTTACTCTATTATTTGATAATTCGATTATTCGCTCTTCTGATAAGTCGTCAGGATTGGCTTCGACGGTGATTTCGGGATTTTCTGCAACATTATAATTCCGATATACTTCATCAATCAAAAATTTCAAATCTGAAATCTGCAATATTGAAGGTGTTCCGCCCCCAAAATAAATCGTCTCGACAATTTCATCTTTAAATTCATCTTTGCGCAATGCTATTTCTTTGGCCAATGCCAAAACCATTTCATCCTTCTTCTTTAATGAAGTTGAAAAATGAAAGTCACAATAATGACAAGCTTGTTTGCAAAAAGGGATATGGAGGTAGATGCCGCTCATTAGTAAATGCTCAGTGTTCAGATTTTAGTATTCAGTTTGATATTAATTATTTTTTGATCCAAATTTTTCTGGGTTTAAAATCATATAATTTATTAATCTTCCCACTTCTTTTGACTTTTCAACTATATGTTGATACATTTCAATTGTAATATAATTGCATGCTAAAGAATATTCTAACCAACCCTGAGTTTCTGAGTTTTCAGCATCAGCATCAGTTAATTTACTGTGAAAATACTTTGGATATTCTCTTTTTCTGTAAGCTTCTGCAATAGTAATAGTAACGCTTCTTGAACTTCTTCTAACTTGGTCTGTCAATGAATAGGTTTCTTCCTTTGGAAAACTTTTAGTAAGTTCAAAAATTTCCATAGCAACCTCAAACCCTTTTTTATAAGCTAATAAATCTTGAAATCTCATAAGAATATTTTTAACTGAACACTTAAAACTGAACACTGAAGACTACTTCTTAACCCGTTCTTCATTTTGTTTTACGAAAGCATCCCAACCCGTATAGCTTTTTTCGCCAACGGTTTTTCCTGAGTTGAAAAAATGACAAACTGCCGCTGCCAAACCATCGGTAGAATCAAGATTTTTAGGTAATGTTTTTAAACCAAGAAGTTGTTGTAGCATTTTCGCCACTTGTTCTTTACTGGCATTTCCGTTTCCTGTAATGGCCATTTTGATTTTCTTGGGTTCATATTCAGTAATAGGAATTTGACGCGATAATCCTGCTGCCATGGCGACACCTTGCGCTCTTCCCAATTTTAACATCGATTGTACATTCTTCCCAAAAAAAGGTGCTTCAATAGCAATTTCATCAGGATGATGCGTTTCTATTAGTTCAATAGTGCGTTCGAAAATGACTTTCAATTTGGTATAATGGTCATCATATTTGCTCAATAGCAACTCATTCAATTGGATGAATTCCATTTTTTTATTGATGACTTTAATTAAGCCAAAACCCATTATGGTGGTTCCAGGGTCAATTCCTAATATGATGCGTTCGTTTGCCATGTTTTTGTTTCACAGAGATTCACAGAGAATAATAGAGATACACAAAGAAGTCAAAAATAAATTCTTTGTATAGCTTTGTAACTTAGTGAACATTATGCAATAGTTTTTACTTTCTTTGTACCAATGATTAAAATTCCTCACAAAGCTAAGCAATTCGTCGTTTTTCTGGTCAAACTTTTGATTGTATCTGGTGCTTTTTATTTCATCTATAATCAATTGGCAAATAACAACCAACTAGATTGGGGGAAATTCATCGCTTTAGTCAAAGAAAAACAATCTGTTTTAGGAATTTTGTTTGTGCTATCGTTTAGTATTGTTAATCGCTATTTAGAAATTCTCAAATGGCAAAATCTTGTGTCTTTTATAAAACCAATTTCCATTGGAGAATCCACAAAACAAGTACTTGGTGCATTAACCGCTGGGATTTTCACTCCAAATGGTCTCGGAGAATATGCCGGAAAAGCATTGTATTTTGATAAAAAGAAAACCAAAAGAATCATTTTTCTTAACCTCATCTGCAACGGAATTCAAATGATTTTGACTATTATTTTTGGAACTATTGGTTTGTTTATTTTGGGTTATTGGCAATGGGCGTTAACAATTATCGGATTTTCTTGCTTCTTGGTTCTTGCCTCTTTTTTCTCAAAAACCATAAAAATAAAAGGCTATTCCTTAGAAAAACTCCTTCAGAAAATCAACGAAATTCCAAAGTTTATTCACCAAAAAAATTTAACGTTAGGCACATTACGTTATTTAGTTTTTTCACACCAATACTATTTTTTATTTCTCGCTTTTGATGTAGATTTACCCTATTTTACTATGATGGCAACCATAGCAACAGTTTATTTGTTAGCTTCCTCTTTACCCAGTTTTCAATTTTTGGATTTTGCTGTAAAAGGAAGTGTAGCTGTTTTTTTCTTTGGGAAATTAGGTGTCAATGAATGGATTGTAGCTTTTATTTCTACCTTAATGTGGTTTTTGAATGTTGTATTGCCCGTTAGTATTGGAAGTTATTTTGTCTTAAAATTTAAACCCAAATGGAATTAATTACTATTTCTTTATATTTGATTTTGTTACTCTATGTGCTTTTGATACTCCAACTCGTGGTTGGTTTTAAAAAAGTAAAAACTTTTGAAAGAACTAATCTTTCTCCGAAAACAGCTTTCACAATTATTGTTCCTTTTCGAAACGAGGCGAAAAATCTCCCTAAACTTTTAGCCTCTTTTTCTAAACTAAATTATCCTCATGAATTACTAGAAATTATCATGGTTGATGATTTTTCAACTGATAGTTCGGAACGCATTTGCATTCGTTGGCGCATGAACCATGACACACTTGACACTACTTTACTGGAAAACCTTCGCTTATCCAATTCTCCCAAAAAAGATGCCATTGCACGTGCAATGCCTATAGCCAAATACGATTGGATTATAACGACCGATGCTGATTGTATCGTAAATAAAAATTGGCTACTTACTTTTGATAATTACATTCAAAATAATCAAGTTGAAATGATAGTAGGTGCTGTGATTTATAATGTAAAAAATAACTGGTTTCATCATTTTCAGCAATTGGACTTATTGAGTTTGCAAGGAACCACTATTGGGAGTTTTGGTATTGGAAAACCGTTTATGTGTAATGGCGCCAATTTTGCCTACACTAAAAAACTTTTTCATGAACTTGATGGCTTTAACGGAAATGATCAAATAGCCAGTGGTGATGATGTTTTTCTGTTGCAAAAAGCAGTGGCGAAATTTGCGGACAAAGTACTATATCTAAAACACAAAGACGTAATTGTAAAAACAAAACCCGAAAACGATTTGTTTCAACTCTTTATGCAACGCGTTCGCTGGGCTAGTAAAACAACCCGTTATCAAAGTGGTTATGCTAAACTATTAGCGTTAGTAGTCCTTCTTATAAATCTTATTTTAGTTGTTGGTTGTTGGTTGTTGGTTGTTGGTTGGTTGGATTGGCAAATTTTTATTAAACTATTTTTAATTAAATATGTTGTTGATTATGTTTTGCTTTATAAATCAAATCAATACTTACTAAAAGGGAAATGGTTATTGCCTTTGGCAAGTAGTATTATTTATCCTTTCTTCTCAAGTTTGGTGGGATTATTTTCTTTGTTTGGCAGTTTTTCTTGGAAAGGGAGAAGGTTTAAAAAGTGATTATTCCTGTTTAATAACAACCGGCAAGACAAACTGCGTTTTCACGGGAATACCTCTTTTGATAGCAGGGTTTATTTTAGGAAAATCAACCAGTCTTGCCTGAAGAATACTATCAATCTTTATTGTATCATAGGCCACAGAATCTTTAACAAATTGAGGGTCGAATTCCATAGTGGCATTGGGAAAAACCGTAACCTTTACTTCAATAGTATCTAATTGAGGGAATAACATAGAAAGGGTGTCAACCGCCAATTTTTCTTGGATTGTCGTGGTTAAAAAATCAAAAAAACATTGCTCCCGTTGGGCTTTATCACTTAGCTTTTCACAATCAGCAACGGAAGGATATTCATCCACTTCCTTCCAATTAATCTCTTTTAATTGCTTTTCAAACAATTCCTTTTCAGAGGGAACTTTTTTCTCAATGTATTGACAAGAAAAGCATAATGATACTATAAATAAAGCAAGAGCTTTTTTCATGAAAAAATTTAATCGATTAACAGTTTCAAAAGTAAGAAATTATATTTACTACTACTTTGGTTTGTTTAAAAAAGAAAAGCTCTCTGTTATGGAGAGCTTTTCATTGATATAAATTTATAATTTATTCTACTATTAATTTTTTTATCACTTTTAAGTTTGTATCAGAAGTAACTTCAAGTAGATAAACCCCTTTAGATACTGATGATAAATCAAATGTTTTTGAAGAATCGGTAGTTGTTGTTTTTTCCGAAAGTATTACTTTTCCTAGCATATCATAAACAGCAATAGCAGCTATAGTACCGTTATTTTTTACCGAAACAGTAACTATATCAGACACTGGATTTGGATAGAAAACAAAATCACCATTCTCAAATTCATCAACGCCAAGTTGAGCTACAAATTCTGTATTAAATGTATTAGTGATAATCGCTGGATTAAAATCAAAGTAAATAGAAGCAGTGTTTGGAATAATATCACCAACAGCAAAACCAACTCTAGGTTTTACTTGAAAAGTAATGTATCCTTTTCCTATAGTAGTGTTAGCTACTGAAACTGGTAATTGAATATCGTCAAATCGCCATGTTAAATTGTTATCTACTCTATCCATAATATAATTGTGACTCGCACTAATCATTCTAATTGTATTTTCATCTAATCTTGAATCCAATACATCATTTACTCTAACATTGATGGCACTTGCTGTTCCTGTATTTTCAAATCGGATGGTGTAATACAAATAGTCATTGGCAGTGAAAGTTGAATGTAATATCCTTTCACCGTGCGACTCCATTTTATCGTTAGGATCATAAGACCCAATAATAATTTGAGAACAATTGGAAGTATTATTTGTTGGAACCACATCTCCACTAATTGGAGCAATACTAGCAGTATTAGTTAATAGATCACCCAAAGCAACTGTAGGAACATTTGGCACTTGCATAGTCAGAATAATTGTTCTTGTTTCAAAAGGTAAAAGATTGGTGAAATTATAGGTAAATCCATTAGGCGAGGAAGTTGTTCCTGTTTGAGAGTTATCAGTAATCGTCACCAAAGCATCTTTAGTAAAAGTTACTGTTCCATCAACAACTGTTTGATTGCCAAAATTAGTATATACTATTTTGTTTTGATAGGTAAAGCCTGGCCTTGGTGCATTTATTGGAACAATATTTACTGCTAAATCATTATAAGATTGTGTAACAGTAATTGGAAAATTATAAGTTTGCATTCCAGCACCAATAACTACATAAATATTGCTATAGTTGGAAGTAGTTATACCATATGAAGCTGCATAATCTGAATCTATTGTATAACTGAATTTATAGGAATTTGAATTAGAAGTATCATAAATATTATAAATTCCAGTTGGAGAAATTATATTATGAACGTTTCCATTGTTGTTTACTTCATAAGAAAATTGCCCTAACGGGAAATTCTGCTCCCCATTGTCTTGAGTTCCATTATTATTTGAATCTAAGAAAGCATTTAATCGTAAACCTGAACAATCTATTCCTCCAGAAGAATTACCAAGTTCAGTAATTGTAATAAAACCTGCTTGGTTACTGTAATTAGTTACCATTAACAAATAATATTGCCCTGGTTGTGCATTAGGTATCAATGGAAATTCAACGGCTGCAACAGAAAAACCACAAGAAACAACGTTTGCTAATAATAAATTTGGATTACCACAAGGTGAAACCGGATTAGTAAATGGGCCATAAACAATATAGTCTACATCTAATGGAGTTCCATTTAATGAATTTTGATTTATTTGTAAATTTATTGTTCCTGGATTGCTTATTGGCAAATAGAACCAAGTAGGGTTTGGTGATGATAATAAACAATTAGCTGAACCAGTACTACTATTATTTACAGTATTAGAAAAGGGCACACCAATTGAATTACACAAAGAGTTTGCTTGAGAACATACAGAAGCTAAATTACAATTAGAATAGGTGTTTAGTTGAAACGAATAAATACTATCACAAGAATTCGGCACTATTTCTCTAACAAAAACATTTGTAATTGGATTTTGAATACCAATATTCAAAGTTTGTGGGTTAGTAAAAGGCACAACTTGATTTTGTGCATTAGACAGACTCGGATAATATTCTAAAGTATTGTTAGTATTTATTTGCGCTTGAACAGTGGTTAAATCAAAAGTAACTACTCCATCATTATTATCATCACATTGCTGCATATTATTTAATGGCGTTACTACGCTAGAAACTGTATCAACAATAAGAGAGAACCCTAATATTTGATAGGCTTGAGTAATATTATTCTCCAATCGGGCAAATACTGCTTGTGATGTTGAAGTACAATAGGGAGACGTTAAAGGATTATCATTATTCAAAGCATTAGATTCAGAGTTGTAATAGGTAATAGAATAATCTACTGTATTTAATGTATTAATAATGATTGTAGTGTTCGAAAATAAATCAAAACAAGCTAAACCATTATCATTTACACATTGTCTTAAATCAACTGGTTCTCCGGCTTGGGGCACACAAGCCACTGTGGAAAAAGTAGTTTGAACCCAAGTACTCATATTTACAGAAGTACAATAAGTTCTGATATAAATATCATATTGAGTGCCGCAGGTCAAACCCTCAAAAGTGTATGAACTTCCTTGAGCATAATAAGCATTACTTGCGATTGTCGGAGCAGGGCTACCCGCTGGAGCAATATAAATTAAAGATTCAGTGATGGAATCTGGATTAGTCCATGTTAAAGTTGCAGACGTTTCTGTTATATCGGTGGTCACTAAATTTGTAGATGGTGAACAACTCGAACCCCCGCAATCTTGTAAAATTAATTCTATAATTCCTACAGAATAACAACCAGTTACAACATTTTCTACTCGATAAAATACAGGAGGTTGATTAGCAGGTAAGGCAACACTAACATAACAACTAGGATTTGCAATTGGATTAATTCCTACTTGTGCATTTGATTCTGTTTGATAAAAAGTAATTTGAATACCTGTATTTACTTGATTAATGGAGTTTTCAACACTAGTTAAATCCCAACATTGAAAAGCGTTTGAACAAACTGATATACTTTGTGTTGGCGCGTTTGGCGTTGGATTTACATTTAAATTGACTTGTAAAATCGTAAATTGTTGTGTTGCGACGGTTACTATTCTAGCAAAAATAGTTTGTAAAGTTGGTGTTATATTAATGTAAGAACTTGACATTGGATTTACACTAATCTCAGCTTGAGTTTGTGTTTCATGATAAGTAATCACATAATCTTGTGAATTTAAATTACCTAAAATTTCATATGAAATTCCTTCTAAATAAAAGGATGCAAAACCGCCATTATTATCATCACAAACATTATTAAATTGTGATGGGTGGGGGAAAGTTTGAGCCCAAAAAATAGAAGTTGAAAAAAATAAGGTGAGTATGAGTAATGATTTTTTCATTTTAAATAGTTGGTTTGGTTGATTAACAATATTAAAAATTTGTTTTTATATATCAAAAAAGAATCGCAATATACAAATTAACAATTAATTACTAAAGGTAATAAGCTATATAAAGCAAAAAAGCCATCCTTAGATTCTGAAATTAATTCAGAATAAACGGAAAGCTTTCCATCGGTCTAACAATTAAACCATGATACGAGTTACAAATTCGTATCGAAAACAACACAACTAATCTTAAATACTTTTTTTGGGCAAAAAAGGTTTTCATTACTGAAAACCTTTTCCCAATTTTAGCGGTCTGGACGGGACTCGAACCCGCGACCCCATGCGTGACAGGCATGTATTCTAACCAACTGAACTACCAAACCTTCGCTTAATTGCGGTTGCAAATATACAACCGTTTTTGATTTCTGCAACTTTTTTCAGTAAAAAAATGAACTGATTTTTTCTTCATTAACCAAACATTTGTTTTTCAACTAAGTATGTTGTTAAAATCTTTTCAAAATTTTCTTCCACTGCTACTGGAACATATTTTATCTTGTTTTGAGCACATGTCAATGCTAATGTTTTAAAATAATCATTTACTTTTTCTTCGTAAACTTCTTTAATCGTATCAGCAAAAATATTTACTTCTTCTCCCGTCTCTAAATCAATAAATTTACGCGGTGCATTATCAAAATTAAAATTGATTTCTGTTTTTTTATCCATCACATGAAATACTACCACTTTATGTTTGTTGTGTTTCAGATGCTGCAAAGCGTTAAAAAGTGCTTCTCTATTTTCTGTTTGAAACATATCTGTAAAAAGCACAATCATGGAACGGCGATGAATTTTTTCTGCAATTTGATGCAAAAATGTAACGGTATCTGTTTTCTTTGCTTCTTTAAAATTTTCTAACAAATCTTCCAATTTATTCAAAATCATTCGATGATGACGATCGCTACCTTTTTCGGGTGCATAATATTCATAAGTATCTGAATAAATACTTAATCCAACAGCATCTCGTTGTTTCTTTAATAAATTCATTAAAACAGCAGAAGCTAAAACAGAAAATCCAATCTTATTGTGATAAAAAGGTTCTTCCTTTTTTAGTTTTGGATAATGCATAGAGGAAGAATTATCGATAATCAAATGACATCTAAGATTAGTTTCTTCTTCGTATTTTTTGGTAAACAATCTATCTGTTTTAGCAAAAAGTTTCCAATCTATATGTTTGGTACTTTCTCCAGCGTTGTATGTTTTGTGCTCAGCAAATTCTGCCGAAAATCCATGAAAAGGACTTTTATGCATACCAGAAATAAAGCCTTCTACCACTTGATTTGCTAATAATTCAAGATGCTTGAAACCTGATATTATTTCTTTTTGTTCTTCTATCTTCATAGCTCAAAGATAAATTAATTTCATTCAGTCGACTTTGCCTCGAGTGAAAAGTTGAATTTAAATGTACAAAAAAAGGTTTGACTTTCATCAAACCTTTTTTTTATGAAATTATAATGATTACAATAATGCATCAATAGCATCCGTATAAGTTTTTTTAGGAGCAACTCCCACTTGACGTCCTACTACTTCACCGTTTTGAAATACTAATACTGTCGGAATATTACGAACTCCATATTTTGCAGCAAAATCCTGATTGGCATCTACATCTACTTTACCTACAGTAGCTTTGCCCTCGTATTCTGTAGCAATTTCATCGATAACAGGCCCTACCATTCTACAAGGTCCACACCATGCTGCCCAAAAATCTACTACTACTGGTTTATTTGATTTTAATACTACCTCATCAAAAGTAGCATCCGTGATTGCTAAAGCCATATTTCTATATTTTAAATTACTTATTTATTATGTGACAAAATTAAACATTTTTTTTGTATTTCTCTTTTTAAAAAATCAGTTTTGGTTATCAATTCATTATCCGAATTGATACTTAATTTAAACTAAATTTTATATTCATTTTCTCCAATGCAACTAGTAACTCATTGGATATTTTAATTTTAAGTTTCCTACTTGGCATGGAAACTCTTGTTACTACTTGGTTTTCTTCTTCAATAGGGATGTCAACGGCAATTTCTTCTGGATTTTCGATATCAAAAGTAGCCTCTTCTTCCGCAATAATTTTAGGAACTATTTCAATTAATTTTTGAACTTTTTCTTGCTCAATAATTTCAAATGTAACTGTATTATCCCCTTTATTGGTAATAAATAGTTGATTAAGCTGTTGTATAAAATTTTGATGTAAATCATTAATATCCAAATGAATGCTTAATTTTTTGGCAAATTGAGTTAGCACATCTTGAAGTTGTTTAACGTCTAAAAACTGTAACCTTGGTTCTGATTTTTTTCCAGTTTCTCTATTTACCCAACCATCTTTCACGGTTACTTTAAAATAAACAAATTGATTGTTTACCAAAAAATGTCTGAACTTTAAATATTCTTCGTCAAAAATTCTAAATTCGTGACTTTCATCATAACCCTCTAAAGTAAACATTGCCCAATCTTTCCCGTTTTTAGCGGTTTTATATTGCACATTTGTAACAATGCCAGCAAAGGTTAAATTCTTACCTATATGACTTCCAAGATTTTTTAAGTTTTCCAATTTACTGTTACAAAAATATTTCATCTCAAAAATATAATCATCTAATGGATGTCCTGAAATATAAATTCCCACTACTTCTTTCTCTTTAGCTAATTTTTCCATTGTACTCCAATCTTCACAGGGAGGAACTGTAGGTTCTGCTATTTGAACATCACTGGCATCTCCAAACAAACTTACCTGTGATGAATTTTCGTTTTCTTGAAACTTTGCTCCGTATCGAATTGCCTTTTCATAAAATGTAATATTATCTCCATCGGTATGAAAATATTGTGCACGATAAGTGTCGGTAAAACAATCAAAACCTCCAGCTAAAGCTAAGTTTTCAATAGCTTTTTTATTGGCCGCTCGTAAATCAATTCGTTTGGCTAAATCAAAAATAGACTTGTATTTTCCGTCTTTTCTATTAGCAACAATAGTTTCTACTGCATTCATTCCAACTCCTTTTACTGCACCCATTCCAAAACGAACCGCGTAGTTTTCATTTACTGTAAATTTATAATAACTCTCATTAACATCGGGACCCAAAACTTGCAATCCCATTCGTTTACACTCCTCCATAAAGAAGGACACTTGCTTGATATCGCTCATATTATTAGAAAGTACTGCTGCCATATATTCTGCTGGATAATGCGCTTTTAAATAGGCAGTTTGATAGGCAATCCAAGCATAACAAGTTGAGTGCGATTTATTAAATGCATATTGTGCAAAGGCTTCCCAATCTTTCCATATTTTTTCTAACTTATCTTCTGCGTGACCATTGGCAACGGCTTGTTCGATGAATTTGGATTTCATTTTATCCAAAACATCTTTTTGTTTTTTACCCATTGCCTTACGCAAAACATCGGCATCACCTTTTGAAAAACTGGCTAGTTTTTGAGAAAGTAACATTACTTGCTCTTGATATACAGTAATTCCGTAAGTTTCTTTTAGAAATTCTTCGTTAGCTTCTAAATCATAGGTGATGGGTTCTTCTCCATTTTTTCGACGAACGAAAGAAGGAATATATTCTAAGGGACCAGGACGATATAGGGCGTTCATAGCAATTAAATCGCCAAAAACAGTTGGTTTTAAGTCTTTCAAATACTTCTGCATTCCTGGTGACTCATATTGAAATATCCCAACAGTTTCTCCTTTTTGGAAGAGCTCATACGTTTTTATATCATCTATAGGGAAAGTATCAGGGTCGAGTTCAATTCCGGTTCTGTATTTTACTAATTTAACGGTATCTTTTATCAATGTCAGAGTTTTCAACCCTAAGAAGTCCATCTTTAACAATCCGGCACTTTCAACAACGGAGTTATCAAATTGAGTTACGTATAAATCCGAGTCTTTGGCAGTAGCCACTGGAACGAAATCAGTAATATCACTTGGTGTAATGATAACGCCACAAGCGTGAATACCTGTATTCCTTAGATTTCCTTCTAATATTTTTGCTTGTTGAATGGTTTCGCCGCCAAGGTCATTGGCATTCGCAAGTAAAATTAATTCTTTTACTTTATCAAATTCTTCGGAGCGCAAAGCGGCTTTTAACTTGTCCTTATCTAAAGTAAATATCTTGGCTAAATTGAGTGAAGTTGGTATTAACTTGGCAATTTTATCGGCTTCGAATAATGGCAAATCCAATACACGAGCAGTATCTCTTACCGAAGATTTAGCTGCCATTGTTCCATAAGTAATAATCTGCGCCACTTGCTTGGAACCATACTTATGGATTACATAATCCATAACTCTGCTTCTTCCTTCGTCATCAAAATCGATATCAATATCGGGTAATGACACACGATCTGGATTTAGGAAGCGCTCAAAAAGTAAATCGTATAATAAAGGGTCAATATTGGTAATTCCGAGGCAATACGCCACCACAGAACCTGCGGCTGAACCACGACCTGGCCCAACAGAAACATCCATTTTTCTGGCTGCAGCAATAAAATCTTGTACAATTAAGAAATAACCTGGATATCCTGTGTTTTCTATAGTTTTTAATTCAAAATCTATGCGCTCTTGTATCTCGGGAGTGATTTCTTGATAGCGTCTTTTTGCCCCTTCAAAAGTTAGATGTGCTAAATATTTATTTTCACCTCGTTTGCCTGAATCCGTTTCGTCTTCTGAAACTAAAAATTCTTTTGGAATTTCAAACTTTGGCAACAATACATCGCGCGACAAATCGTAAATCTCTATTTTATTTATAATTTCTTCTGTTGTTATAATCGCTTCGGGCAAATCGTGGAATAGCTTTTTCATTTCATCTCCCGATTTGAAATAGTATTCTTGATTGTTAAACCCATAACGATAGCCTCTTCCACGACCAATTGGTGTAGCTTGTTTTTCGCCATCTCTTACACACAATAGAATATCATGGGCATTAGCATCTTCTTTATTGATGTAAAAAACATTATTGGTAGCTACCGTTTTTACATTATGTTTTTTGGCCAAAGTTATTAATGAAGCATTCACTCTATTTTCATCTTCCTGATTATGGCGCATTAATTCGATATAAAAATCTTCGCCAAATTCTTGTTTCCACCAAACTAGTGCTTCTTCGGCTTGATTTTCACCAATATTTAATACTTTACTCGGAATTTCTCCATAAAGATTTCCAGATAAAACAATGATATCTTCTTTATATTCTTGAATAGTTTTTCGGTCAATCCTTGGCACATAATAAAATCCTTGGGTATAAGCAATAGAAGAAAGTTTTGCTAAATTGTGATACCCTTTTTTGGTTTTGGCCAAGAAAACAATTTGACAGCCATTATCTTTTCTAGACTTATCCTTTAAATCATCACACACATAAAACTCACAACCCACTATAGGTTTAACTATAGTTTCTGTTGGTGTTTCACCGCTTTCTTGGGCTTGTTTGTTTTTGGATTCTGCTGATTTGTTGTGGTATAAAATATCGCGAACAAAATGAAAAGCACCCATCAAATTGGCATGATCTGTCATAGCTACTGCAGGCATTTTATTTTGAACGGCGGCTTTTACTAAATCGTCAACGCTAATGGTAGATTGCAATACTGAAAACTGCGTATGATTATGTAAATGCACAAAATCAACCTCTGCAAGATTATGATGTATTTGTTTATCTTGGTTTGTAGGGATAACAACTTCTTCCTTTTCTTGAAATTGTTTTCTGATTTCGTCTGAGGCCTTTTTCAGGTTGAGGTGTTGTAATCCTATAAGTTGAATTTCTTTTGGATTGTTTTTACTAAATTCATTGAAATAATCTTCTGAAACATCAAGTTCTTCTTTAGTAAAAATATCTCTTCGGATTAATTCAAAAAAACAACGCGTGGTGGCTTCCACATCGGCAGTGGCATTATGAGCTTCTGCAAATGGCAAGTTGAAAAGATAAGCATGAAGTTCTGTTAGCGTTGGTAATTTAAATTTTCCTCCTCTTCCTCCCGGTAATTTTAATAGTTCTGCGGTAACCTCAGTACAAGTGTCTAAAACTGGCATAGACGACATTGGTGAATTGACACCCATTCGGTAAAACTCACAGCCCATAATATTGACATCAAAGCCCACATTTTGTCCCACAATAAACTTGGCTTTCGCCAAAGCACTATTGAATTTTTCTAAAACCTCTTGTAATGCTAGACCTTGCTCTTCTGCTAATTCAGTAGAAATCCCATGAATTCTCTCGGCATCATAAGGAATGTTAAATCCTTCGGGCTTTATCAAATAATCTTGATTATCTAATAAATTTCCCATCTCATCATGTAACTGCCAGGCAATTTGAATACATCTTGGCCAGTTATCAGTATCAGAAATAGGTGCGCCCCAACGTTTTGGCAAACCTGTAGTTTCGGTATCAAAAATTAAATACATGAAGGGTAATTTGAATGAATTCTAACTTTTCAAAAATACATTTTTCAATGGTAGTAATCAATTTTAGTTATCAACAAAAAACAAGAAAGTCAGCTCAAAATGAGCTGACTTTCTAAATATCTATATTAGAATGTAACTAGTATCTTCCTCTATTTCCACCACCGCTGTTTCCGCCACTATAGCTTCCGCCACCACGTGAATTTCCACCACCGTTATAACCACCACCTGAACCGCCTGAACGATTGTTATTGAAAGATCTTCTTTCGCCTTCTGGTTTCGGTTCTGATTTGTTAACTACAATAGTACGACCGTCAACAGTAGCGCCATTTAGTTCTTGAATTGCTTTTTCGGCTTCTGTGTCATTTTCCATTTCCACAAATCCGAATCCTTTACTTCTTCCAGTAAATTTGTCTGTAATAATTTTTACGGAATTAACCGTACCATAAACCTCGAAAGATTCTCTTAAGTCTGCATCGTCTATAGAAAACGGAAGACTCCCAACAAAAATGTTCATATTTTATATTTAAAATTCAAATACAAAGGTAACCTAATTAAAACTGTAAACTACTTTTAATTTGGACTTTATTAAAATATTAACAAAAAAACCATCCGAAGATGGTTTGTGTTTTTTTCTAACTTAAATTTATATAGATGGTAAAATGGGAATTTTATAAAATTCTCCATATTGAAAATTTAAAATTGGGCCACCAAAAGGACTATTATTAGCATTGACAGCATTGAATTTAAATTTACCCGAAATAGTCATATTTACATTATCATATTCGGTAATCTTTATTTCACCATTACTATTTTGAACATTTACTATTAGAATTTTACAATTCAAATTGCCTCCAACCACAGTGATTAAATCTCCAGCCTGATAGGCATTACCACGAGAAGAAACAACTACACTTGTTACAATGCCTGAAGCATCAGCAACTATATTGACTGTTAATCCACTGCCTGTACCGCCAGTAGTTGCAACGGATGTGCCACTAGAATAACCGGTACCACTATTATTTAAACTAATGTTTGAAACCGGACCAGGCACTGCTACTGTAGCATATTGCAAATCGATAGCTCCAAAATTTGAAGAGTAAGAAGCAGAATTATTAGTATTTGAAGTGCCTAATATGTAAGTACCAACATTAGCACTACTGGTATAAAGTGTTATTTGTTCATATTGAGTTAATGCTTCAATACTCAGTTTACCAGTGGCATCTAGATAAGCTTTTGTGTCATTTGATCTCCAAAAAACATCATCTTTTAACCCTTGAAATCCAGGATTGTTGCTTTTTAAGTCTTCTTGGCAAGAAGAAAAAAGAATAGCAATGATAAAAAGGGACAAAAATCTTTTCATAACGTTTATATTTATAACACAAAAATAGTTTTTTAATACAAAAATGCTAATGTTATGCATAAAAAATAATGCTAAAGTTTAGTCTTAATTTATTTGTTTGATAAAAAACAAATTTACAATTGCTTATTTATTAAAAAAAACTATATTTGCGCCCTTAAATAACTCGAGGTCGAGTACCTCAAATTAATCAAAAAGATTATGTCAGTAAAAATTAGATTACAAAGACACGGTAAAAAACAAAAACCTTTTTACTGGATCGTAGCAGCTGATGCTCGTTCAAAAAGAGATGGTAAATTCCTTGAAAAATTAGGGACTTATAATCCAAACACCAACCCTGCTACTATTGAATTAAACCTTGACCAAGCAGTTCAGTGGTTACACAATGGCGCTCAACCAACCGATACTGCAAGAGCAATCCTTTCTTACAAAGGTGCCTTAATGAAACATCACCTTGATGGTGGCGTTCGTAAAGGAGCTTTAACGCAAGAACAAGCTGATGCTAAATTAGCTAAATGGTTAGAAGACAAAGCAGGTAAAGTTACAGCTAAAAAAGAAGGTTTGACAAAAGCGCAAGAAGCAGAAAAAGCAAAAGCTTTGAAAGCAGAAAAAGTGGCTAATGACAAACGTGCTGCTGCCGCTGTTGAAGCTGCAAAAGTAGAAGAAGAAGTTGCTGTTGAAGAAACTGTAGCTGAAGAAACCCCTGAAGTTGTTGCTGAAGTAGCTGTAGAAGAAACTACAGAAGTTGTTGCTGAAGAGGCACCGGCAGTTGAAGAAACTCCTGCTGAAGAAGAAGCTCCAGAAGTTGTTGCTGAAGAAGCACCGGCAGTTGAAGAAACTCCTGCTGAAGAAGAAACTCCAGAAGTTGTTGCTG
>NZ_JBMOGV010000045.1:0-17851 GCF_049318185.1 Flavobacterium sp. | reverse complement strand
GTTTTTACTTTAAAACCTCAGCAATTTTCTGAGCACACTTCTCCCCATCAATAGCGGCCGAAATAATTCCTCCGGCAAATCCAGCACCTTCTCCACAAGGATAAAGTCCTTTAATTTGAATATGTTCCAAAGTTTCATTATCTCGCGGAATTCGAACTGGTGATGAAGTTCTGCTTTCGGGTGCATGAAGAATGGCGTCATTAGTCATATATCCTCGAATTGCCTTTCCAAATTCGATGAAACCCTCGCGCATTATTTGGGTTAAAAAACCAGGGAAAACTTGTCCCATATCAACCGAAGTAGTACCAGGTATATAAGAGGTTTTTGGAATATCCGAAGAAATTTTATTTAGTGTGAAATCAATCATTCGTTGGGCTGGAACCTTTTGAGTTTGTCCTGCCAAATCCCAAGCTTTTTGTTCAATACTTTTTTGAAATTCCATACCAGCCAAAGCACCAAATTTGGCAAATGGCTTAAAGTCTTCTAGTTTTAATTCTACCACAATACCTGAATTTGCTGTTGCTTGATCTCTTTTGGAAGGCGACCAACCGTTGGTTACCACTTCTCCCGGACTTGTAGCACAAGGGGCAATAACGCCACCGGGACACATACAAAAAGAATACATGCCGCGACCGTTTACTTGTTTCACTATAGAGTAAGGCGCAGGAGGCAAATGCTCACCACGATAATCGCAACTGTACTGAATTTTATCAATCAATTCCTGTGGATGTTCTGCACGAACACCGAGTGCAAAAGGTTTTGCTTCTATTAATATTTTTTTTCTGTCCAATAATTCAAAAATATCACGAGCAGAATGACCTGTGGCGAGAATGACTTTATTTGCTAAAATCGTATCACCTTTTTGAGTAATGATTCCATGTATTTCATTATTTTTTACAATAAAATCAGTAACACGTGTTTCAAACAAAACTTGTCCGCCACATTCAATAATTTTCTCACGGATGTCTTGAATAATTTGCGGTAATTTGTTAGTCCCAATATGTGGATGCGCTTCTACTAAGATATCGGGTGTGGCACCGAAACCAACTAAAAGCTGAAGAATTCTAACGACATCACCTCGTTTTTTGGAACGCGTGTATAACTTTCCGTCAGAATAAGTTCCTGCGCCACCTTCGCCAAAACAATAATTAGAATCTTCATTCACAATATGATCCACATTAATTGCTTTTAAATCGCGACGACGACCACGAACGTCTTTCCCGCGTTCGATAACCACGGGTTTTAGTCCCAATTCTATTAATTGCAAAGCAGCAAAAAGTCCAGCTGGGCCTGCACCAACTATGATTACTTCTTTGGAATTGGAAACATTTTGATAGTCAGGAAGTTCAATTTTCTGTTCAGAATATTTTTCATCAACAAGATAGACCGACACTTTAAGATTGACCTTTATTGCTTTTTGACGCGCATCAATGGAGCGTTTTAGAATTACTACTTTATGAACCAATTTAGTTGAAACTCGAACTGTCTTTGCCACATATTCATAGAGTAAGCTTTCATTAGCTGCTATTTGGGGTGAAACTTGAAGTTGGAGTTCTTGAGGCATAATTTGATTTGTATGGCAAAAATAGTAATTTGAAATTTGTTATTGTAGTTTTGCAGAATTACAAAAGCCAAAAGAAATAATGTCAAGACAAATAAAACTAATTTGGGATTTTAGGGGTGAAACTTCAGCAAAAACTGCTGAGCATCATGAAATTCATTTAAAAGAATATATAGCAATCAAAAAATTACCTTTAAATAGTACTGGTTTTGAAATCAAAAACGAAATGCATGCCATAGCCTTTATGGTTGTAACTGATGAAAATATGATTGCTATTAGAGACGCTTTGAAACCACATCGAGCAGAACTATATAATTAAAAAAAGAGAAACATATGCTTCTGTTTTTTTAATTAGCTACTTCGCTAATAAATTTTATTCGCATAAGTCTCAATTCTTCAATATCATAATCCCCATCAAATTCCTTTAAGGCTTTTTCAATATTATCAGTTTCCGTTTCCATAAAGTAATCATGAATTTCTTCTTGTTGCTCTTCGTCTAGTATTTCATTAACCCAATATTTAATATTTAATTTAGTCCCAGAATATACTATTTGTTCCATTTCTTTTAGCAAAGCATCCATATTCATTCCTTTGGCTTTTGCAATATCCTCTAAAGATAATTTTCTGTCGATATTTTGAATGATGTATAACTTGTTTGCAGAGTTGGCTCCCGTTGATTTAACCACTAAATCATCTGGACGAACAATATCATTATCATCAACATATCTTGCAATTAATTCTATAAAAGCGCTGCCATATTTCTTTGCTTTGCCTTCACCAACACCATGCACATTACTCAACTCATCCATGTTAATTGGATATTTCAAAGCCATATCTTCTAGAGATGGATCTTGAAAAACCACGAATGGTGGAAGACCTAATTTCTTGGCTTCTTTTTTACGTAAATCTCTTAACATAGCCATTAAAACCTCATCAGCTACTCCAGTTGACTTGGCTGCTGTTACAATAGCGTCATCTTCAGCTTCATTATACTCATGGTCTTCTGACATCATAAAGGAGGATGGGTTTTTTATAAACTCATGTCCTTTATCTGAAACTTTCAAAATACCGTAAGTTTCAATATCTTTAGTAAGCATTCCATCAACTAATACTTGACGAATTAGCGCCATCCAATAACGTTCTTCTTGATCACTTCCAGTTCCGAAAAATGTTTGAGAGTCTGTCCTGTGAGCTTTGATAGTCGCGTTAACTCTTCCAATTAAAGTAAATACAATTTCCTTTGATTTATATAAACACTTAGTATCACGAACTATTTCTAGTAATTTTTTGACATTATTTATTGCTTCAACCTTAACTTTCGGATTACGAACATTATCGTCCATATCTGCACCTTCACCTGATTCACAATCAAATTCTTCACCGAAATAGTGTAATAAGAATTTACGTCTAGATATAGAAGTTTCAGCATAAGCTACAACTTCTTGAAGTAGAGCAAAACCAATTTCTTGCTCAGCTACTGGCTTTCCAGACATAAATTTTTCAAGTTTTTCCACATCTTTATACGAGTAGTAAGCTAAACAATGTCCTTCTCCACCATCACGACCTGATCGACCAGTTTCTTGATAATAACTTTCTAGTGATTTTGGAATATCATGATGAATTACAAAACGCACATCGGGTTTATCAATTCCCATTCCAAAAGCAATGGTTGCAACAACAACATTCACATCTTCAATGAGGAACATATCTTGGTGTCTAGCTCGTGTTTTGGCATCCAAACCTGCATGATAAGGAACGGCACTAATGCCATTTACTTGAAGTACTTCGGCAATCTCTTCTACTTTCTTTCGGCTTAAACAATAAATGATTCCGGATTTTCCTTTATTTTGTTTAATAAAACGGATGATATCAGACTCAATATTTTTGGTTTTAGTACGTACTTCGTAATATAAATTTGGTCTATTAAAAGATGCTTTAAATGTTACAGCATCTGACATATCTAAATTTTTAAGTATATCTTCTTGTACTTTTGGTGTTGCTGTTGCTGTCAAACCAATAACTGGCACATCTCCAATTAATTTGATTATAGCTTTCAAATTTCTATATTCAGGTCTAAAATCGTGTCCCCATTCTGAAATACAATGCGCTTCATCAATAGCTACAAAGGAAATTGGAACACTTTGAAGAAATTCTACATACTCTTCTTTTGTCAATGATTCTGGTGCTACATATAATAATTTAGTAATACCAGAAGTAATATCCTTTTTAACTTGATTGATTTCGGTTTTAGTAAGTGATGAATTTAATACATGAGCAATGCCATTCTCAGAAGACAAACTTCTAATAGCATCTACCTGATTTTTCATTAAAGCAATTAAAGGAGAAACAACTATCGCTGTTCCATTTTGGATTAAAGCTGGTAATTGATAACAAAGTGATTTTCCTCCACCAGTTGGCATAATTACGAAAGTATTATTTTGAGTAATAATACTTTTTATAACTTGTTCTTGTAATCCTTTAAATTGGCTGAAACCAAAATACTTTTTTAATTCCTTGTGTATGTCAATTTCGTTTGAATTCATTCTGTGTTAAAGGTATTTTTACATAAATTTGCAATCATAAAGATACTACTTTCTTTTACACACACAAATTTTTATATAGTTACAATTTTGATAAATAAAGAAAATATCCTAGCCTCTGCAAAAAGTACGATTTTATCAGAAAGTCAAGCAATTGCAAAACTCGTAGATTTTTTAGATGACAATTTTGTCAAAGCTATTGAAATTATCTACAATTCCTCAGGAAGATTAGTAGTTACTGGAATAGGCAAAAGCGCTATCATTGCCCAAAAAATAGTAGCAACATTAAATTCTACTGGAACTCCTTCACTATTTCTTCATGCTTCAGAAGCAATACATGGTGATTTAGGTATGGTACAACCTGGTGATGTTGTGATTTGTATTTCAAAAAGTGGCAATAGCCCAGAGATTAAAGTTTTAATTCCATTATTAAAACGTTTTGGAAATAAATTAATTGCAATTACAGGAAATACCACTTCTTTTTTAGGAAAAGAAGCCAATTACACTTTGAATACTTATGTTGAAAGTGAAGCTTGTCCAAATAATTTAGCGCCAACAAATAGTACAACAGCTCAATTAGTAATAGGAGACGCGATTGCGGTTTGCCTGATGGAAATCAGAAATTTCACTGCCGAAGATTTTGCCAAATACCATCCCGGGGGAGCCTTGGGAAAAAAATTATTACTTCGTGTTCGTGATATGCTAGATACAACTCATAAACCAATTGTAGCTCCAAATTCTAACATTAAAACGGTAATTGTTGAAATATCTGAAAAAAGATTAGGTGTAACTGCTGTTGTTGATAATAACAAGGTTATCGGAATTATTACAGATGGTGATATCCGAAGAATGCTAAATAAAACTGAAACTATTTCTGGATTAACCGCACAAGACATTATGACTAAAAATCCAAAAATGATAAAGTCAACAGCTTTGGTAAGTGATGCGTTGAATATTTTGGAAGATTTTTCAATTACACAATTAGTAGTCGTGGATGATGATGAATATAAAGGAGTGCTTCACCTTCATGATATATTAAAAGAGGGTATTGTGTAATGGCAAGAAAAGAGCTCAAAGAAATGTCTTTTTTGGACCATCTTGAAGAACTGAGATGGCTTTTAGTTAGAAGCACCATTGCAATTATTGTAATTGCTTGTTCTTGTTACTTTATAGATGACTATATTTTTGACACCGTTATATTTGGTCCAAAAGACCCTAACTTTATTACCTATAGATTTTTTTGTGAAGTAACTCATTTCTTTGGAGTTGACGATACTTATGCTTGTGCTACCGAATTTCATTTTATTATTCAAAATACTGAAGTTGGAGGTCAATTCTCTACTTATCTTTGGATATTAATCACCGCTGGTTTTATACTTGGCTTTCCTTATATTTTATGGGAGTTTTGGCGCTTTATTAGTCCGGCACTTTATGAAAAAGAAAGAAGAAAAGCAGCATTTTTTATCATAATCTCTTCTATATTATTTTTTATTGGAGTCTTGTTTGGCTACTTTATAGTTGTGCCTTTATCGATAAATTTCTTTGCCACTTTCGAAGCCAGTTCAGATATCATAAATCAATTTACTGTTGACTCCTATATTAGTATGATTAAAACATCATTGATAGCAAGCGGATTAGTTTTTGAAATGCCAATTATTATTTATTTTTTGACTAAGTTAGGTTTGGTTTCTCCAACTTTTCTAAGAAAGTATAGAAGAGCAGCCATTGTTATTATACTTATCGTTGCCGCCATTGTAACTCCACCAGATATTCCAAGTCAAATTATTGTATCTATACCAATGCTAATTTTATATGAAGTGAGTGTAATAATTTCTGCATTGGTAGTAAAAAAAGAAAACGAAAATGAGCAAGTTAGTTAAAGAATTTAACGACTATCGTTCAAAAATGAACGAAAAATTATTGGCAGACAATAATAAAATTATAAAAAGAATTTTCAATCTAGATACCAATGCCTATGCTGAAGGCGCATTAGATGTAAAAACAAAAGAATTACTAGGATTAGTTGCTTCAACGGTTTTGCGATGCGATGATTGTATAAAATACCACCTAGAAACCAGTTACAAAGAAGGAATAACTAAGGAAGAAATGATGGAAGCTATGGGAATTGCTACTTTAGTTGGCGGAACTATTGTTATTCCTCATTTAAGAAGAGCCTACGAGTTTTGGGAAGCACTTGAAAATAATTAACAATTGATAATTAACAATTAATAATTGGTTAAAATTTTGAATCCTTAATTCGAGAATTCGTTTATTTGTATTAAATAAATTAAAATACAACAGTATCTTGTAAATTTGAGATACTGAATAAATTCAGTATAAATGAAATTAAGAGCCGAAAATTTAGTTAAAACATACAAAGGAAGAAGTGTAGTAAAAGGAATTTCTGTCGAAGTAAATCAAGGAGAAATTGTTGGGCTTTTGGGACCAAATGGTGCCGGAAAAACAACATCTTTTTATATGATTGTTGGATTAGTAAAACCAAATTCAGGTAAAATATTCCTTGACAATTTGGATATTACCAATTTTCCAATGTATAAGCGTGCTCAATATGGAATTGGATACCTTGCTCAAGAAGCTTCTGTTTTTAGAAAATTGAGTATAGAAGACAATATTTTGAGTGTGCTCCAATTAACCAAACTCTCCAAAGAAGAGCAAGTAGCTAAAATGGAAAGTTTGATTGCTGAATTTAGCTTGGAACACATCCGCACCAACCGTGGTGATTTACTTTCGGGGGGAGAAAGAAGACGAACTGAAATTGCACGCGCTTTAGCAACAGACCCAAAATTTATTTTACTTGACGAGCCCTTTGCGGGTGTCGATCCAGTTGCTGTAGAAGATATTCAGCGAATTGTTGCCCAATTAAAAAACAAAAACATAGGTATTTTAATAACTGACCACAACGTTCAAGAAACCTTAGCAATAACTGATAAAACCTACTTGATGTTTGAAGGTGGAATTCTAAAAGCTGGAATTCCAGAAGAATTAGCCGAAGATGAAATGGTGAGAAAAGTGTATCTTGGACAAAACTTTGAATTGCGTAAAAAGAAATTAGAGTTTTAAAAAACAAAAAAGCTTCCTAAATGGAAGCTTTTTTGTTTACTATATTATTGACAATAGATAATAAAACATAAATTATAATAAGCAACGGAACAGCCAATATCCGAAGTGTAAAAAGCATAAATACAGCAACTAACAAAAATAAAATTTGCAGTTTGTATTTAGTAAAACTAAAATTCTTAAACTTCAAGGAAAATAAAGGAATTTCGGCGTTCATGATGTATGCGCTTAATAAAGTCAAAGCAATCAAAAACCATTTAATATATGAAAAGTCCATAGCAACTTCACTATGAAAATAATCAGCAACAAGTGGTAAACTTGTTATTAACAAAGCATTAGCTGGTGTTGGTAGTCCAATAAAAGAAACTGATTGTCTTTCATCAATATTAAATTTAGCCAAACGATAACAAGCACCAAGAGTTATTACAAATCCCAAATAAGGAAAATAGCTTTGAATCCCAAAACAGTTAGAATCTGACATCATTTTAAACATCACATAACCAGGAACAACGCCGCTGGTAACCATATCTGCTAAAGAATCCAATTGAACTCCCAATGGTCCAGCTACATTAAACTTTCGGGCAAAAAAACCATCAAAAAAATCAAAGAAAATACCCAAACAAACAAAGTAAAAAGCAAAATCAAATTTATAATCTGCTACCATTACCAAAGCCGCGCAACCACAAAATAAATTTAGCATCGTAAATAAATTTGGAATCTGTGCTTTGATATTCATATCTAATTGTTTACTATTTTTAAAGAAATGCAAATTTAATACAATAAGTTAAAGCTTTCTACGTTTTGTTATAGAGATTTTTATTTGATATTTGTAAAAAGAAAAATTGCCTTGAAAAAAACAATTGCTATTCTACTACTATTCAGTATAATCACTTATGCTCAATCAGTTAGGAAATATTCTAATGAATTTATGAATATTGGAGTTGATGCTGCCGCTTTGGGAATGTCAAATGCAGTTACTGCATATAGTGATGATGTAAATTCGGGCTATTGGAATCCCGCAGGTTTATTAAAAATAGAGGATAGCGAAGTGTCATTAATGCATGCTAGTTATTTTGCAAATATTGCCCAATACGATTATGCGGCTTATGCTAAAAAGATTGATGATCAAAGTGCATGGGGAATATCATTAATTCGTTTTGGAGTTGATGATATTTTAAACACCACACAATTAATTGATAATGAAGGTAATATTGATTACAATAGAATAAGTCTTTTCTCAACAGCAGATTATGGATTGACTTTTTCCTATGCCAGAAAAATGAAATTTAGTGGCTTTCAATATGGAGTAAATACAAAAGTAATTCGAAGAGTGATAGGAGAATTTGCTAATTCTTGGGGATTTGGTTTTGATATGGGCTTTCAATATGACAAGAATAATTGGCATTATGGCTTGATGCTTCGCGATATCACTACCACTTATAATGTTTGGTCTATTGACGAAGACAAATACCAAGAAATAAGTGGTGCCGTTGTAGGACAAAATCAAGATTTGCCTGAAAGCACTGAAATTACCTTACCTAAAGCACAATTTGGAATGGCTCGGAAATTTGAAATCGATTACGATTATACCTTATTAACGTCGTTTAATATAAATATGCAATTTGCCAGAACTAATGCAATATTGGCTTCCGAAGGATTGAGTATTGATCCAGCTTTAGGTTTTGAATTTGGTTACACGGATATAGTTTTTCTTAGAGCTGGCGTTGGAAATTTTCAAAATGTGGAACAAATTGATGGTTCTAAAAAAGTGAATTTTCAACCTAATATTGGTTTAGGCTTTAAATATAAAGGGATTCAAATTGACTATGCTCTGACAGATTTAGGAGACCAAAGTGCAGCATTATACTCAAACATATTTTCGGTCAAAGTAGATTTAAGTGTTTTCAAATAAAATTTAGATAAAACTATGTTTAAAAGTAAAACTTCCTACTTACTACTGCTGTTTTTTTTACTGCAATTCTCATTTATTTATGGTCAAATGCCTTTGGCTAAAACGGCAAAAATTAGTATTCTTACTTGTGAAAAAGGTGATGAGTTGTATTCTCTTTTTGGTCATACTGCTATTAGAATTAAAGATGAAGCCAATGCACTAGATGTGGTTTATAACTATGGTACTTTTGATTTTAAAACGGAAAGATTTTATCTGAAATTCATTAAAGGTGATTTAAAATACTTTGTTTCTGCCTATTCTTTCAATGAATTTTATTATGAATATACGCTTGAAAACAGAGCAATCTATGAACAAAAACTTGACTTAACGATGCTACAAAAGCAACAGCTTTTTGACGCATTAAATAAAAGCTTGCTTTCTGATGATAAATTCTACACTTATAAATTCATAGATAGAAACTGTACTAATATGGTTGTTGATAAAGTCAATCAAATAGTAAATAAAGACTGTTTGGTAAAAACAACTGAACAGAATGAATCTTACAGAGAGATTTTATTTCCTTATTTAGAAAATCATTTTTATGAAAATCTTGGCATCAATATCATTTTTGGGAAAAAAGTAGATGAAAATGGTGTAAAACTATTTTTGCCAAATCAATTCATGGAAAGTCTAAGGGTTACAAAATATAATGGCAAACTTTTTGCTGAAGAACCAAAAACTATTTTAAAAGCTAGTATAGAAAACAAAGAAAAATCGCTTTGGAATAATTTTTATACTTTTTGTTTAGCCCTATTTTTAATTTTTATTAGTAGGAAAGTCTGGTTATACCTTTCCTTTTTTATGATGCTTGGATTTTTGGGATTGTTCCTATCAACCATAGGATTATATTCTTTACATGAAGAAGTTACCTATAACTATAATATTTTACTCTTCAATCCTCTGTTATTAATTTTGATTATTTTCTATTGGCAAAAAAATTATATTTGGGTAAAACGAATGGCTTTGATATGTCTTTTTTGTTTAGTAATAATGTTGATTGTTTTATTAAATAAACCAAATTTATTGATGTTCTTGCCAATGATTACCTGCTCAGGAGTACTACTTTATTATTTTATGCGAAGAAGTAATCAAGAATTATTGACCACGATAAAATAAAACAGTACTGAGGGTTTTAAACATGATATTAAAGTCTAGAAAAAGACTTCTATGTTTGATATAATATAAATCATATTGTAGTTTTATCAAACTATCTTCTATAGTTTCCCCATAAGCATAGTTCACTTGTGCCCAACCCGTTAAACCAGGTTTAATAACATGACGAGTTTGATAAAAAGGCATAACTTCTGCAATTTCATTAACAAAAACAGGTCGTTCTGGTCTGGGCCCAATAACAGCCATTTCACCTTTTAAAATATTATAAAATTGTGGAAATTCATCAATTCTTGACTTTCTCAATATTTTTCCAAATGACGTAACTCGTGAATCGTTTGAAGAGGCAAAAACGGCACCTTCTTTCTCAGCATTTAGAATCATCGTTCTAAATTTGAGAATATTAAATATTTCACCATTCTTACCTACTCTTTCTTGTGTGTAAAGTAATCTACCGCGGTTACCAAAAACATTTCCAATAGTAACTATAGGAACTAACAATAGCCCTATAAACAATCCAATTATTGAAATTATAATTTCCGAAAATCTAAAAATAATTTTATAAAAATGATTTTGATTACTTCTGCTAAATGGAAAATACCGGTAAAAATCTCTTGAAAAATATTGTACAGGTATTCGCTGTGTAACAGATTCATAAACTTGTGTGTACTCACGTATAATATAACCATTCTCTAATAAATGGATAAGTTGATTATATAGATTTACTGTTATTCCATCTGTATTTTGAGAAGCTATCACTATCTCTGAAATAGAATGTTTCTTAACATAGGTTTCTAAATTATCAATTGATATATTTATAATTTTAGATGAGTTTACATCACTTAAATTTATTTGATCTGAATTCACAAAACCCATTACACGATAATGAGGATCAGCACTCTCTAATCCATTTTTTAACGCTGTAACTTGTTCTTGATCGCATATTAAAATTACTTTTTTTGAAAACCTACTCGATACAAAAAAACGAACATAAATCATTCGCCAACTGAATAAAGCAACGAATATAGCTATGAAAAAAAATACGATTTGTATACGATTTGTAGGTAAAACTGGAGTTAAATAAGGTGTTAATAAATAAAACAACACTGTTGTAGAAGAAGTAAGAATAACACTTTTTATAACTTGATATTGATTACTAGCAACCTGTAAATTATACATTTCAAATACGGAACCAATAAAACTTAAGTAAACAACTAAAACAATTGTCCAATTAAAATTGGTAATTGAAATATTAAAATAATTAAAATTAAAAACAATTCCAACAAAGTATAGGGAGCTCAAAACAGAAATAATATCAAAAACCCTTAGAAGAATTTTTCTTTCTGAAACTTCAAAATGTATTGTTTTGAATTTATTCATGGTAAAATAAATAGTGCTTTTTTTGAAGATGCAAGTTACTAAATTTTACTAACTATTATCTTAGTAAGGGTATATTCCTGATGAATAGTTTATACTTTAGGAATAGAGGGCTCTTCCTGTATAAAGACTTTTAAAAGAGTTAAAGAATATATAAAAGCTGGTGCTGCAATTCTCATGGCAGAATGACTAATCGTTAGTAACCAAAAGAGTAATAACGAAATCATATAAATATGTTGTTTATTATTTAAGTTTAAAAAAAATGGGGTAAAAAGCACAATTAACAAAGCAATAATTCCCAATGTACCATGTTCTGCAATTGTTCTTGATACTTCACTATGAGAGGCTATGATTACTCCCCCATATTTTTCTTGCCTGACTTCTAATGCTTTGCCTACACCTATTCCAAAAACTGGATGATCAATAAAATCGGCTATTTCACTATCCCATATTTCTTCTCTTCCAGTCAAATTAGTTTCTTTTACCCTACCTGCTGCATCTTGATTTGAATAACGCTTATCAATTAATCCTCCTGTTTGATTAGAGGTATAAAGCCATGTAAATATTAATGCAACAATCATAAAACTAAAAAAACCTAATAACTTAATCTTTTTATAGGTCTTAACATTGAAATATACATAGACTAACAATAAAATTATTATTATAAAACCTGTTAACATTCCACCTCTTGAAAATGTTACAAATCCTCTATAAGTAATATTAAAAAGAACCACTAAGTTGACAATAATTAATAATTTTGTTTTTGATTCTAAAAGTAACCTAGAAAAAAAAATAAACATACCTATACCTAAAACGGTAGCTACTTGATTGGGACCAAATCCTCCTGATGTTTCCATATTAGAACCTGTTCCCATTAATACATCTTTTAAATTTGGAGCATATAAAATTAAATAAATTGTAGTTGAAAAAACTGGTAAAGCTAATGTTAACAAGATATTGCTAAGTTGAGACAATAAAATTTTTCTATTATAACAATAGATTGATGCTATGCCAAGACAAATTGGGCCGGAAATATTAAAGGCAATTGCTTTTCTTAAATTAGTTTCCAAATTTAATGTTTCAACAGCAATGAATACTCCTGGCAGGAGCAGTAATAAATAGATCCAATAGGGTATAGCATTTTTTGAAAATCCACTATAGAACATACCCAAAGCTAAAAAAATCATCACCTCATATTTTGCAGATTCATAGAGCAAACTTCCTCCTGTCATCCTTAAAAAAACCTCACTCCCAACTATATAGGCCGAAACGAATAAAACTTCATTATTCTTATTTTGATTTTTCATTATATAATACAACCCAATGGCAGGAATACAAATTGCATATACAATAGAAAGAGAGTTAAAAAAGTATAAAATAATACCAATCAAAGCATGCAAAAGAATCAAAGTAATATATTTTCTTTCTTTCATATTAAAGGTCTGATAACCAATTTAAAAAGTTAGTAATAATGCCTTTTTCGGAATGGTTCTTAATAATAGTTTGATGTAAAGAATCCCCCATTTGAACTCGCAAATCTTCATCTTGAATGTACTTAATTAACTTTTCATAAAATAAATCGACATCATTTACATCTACCAGAAAACCTTCAATTCCGTCTTTAATAATAAATGGTATTTCGCCCACTTTTGTCAAAACAACAGGCATTTTCATCAATCCATATTCTATCACTGAAACTGGCATACCTTCCGATGTAGAAGTCAAAACAGCTATATCAGATTGTTTTAAGATATGAAAAATATCATTTTTTGACCCATATATGAAAACAGAGCCATTTAACTTATAATCAGCTATTTGTGCTTTTAATTGATTAGAATAATCGTCCAGAAAATCTTTACCTATTAAATGAAACGACCAATCGGGATACTCTTTAAGTATTTTACTTGCTATTTCAACAAGAAAACTATGGTTTTTTGGATATTTTAAATTAGCTAAACAAACTATCCTTTTCTTTTCTATTCCTTTTAAAATAGTGCTAGGAATTTCTAGTTTATTAAGTGTAAAATTATTTAATAATATAATAGTATTACACCTCAAGTTTAATTTGCACCATTCTTCCAATGATGTATTTACAACAATAATTCCTTTGAAAAAATAGGAACAAAACAATAACAAAGTATTTTTGTTAACATCTTCTCTAAGTCGAGCGCCAAAATGTTCATGCCACACTATTTTAACTTTTGGATAAACAATTTTTAGCAAAACTGAAAAAAAATAAGAAGTGCCATGAGCTTGAATAAAATCAATATTGTTTTCTTTACAATATTTTCTTAATCTTAAAACAGCAGCGAAATCAATAATTCTTTTTCTATTTAAAAAAAGATAGGATACTTTTTCATTCAATTGATTTTTTAAATTTCCTTCAGCTCTAGTTGCAACCAATCCAGAAAATTCAATTTTAGTTAAAAGTGCATTTGCATAATTAACAGCCATTTTTTCGGCGCCACCAATTTCTAACGAATCTATAACTTGAACAATTCTCATGATTGCAATAGTAGTTTTATTTCATCTTCAAAAACATCTAAAGTATATTTTCTGGACCAAGTAATAGCCTTATTAACTTTGTTTTGATACAAGTCATTAGTATTTAGAAGCGAAAGAATAGTGTCTAAATCATCTTGCAGTGTAAGTGCTAAAAGCATTCCTCTTTCTCCATTAGCTAACATATGTGGAACACATGAAACTTTTGTAGCTAGTGGCAAACAACCCCAAAACATGCCCTCGGCAACAACTTTTGGCCAACCTTCACTCAACGAGGGTAAAATTACAAAATGATTTTCTGAATAAGCTCTCTTAATTGTTTCTTGATTTTGATTTCCTTTTAGGAAAACAAAACTATCCAATTGATTAATAAAAATATAATTCTCAAGCATGGCTTTTTCATTTCCTTCTCCATAAAGAGTTAATTGAACATCTTTCCCTTTCTTGAATAATTGCTCAACCAGTTGAATTGCATACAAAGGTTGCTTACCATTTGAAAGCGAACCAACGAAGACAAATGATATTTTGCCTTCTAATTTTCTAAGTGTTATATCAATCTTATCCTTTTCAAAATAACTCGCTGTAAAAAAAGATTTGATATTTTTAGTACTGTTATCCCATTCACCATAAACCAAAACCTGCATATTTTTGGTTAAAAACGTATTACTCAAAATCCATTTTTGAAAACGATAAGTTACAGGTTGTCTTGATGTTGGATCCCAGTTTCCAGCATACTTGGCTGTTTTGGGTGTAGAAGGAAAGAGAATTTGAACCAGGCATCCCAATAATCCAATATTTCCTGGGCAACGCAAATGAATATGATCAGCATTTTTCATGGCTTTGTATATTTGCCAGCTCATTTTTGGGATTTTCAAAAGGGATTTAAAAAGAGCTTTTATACTTAAAATATCAAAATTATCGATTACAATAAATTTAATATTATGACATTCATAATAACTGTCAATTTCTGTTTTATTTGTGTTTGATAATGGAGCAACAATTGTCATATTATCAACATATTTTGACCAAATATTCATTTCACGAACATAAGGCGAGTAAGCAAAATATTGATTTTGCGATTCGATATGTGGAACGTGTGTAATTATGGTAAAAGTCATTTTTTAATTCACTTTTAATAAAATATTGATACTGCCAGCTGTTAATTCTTCGTCAGAATAATGAATGAATGCTTCATTTATTTGTAATTTTTTAAATTTATGATAAGCTTCACTACCAACTTTACAACTTTCAAATTCGACGAATACAATTTCAAATTCTTTCTCAAAGAGTTTTAAATATTGTGGCAAACGTAGTCGATTATGATAATCGAATTTTGTTTGAATAGCCTCCCACTCGTTTTGGCTGTATTTAAGAAAATCATATAATGAAATGGAACTATCGGTGTAAGCTCTATGATCACTTGGTGAAATTAAATGAAGTATATAACTTCCTTTTTTTAGTTGTTTAACGAATGATTGATGCATTACATTGATGTTTTCTGGTGAAATATGTTCAAGTACAAACCTAGAAATTATTAAATCCGTATTAGTTAAGTCTACGTCACTTATATTCGTTTTTGAAAAATAATGTATTGCTGGAGGCAATTGAAATTTTCCACTAAAGAGGTTATTTGGTATGGAATAGGTTTCAGAAAATAAAGCATTTAATTTTAAAATTTCTGAGGCATTATAATGCTTATTGATGTCGAATGTATCTATTTTTTTTGCTTTGGATACAAACTTAAAAAAATAGGGAAGAGTAGGTAACCATCCAGAACCTATTTCACTAATGTTTTTGTTTTCTAATTCAATATTATTTTTGGTAAGAATTCTAAGAATTGTCTCAAAGGATTGTTTTGTGGAATCAATTTTATATTCCAATGAGTCTGATTGCGATAAATTTTGCATTTTATGATAAAGATAAAAGCCCAATGAATCAGGTAAAATAGAAAGACATTTAAAAATAGTTGTTTTAAGTTTATGATTCATTATTAAAATAAATTAATGGCTATTTTTTTTTCAGCAGCATCGTTAAATGCATACAACGAAACAATACTTTGTCTGATTTTTTGGACTGCTCCCAGTCTTCCATATACCATTTTTGCCCAATTCTTTTTTTCTTCTCTTCTGATAGTGGCATAAAATTCAATAACGCAACCCATTTAGATTTTCCTAAAATGCCTCTTCTTTCTACAATTGTAAATGATTTTTGAAACTGATAAAATGTTTTTCTTTTAAAAGGCCATTCCCAAGCTGCATCAGATTGAAACGGGCGATAAAGCATACGCATGATTTTTATTGGCAAACTCGTTTCCAGCGGGTCATAACTTATAATTACACCATCCGGAGCTAATTTTTCATTGAGTTTGTCAATCAAGACATCTGTGTTTTGAAAATGATGTAAAACCCCATAGGCATAAATCATATCGAAATCTTTTTCTACAAATTCTTCTGAAAGAAAATCAGCTGCAATTGCTTGAGCATTTGGGTGAAGTTGTATTCTAGCAGCCAACTTTTTAATAGCAACATCGCTCAAATCTAAGGCTATATATTCTTTACTGTGCTCCGCTAAATATAGGCTCCAATAATTACCCTCGTAACAGCCTAAATCTAAAACTTTCTTACCTGACAAATCACCAAACCAAACCTTATGAATGTCATACGATTCGTTTAAAATTCCAATATCTTTTCGTATTTTTTTTAGCGTTTGTTCCCGAAAATAATACCAAATTCTTGTCGGCAAATTCTTTGTAACGCTTTTTTGATTATAAAATTCAACTTGTTTTTTGTTGCTTTCTATAATTTTATAGTGTGTATTCATTTTTATCTAGAGCGGTTTATTAACGAGTAATGAAAACCAACCTACTGTTCTTCCAATAAATTCGGTAAACGATTCCATTCTTTTGTCTGTTGTAAATATATTGCTAAATCTTATAAATGTCAATAATATAACTATTATATTCCATTTAAATTTAGCTTTTAATGAAGGATTTGGGTATTTCACTCTCCATACATACCAACCATTTCTAACAACCATTTTTCCATATTGATATTTATTAGGTCTTCCCGACTGATCATGAAAATGCCCTAATTGGGCATTGGTATTGACATATAGTTTGCCGGTTTTTGATAATCGAAGCGTAAAATCAGCATCTTCATACAAACCATAGCCTTCAAAATATGTAGAAAAACTAAAACTCTTAAACACATTTTTTTTATAAGAAGCAACACCACCCATAAATTGCTCTACTTCATAAATTTTTCCTGATGGTGGTAGGCAACCAATACTTCTACCATTTGAAAACTCTGGCATAAAACCTGGTTTAACATTTGTATCCAAACCTAACTTTTTTCGTAATACAAATCGAGAACCATCTTTTTTTCTCCAACCATCATAAAAAAATTCTCTAATGGTTGGAATATAATTATCAGAAACTTTTTCCCAAGAAACCTCATTAGTTATATATCCTCCAACACCTAGAGCATGAGGAAATATCACATAGGTTTTAATTAATTCCTCAAAATAAGTTGGTTCTAAAAAAGTATCATCATCAAGAAAACAAATTACATCTGTAATATCTCCAACTCTAGCAATTCCATAATTTCTTTGTTTGGTTAAACCCCTATGCTCGTTCGGAACTTTAAAATATTGCAGATTTTGAAATTTATTATTTTCTAAAATTGCTTCTGTTTCGTTATTTGTTGAACCATCGATAATTAAAATCTCATTGGG
>NZ_JBMOGV010000044.1:0-18385 GCF_049318185.1 Flavobacterium sp. | reverse complement strand
ATAAAATTACTATTACAGACCTTACCGGAAAAATTGTTGTAACACAAACTACAAACACCAATCAAGTTGAGGTGCAACAATTAACCAGCGGAATGTATATTATACAAGCCGTTTCTGGAGATTCCACGTTGGTTAGAAAGTTTATCAAGGAATAAATACTATACCGTTGGTTACAAATAGTTAACCAACCCTCTTCAACTACTCATAATAAACCCCTTCGTTTTAAAAAAAACGAAGGGGTTTTTGGTTTTGGGAATAGTTATTCCGCCACCTATAAATCCCTCCCAAAATTCTTAACTACTCAAAACACCAATTACTATAGCACCTTCCTACTCCCACTCTGGTCCTTTTATACTTGTTATTTTTTAACCTGTATTAATTCATTTTTTATTCTAGATTAAATAGAATTAGTTGACAATGCTATATTTTTAAAAAGTTTATTTCTTAAAAAAAGTGGTAAACATCAGAGGAGTAAATAACCTCGCTATTGGGGTTACCAACTCCAAATTAATGAAAAAACAGGGCAACCGAAAACTGTAACAAAGAGTAGGTGGGATAAAAAAAAATGAAATGAAAAAGACATTAAAAATAATTTCTACAGTTTCAATTATATTATTTGGCGTTTTATGGATTTTAAGTAAATTCGACTTCTTGAATGAATTTAATTCAATAGATATTAGACATATATTGGTTCTTATTTACTTGTTTACAAGTTTAAAATATTTTAAAATGGAGGTTAAAGATAAAAATGCAGAAATTCAAGATTTAAAATTAAAACTAAAAAACAAGATATGATAAATAAAGAAAGTTTAAAAGCCGGGCTAATTGGAGGTATTGGCGGTTTAGTGGTTTCCATGGTAATTAATTATTATATATTGCCCATGCCTGAAACGGTTTTTGCAAACGCATTAGGCAATGGCATTAGTGGTTTAATGAGTGGTTTTATGGGTGGTTTCCTTGCCATAAAAAAAACGAATAGCAAAAGAAAAAACGGAAACAGTTAGGATAAAACATGGCTTCGCAAAGTTTACTGACTTCGAGGTAACATAAAAAATAAGAAAAGGTTACAATGTGTATTAATAAAGATAGTAAGTTTACAATAGGCCGCAAAGGCGAGAGGATTTGCGGAGCTGGGGTTTTTAAAAGTCTGACGTTATGAGATAGTTTTAACGTAAGCAGTGAAAGACATTACAAATATATTTGTACTTTTGAATTGCTAAATCTTTGAGTTATGAATATTGAATTAAACATATTAAACAAAAAATTGGAATTAATCCAATGGCTTTCTACTATTGAAGACTCCACCATAATTGAGAAAATTATGGATTTGAGAAAAAAGGAAAGTAAAGATTGGTGGAATTCAATATCTGAAAGTGAAAAAGAATCCATTGAAAAAGGATTACTAGACGCAGATGCTGGTAAACTAAATCCTCACTCAAACGCCAGAAAGCTTTATGAAAAATGGCTATAAAATTCTTTGGACAGATTTTGCTCTTAAAGAATTAAAAAACACCATTGAATATTTAGAAGAAAATTGGACAGAGAAAGAGCTTCAAATTTTAACCTTAAATATTGAAGAAACTTTAAAATTGATTTCTCAAAATCCAGAATTATTTCAAGTTTCTGAAATTAAAAAGGATATTCGTCGAGCTATAATTTTATCTCACAATACAATGTATTATAGAGTTAAGAATAATCAAATTGAAATTATTTCTTTTTTCTCAAATAGACAAAATCCAAAAAAAAGAAAATTGAAATAAACTAAACCTCGATAGCGCGGATTTACTTCGTTAGTTCGCTGTGCTCGGGTGCAATCGAGCGAAGCGAAAGGACGAAGTAATGTATACTATTTGGTTGAAAATCATAGAAGAATACATTTTATTCAGTTTTGACGCTACTAATGTTCTATTTTTACGGCAAAGATTATCAATTTTTATATTTTCTATTTTAGATGAATACATTAATAAAAAAAGTGTTGCTGTATCTATTACCCTTATTTTTGGTATTTATCGCATTGGAATTATTTTATAGATTTGTTCCAAATGACTATTCTGTAAAGTATGCCACTTTACCAAAAAAATATGAAAACACAGAGGTTTTAATTTTTGGAAATTCTCACACTTTTTACGGTTTAAATCCCAAATATTTTGACAAACCAACTTATAATTTGGCTCATGTTAGTCAGACGCTTTATTTTGATAAAATTTTGTTTGATAATTACATAGACCATTTCAAAACTATCAAATGTGTTGTTTTGCACATAGAATATACCAGTTTGAGCGAAATAGTGGACACCGAAGAAAATAATTGGAGAAAATATTATTATCAAACTTACATGAATTTAGAAGTTCCATCAATTAAAAAATACGATTGTACAAAATATTTTTTATCCTCAACGAGAAGTTTTAATGCTACTGCTAAACTCGTTTTAAGATACTTAAATGACGGAACAATAGTCAATTGTGATGAAAATGGATTTGGTATAAACTATACAAAAGCAAAAAAAGCACCATTGCTAAAGAAAGATGCTTTACAAAGAGTAAAAAATATAGAAGACAATTTAATGAATTTTGATGATAATATAGTTAGGATTCAATCAATAATAGCTACTTGCAAAAAGAGAGGTATAAAGGTAGTAGTATTGAATATGCCTGTTTCAAGTTATTTTTCCGAAGGAGTCAATCAAGTTAAACTAAAAAAAATACAAGAAACTTGTAACAACATAGCTAAAAAAAATTATAATGTAAGTTATCTCAATTTATTCAAAGATAAACGATTCACAAATGAAGATTTTTTTGATGCTGACCATATGCACACAGACGGTGCAACTAAATGCTCAAAAGTTGTCAATAATTTCATTAACAAGGCATTAAATTAAACATAAAAATAAAGGCTTGTTCTAACAGGCTTTTGGTAAGATTGCGAATTTTGTAATAAATTCACATTTACGTTTCGCAAGAATTTTTATCTTAACCAAAACTTCGAAGCACAGGAAAAACCAAAACAAAACCATAGAACACTGAAAAACCAAAAGCCTGATTTATTTTTTTGCTAATGACACCCAACCAAATGCTAGCCAAACAATTAGAACTCACACACGAACAAACCTCCCCATTGTTTCGCATCATGTGGATACAAAATAGCAACGACCCACAACGCCGCCATTTTGAAAATAATATTTGTGCCTTTCATATCGGAAATGGCTATATCCTATCAGTGGCGCACAACTTAAAAGCAGAGGCTAAAATCTTTAAATCTATAGCGCAAAGCCTTTATGAAACAGCCATCCTGCCCTATTTAAACTCGGTACAAGCACAATTGTTTGAAACGTGTTTTCCGCTTGATGTTACTACTAATAAACGGTATTGGAATAGCTCAAATCCTAATGATTACCAACTGGTTGTAACTATTTTAAAGCAAATCAACTTTGATACGCGCTGGTTGACACTAATGGAAAATAATAGTTGTCAGCCCTATTTGATACTGCAATTCAAGGATAATATTTTTTATAATGATGCTGGCCTTTCAGCTCATTTCACTCCCAATACTGCTTTTGCGGAACCTGCCATCAACCGACATACTTTTTTAATAGAAGTAGCCTTGGTAGAAGCTTTTTATTCGGATGATATTGCGTTATATAAAATAATAAATACTCCACAAGCGGTGATAGATGCTATGCCAAGTATAGGTATTGATTATACCATTGAAAGCGATGAACAAAAACACTATTATTGTTTGCAAAGTTCGCCCACAAGCGAAGTAGGAAAACTACTGAACAAAGCCCAAATAGAAGGATTTACAGAGCATTTTAGTATTTTTCAAGAACCTATTGGCGGCAATTACACACTTGAAGGATTGCGCTATTTAATTAAAGGGTATTTTAGATTTGGTTCTTCGGGTGCGCCCTATTTGGTGTATAACAAGGCGAGTAATTGTTTTAAAGTCAATGCCATTCAAAGTGAAGCCTGCCCTATTCAGCTTTCTATTGATAACAAGCGCGAAGGTAATTTTCAGTACATAAATGCTATTGCAACGCCATTGAACAACATTAAAGAAAAACTAGAAGCATATCTTAAACACTAGCTAGTTCATTTATAGCAATAAAATTCTGTCTATAATCCAGTATAAAGCTACGCAACTGATAAGTGTGCAAAGCGGATACACCAATTTTTCTTTATACCAACTTTTGGCACCAAACCATTTGGCTAGATGTTAATATTAGTCTACCTAAATTTATTAATTTTACTTGGGAATAGAAAGTTTTTAAATACACCTAATAAAAAATAAAAACCTAGGTTACAATTTAAAATCTAAATATAAACATACGTAATTATATTTTTGTTTGATATTAGTAAACTAATAAAAAGGTTAAATTAACTTATAAAATCTATTTATTTAATACAAAATATTAGAAAAAAGGAAGTTCTTGATAAGAAAAGAATGATGCTTTTTTAAGTTAATTATTTCGTTTTTAAGTAAAATAAAAACTGTAATTTTGTGACGCAAAAAATAAAAACTACTTACAATTAATCACTAACAATACTATGAGTTCATTTGACGTTGTCATTATAGGTTCGGGTCCAGGCGGATATGTTTCAGCTATTCGTTGTGCTCAATTAGGTTTCAAAACGGCTATCATTGAAAAATATTCTACTTTAGGAGGTACTTGCCTAAATGTAGGTTGCATTCCTTCAAAAGCATTATTGGCTTCTTCCCATCATTATGAAGAACTACAACACTTTGCTGACCATGGTATAGAAGTTACTGGCGAAGTAAAAGTGAATTTAGAAAAAATGATTGCTCGTAAACAAGCAGTGGTTGACCAAACTAGTGGTGGGGTTAAATTTTTAATGGATAAAAATAATGTTACTGTTTATAATGGTTTGGGCTCATTTGTAGATGCAACACATGTAGCAATCGCTAAAGCCGATGGTACTTCAGAAACCATAGAAGGAAAAAACATTATTATAGCTACGGGTTCTAAACCTTCGAATTTGCCATTTATAAAACTAGATAAAGAAAGAATTATCACTTCTACAGAAGCCTTGAAATTGCCTGAAGTTCCTAAACATTTAGTAATTATTGGTGGAGGTGTTATTGGGATTGAATTAGGACAAGTCTATTTAAGATTGGGTGCACAAGTATCGGTAGTGGAATTCATGGACCGAATTATTCCTGGAATGGATTCTAGTTTGTCAAAAGAATTAACCAAAGTTTTCAAGAAACAAGGAATGAAATTCTATACCTCACATAAAGTGAAATCGGTAGTAAGAAAAGGAAATTCAGTAACTGTTGAAGCTGAAAATACAAAAGGAGAAACCATCAGTCTTGAAGGTGATTATGCCTTAGTATCGGTTGGTCGTCGTCCTTACACTGATGGATTGAACGCCGATAAAGCAGGAGTTACAATTACTGACCGAGGCATGGTAGAAGTAAACAACCATTTACAAACTAATATACCAAACATTTACGCCATTGGCGATGTAGTTCGTGGTGCCATGCTAGCTCATAAAGCAGAAGAAGAAGGTGTCATGGTAGCCGAAATTATAGCAGGTCAAAAACCACATATCGACTATAATTTAATACCAGGTGTAGTTTACACATGGCCAGAAGTTGCTGCAGTTGGTAAAACAGAAGAGCAATTAAAAGAAGCTGGTATTGCCTACAAAGCAGGAAGTTTTCCTTTCAAAGCCTTAGGAAGGGCGCGTGCTGGTGGAGATACAGATGGTTTTGTAAAAATACTAGCCGATGCAACAACAGATGAAGTATTAGGCGTTCACATGATTGGAGCCCGTTGTGCTGATTTAATTGCAGAAGCCGTAACCGCAATGGAATTTAGAGCATCAGCCGAAGATATTTCGAGAATGTCACATGCGCATCCAACTTTTGCTGAGGCTATTAAAGAAGCTGCCTTAGCTGCGACAGATAACAGAGCTTTGCACGTGTAAATTTACAAGCAATATACAACTAAAAAAGTCCTAATTA
This sequence comes from Flavobacterium sp., assembly GCF_049318185.1. Lineage (GTDB taxonomy): Bacteria > Bacteroidota > Bacteroidia > Flavobacteriales > Flavobacteriaceae > Flavobacterium. The sequence goes on along the minus strand of NZ_JBMOGV010000044.1, from coordinate 12,400 downwards.
ATTAGGACTTTTTTTATACTTTAAAGTATTTCTTTCGCAACCAAAAGGCAACATTTACCAAAATAATTAAAGCAGGAACCTCTACCAATGGTCCTATGACGCCAGCAAAAGCTTGTCCGCTATTGATCCCAAAAACACCTATCGAAACCGCTATGGCCAATTCAAAATTATTTCCCGAAGCTGTAAAGGACAAAGCAACCGCATCACGATAATTAGCGCCAATTTTCTTGGACACAAAAAACATCAAGAAAAACATAATGGAAAAAAATATAACTAGTGGAATGGCAATTCTCAAAACATCCATTGGTAAATCGACTATCATTTCGCCTTTTAAACTAAACATTACTACTATCGTAAAAAGCAAGGCAATCAAAGTGATTGGCGAAACAAACGGAATAAAAGATTGATTAAACCATTTATCACCAATAAATTTCTTAATCGAATAACGACTGATTACAGCCAGCACAAAAGGAATACCAAGGTAAATCCCAACAGTTTTGGCTATTTCGGCTATGGTGATATTTAACTCTAACCCTTTTATCCCATACAAAGGTAACATGATTTCTAAATAAAAATAAGCATACAAACTAAAAAAGAAAACCTGCAATAAGCTATTAATCCCAATTAATCCTGCAGTTAATTCTCTATTTCCTTCGGCCAATTCGTTCCATACAATCACCATAGCAATACAAGGTGCAATACCTATTATAATTAGTCCTGTCATATATTCTGGATTGTCTTTCAAAAAGAAAGTTGCCAATACAAACATTAAAAACGGACCCACAAGCCAAGTAATAATAAATGAAGCTGTTAGTAGTTTTGGCTTCTCAAACATTTTTGCAATTTTAGAAAAGTCAATTTTTATTAATGGCGGATACATCATCAAAATTAATCCTATTGCCAAAGGAACATTAGTTGTTCCTGATGAAAAAGAATTTATAAAATCATCTGCATTGGGAATAAAATAACCAATTCCCACACCTAGTAACATGGCAAGAAATATCCAAAGGGTTAAAAATCGGTCTAAAAATCCTAATCTTTTTTTCATACAATTACTTCTTTATTTTAGAGAAAACATAATACATCTCACTGGCTATTTCTATACTTCGCTCGGCATATTTGGCATTCATCAAATCGGTTCCGTCAAAAGCTTTGGGATCATCATAACGAATAGGGAAACGTTTTTCGGCACCAGCAATAAAAGGACAACCTTCATCGGCTGAGGAACACGTCATTATGGCTGCAAAACCTGACTTTGGATTGAATGTGTCATCAAAAGTTTTGGAAAAACAAATTACAGGATACTGATTTTCGGAAAACGTAATTGCATAAACAGGATTCGAGTTTTCAGACAGTTTTTGGATTTGAAATCCTTGTTTGGATAAAGTCTCGGCTACTTTTAGAAACATAGCGGTTGCTTCTGTTCCTCCCGAATAACAATAGACATTTTTAATATCAAAATGAAAAGCCAAAGCTTGTGACCAAATTTGTGATAAATGGCTTCTTCTGGAGTTGTGAGTGCAGATAAAGTTTAAACGAATTTCTAGTTGATTATCAACTTTATTCTGAATATAATCTATCAAAGGTTTTAATATTTCTTTGCGGTCGGATGAAACTGAAATTTTAGAGACAGTTCCAACAGTTTTTGACAATGGTTCAAACATAAAATAAATATTATTTTTAATTATTAAATTCAATTTTAACAACAACCTGAATTTGGTTCACAAGAGATGGCTTTTTCTCGCCACTCAGATCCCATCTTCAAACCATCAATTCCCGCTTCCACTTTTAACAACATTTTTTCTTTAGTTGGGTTGTAATAGCACCAAAATGACTAACAATTTTAGCAATAGTTTCTGGATTGATACAATAACAAATCGCTGTTCCTTCAATATTTCCCTTGATAATATTTGCATTTTTAAGTACTGCCAAATGCTGAGAAATAGTTGGCTGTGCTAATGGCAATTCATTAACTATATCACCACAAATACAACTATCTACAGTTAATAAATAATCTATAATTGCAATTCGTGCTGGATGTGATAATGCTTTAAAAATTGAAGCTATTTCGTTGTTTGCTATTGAAAACGATTCTGATTTTGAAGCCCCCATAACATCATATATTTGTATATTGCAATATTACGATAATAAAATATAATAAACCAAATTTTAGCAGTTAACTTTTTCCTTTAGCGATAAATCTAAAAATGATAAATAGGTAGACACAACTCCTAATTATTTTTACTACTTTTGACACTTAAAAAAATAATCAAATGGCAAATATTACATTAGGAGGAAATCCAATAAACACCAATGGTGAATTACCAAAAATAGGCTCAAAAGCGCCTGATTTTTCTTTAGTAAAAAACGATTTAAGTATTGCTACTTTAGCTGATTTTTCAGGTTCAAAGTTAGTTTTAAATATTTTTCCAAGTATTGACACTCCTACTTGCGCCACATCAGTTAGAACTTTTAATGCAAAAGCTAGTACTACAGCAAATACAAAAGTATTGTGTATTTCTCGTGATTTACCCTTTGCTCAAAAGCGTTTTTGTGGTACAGAAGGATTAGAAAATGTAGAAAATTTATCCGATTTCAAAACTGGCAATTTTGGTAAAGACTATGGTTTAGAAATAACTGATAGTGTATTGGCAGGATTACATTCTAGAGTAGTACTTGTTATAGATGAAAACGGAATGGTGAAATATGCAGAACAAGTTCCAGAAATAGCTGATGAACCAAATTACGAGTTGGCTTTAGCAGCGCTTTAATTAACTATCCATGGAATTTGAAAAAGACAACTCCTTTTTATCTGGAAGATTAAAAAGCGTAGGTTTTTCAATCAAAGGAGCCTACAAACTTGTCACTACCGAACATAGTGTTATGGTGCAATCTTCTATAGCAGTAGTAATGATTATTGCTGGTTTTGTATTACATATTTCTAGGGAAGAATGGATGATGCAAATCCTAGCATTTGGATTAGTGCTTAGTGTTGAAAGCTTAAATACCGCTGTTGAAAAAGTAGCTGACTTTATACATCCTGAATTTCATGAAAAAATTGGATTTATTAAAGATATTGCAGCCGGTGCTGTAATGTTTGCAGCAGTAGCAGCCATAGCTGTAGGATTATTGATTTATGTTCCTAAATTTTTATAAACTTTCGATTTTAATATCAATTATAACTAAACAATGGCAAAAACAGTAAAAAAAGAAACTAAAGAAAAGGAAAAAGATCCCAATCTAGAGCTGAAAATACTGAAGACTAAAAAACAATATCGAATGTTATTTGGTTTCCTATTAGTCCTACTATCCATTGCATTTCTAGTTTCTTTTATTTCTTTCTTTGTGTCGGGTCAAGCAGACCAAAGTGCCGTAGATTCATTTACGGATAGAAATGAAACCGTTGACAATTGGTTAGGAAAATTTGGAGCTTACATAGCCGATTTATTTATTTATCGCGGTTTTGGAGTGGCTTCCTTTCTTTTTGTAAAGCTCTTCTTTTTGAGTGGTATTTTTTTGGTGTTAGATTTACCCATCCAGAAACTTAAAAATACTTGGTTTTGGGATTTGTTTTCAATCGTTGTCTTATCTATACTATTTGGATTTTTTGCTACTACTATACCAGAACTCGGTGGAACAGTTGGTTATGAAATGAATCAATTCCTGCAAGACTACATTGGGAAAACAGGTACCTTTTTAGGAATTATTTTTACCCTACTGGTTTACATTATTTTTAAAATAAAAGTATCTCCTGATGCCATTAAATCATTCTTTGAAAAGAAACACAAAGATATCAAAGAAGATTTAAACACTATTACAGGAATTAAAGAAACTACAGATTATAATTTAGAAGAATATGCTATAGAAGAGGAAGAAGACTCGAGCGAAAGCGAACTGGCGAAGCAATTAGAGGAACCTACATTGAAAACTTCTCAATTTGAAATCAATAAAGAGTCATTAAAGCCTACTATTGAACATGCTTCCGAAATTAATTTGGAACCAACTATTATATCCGTTACTCCTACCCCACAACCTGAAACAAGCAAAAGCGAACTGGCGAAGGAAATCATTATAACAAATGATGAAGCTTTTGTTATTGAAAAAGCAGCAGATGAAGATATTATGGAAGAAAATCTTGCTGCTAAATTAGTGGAAGATTTTGGTTTATTTGACCCCACCTTAGAATTGTCAAATTACAAATTCCCTACTATCGATTTACTAAAAGAATACTCATCAGTAGGTATAACTATCAATCAGGAAGAGTTAGAAGAAAACAAAAATAAAATTGTAGAAACCTTAAAAAACTACAAAATAGATATTGCACAAATTAAAGCTACTGTCGGACCATCGGTAACGCTATATGAAATTGTTCCAGAAGCGGGTATTCGTATTTCTAAAATAAAGAGTTTAGAAGATGATATAGCACTTTCACTTGCTGCCCTAGGCATTCGTATCATTGCTCCTATCCCAGGAAAAGGAACCATCGGTATTGAAGTGCCCAACAAAAATCCTACTATGGTGCCAATGAAGACGGTGATAGCGTCTGCTAAATTCCAAGAAGCAGAGATGGAATTGCCAATTGCACTAGGCAAAACCATTTCCAATGAAACTTTTGTTGTAGACTTAGCTAAAATGCCTCACCTTTTAATGGCAGGAGCCACAGGACAAGGAAAATCCGTAGGACTAAATGCCGTATTAACTTCCTTATTATACAAAAAACATCCGGCAGAAGTAAAATTTGTATTGGTTGACCCAAAGAAAGTAGAACTTACACTATTCAACAAAATAGAACGCCATTACTTAGCTAAACTTCCAGATACCGAGGATGCTATTATAACCGACAACAATAAAGTAATCAATACACTAAACTCGCTTTGTTTAGAAATGGACAATCGCTATTCGTTATTGAAAGACGCTATGGTTCGTAATATCAAAGAATATAACGATAAGTTCAAAACACGTAAATTGAATCCTGAGAACGGTCACCGATTCTTACCCTATATTGTCTTGGTTGTAGACGAGTTTGCTGATTTAATTATGACTGCCGGTAAAGAAGTAGAAACACCTATTGCACGTTTAGCTCAGTTAGCCCGTGCTATTGGTATTCATTTAATCATTGCCACACAACGTCCTTCTGTTAATGTAATTACAGGAATGATCAAAGCCAACTTCCCAGCACGAATAGCTTTTAGAGTAACCTCTAAAATAGATTCTAGAACTATATTAGACTCTGGAGGTGCCGACCAATTGATAGGTCGAGGAGATTTATTATACTCTAACGGAAATGATTTAGTACGCGTACAATGTGCTTTTGTTGATACACCAGAAGTAGAAAAAATTGTTGATTATATTGGTTCTCAAAAAGCCTATGCTAGCGCCTATTTATTACCTGAATATATTGGAGAAGACGGTAGCAGCGTAAACTTAGAATTTGATATATCGGAAAGAGACAGCATGTTTAGGGAAGCTGCTGAAATAATTGTAACTGCCCAACAAGGTTCGGCATCATTATTGCAAAGAAAGTTGAAACTGGGGTACAACCGTGCTGGTCGATTGATTGACCAATTAGAAGCAGCAGGGATTGTAGGTCCGTTTGAAGGAAGTAAAGCGCGTAGTGTCAACATTACTGATTTAACTTCATTAGAACAATTTTTAAACAATGAACAAAATAATGAATAAAATGATTAAAATGATATCTACGGTTTTATTGGTGCTTGTAAGTTTTACTAATCATGCTCAAGACAAAAAAGCTAAAGATATGCTAGATCAAGTTACGGCAAAAATCAAATCTTTTAGTAATATTTCAGTAGATTTCAAGTATACCCTTTATAATGCAAAAGAGAATATTAATAAAGAAAGTAAAGGCAACGTAATATTAGAAAGTAACAAATATATACTCAATTTCCTAGGCGTTACAAAAATATTTGATGGAAAAAAAAGTTATACTATTGTTCCTGAAGATGAAGAAGTAACCATATCCAGTATCAACGAAAAAGATGATACTACTATTACTCCTTCAAAAATGTTAACATTTTTCAATAGTGGCTACAAATTTTCATGGGATATATTACAAGATGTCAAAGGGAGAAAAATACAATATATAAAATTAATCCCAACAAGCTCAAAAGATGCACGTAAAGAAATATTATTAGGTATTGACTCCCAAACCAAAAACATATATACAATAATTGAAATGGGAAAAAATGGTACTAAAACCACACTTACTGTTAATTCTTTCAAAACCAATCAACCTTTGTCAAAAAATCAGTTTACCTTTGTGTCGAGTAGATACCCTAATTACTACATCAACAAAATAGATTAACCTCGAGGTGAAAATACTTGACAAGTACTTATTAAAATCTTTCCTCACTACATTTACTTCGGTATTTGTAATTCTTTTTTTCATATTCGTATTGCAAGTCGTTTGGCTATTTATCTCTGAATTGGCAGGGAAAGATTTAGATATCTATATGATTATTAAGTTCTTGTTATTTAAAATGCCAAGTGTTATTCCATTAGTATTACCCCTTTCCGTAGTATTAGCTTCTATTATGACCTTTGGTAGTTTTGCAGAAAACTATGAATTTGCAGCTATGAAATCTGCTGGGATTTCATTAAAAAGAACCATGCGAAGTCTTACCCTTTTCATTCTTTTTTTAAGTCTTATTACTTTCATTTTTGCAAATAATGTTATTCCTTATGCCGAATATAAATTTATAAACTTCAGAAGAAACATTGCACAAGTAAAACCAGCTATGGCTATTGCCGAAGGACAGTTTAGTGATGTTGGTGCCTACAATATCAAGGTTGAGAAAAAATCAGGTAAAAATGGCAAATATTTAAGTCAGGTTACCATTCACAAAAAGTCGATATTAGGCTCAGGAAGCAATACAGTAATCAAAGCCAAAAAAGGAGAATTAGTTAGTAGCGAAAATTCAAATGTTTTGAAATTGGTTCTGAATGATGGAAATTATTATGAAGATATTATTCCTGCCAAGTATGAAGATCGCATGAAGTTACCTTTTGCCAAGAGTGAATTCAAACGTTATGTGATTAATATCGATTTATCTAAATTGAATAGTGCCGATATGAATGACGAGCAAATTACTAATACCAATACCATGCTGACCGTTGGCGAATTAAAATACACGCTTGACTCCTTACAAAAAAACTATAAGAAAGACTTAATCTCAATAAGTGAAAACATTAACCAACGTGGTATTACCAACTATTTAGGAAACACAACAAATGCTGACTCTCCAACATTGAACATGAATAATCTGCTTCAAGGTTTTTCTGAAACAAGCAAAACTCAAATAATTAGAATAGCCAATAGTAATATAGATGGCACTATATTTTCTTTAGAAAGTTCTCGATTTGAGATAGAAGAGAAACAAAAGAACATCAACCTACATTGGATTGCACTATTTGATAAATTTGTGATTACCTTTTCCTGTTTTTTAATGTTCTTTATTGGTGCACCATTAGGAGCTATTATTCGCAAAGGAGGTTTAGGATTGCCCATAGTTTTTGCTATTTTAATTTTTATTATTTTTCATTTCATTAACACTTTTGGAAAAAAAGTAGCACAAGAAGGTGGGATTTCTCCTTTCTTAGGATGTTGGATGTCTACAATGGTTTTAGCCCCATTAGCAATTATTTTGACCAAAAGAGCCACAGATGACAAAGGTTTTAGTATCAACTTTGATTGGCTAACCAATATTTTTAATAATATTTTCCCTTCAAATGAAGAACAACAAGTAAGATTGCAAACTGTAACAACAAATTTTGTTACGGAGTTGAAAATAGAAGATAGAAATGCTTATATCGAAACAGATTCTTCTAGCAAAACCAATAAATATAAAACCTCTGAACCACCAAGTAAGAAAAACCAAAACATATTCATAGCTCAAATAGCTCAACAATACAACCTATATAGTTTACTAGCTTTGCTATCTAATATTGGCTTGCTTTTCGTTTCCTATTTCGGAATACCTGAGACTTTATTGTTAAAAATTATCACAGTGGTTATAGCTCTAATTTTCTTTTTTACAGTATGGAAATCACAACAATTACTGAAAACCATAACTGAATATAATGGCAAAACTATTGAAATACCTCTATTTATTATTGTGACTGGAGGGTTTCCCTTCTATTTCTTGTTTTATATTTTTAATAGAATTTATGTTAACCAATTAGACAAATCACCAAACACAAAAGTGTAATGGATATAGAAAAAATAAAACTCAATACAATTGAAGAAGCTATAGAAGACATTCGACAAGGAAAAGTCATCATAGTGGTTGACGATGAAGATCGTGAAAACGAAGGAGATTTTTTGGCCGCAGCCGAAAAAGTAACTCCAGAAATGATTAACTTCATGGCTACCCATGGTAGAGGTTTAATTTGTGCACCCCTTACAGAACGTAGATGCAATGAATTAGAGCTTCATTCCATGGTTAAAAATAACACGGACCACATGGAAACTGCCTTTACAGTTTCAGTAGACTTAAAAGGTCACGGAGTTACTACAGGAATTTCGGCAGCTGATAGAGCTAAGACTATTTTAGCATTGGTCAATGAAGACACCAAACCATTTGATTTGGCGCGTCCTGGACACATTTTTCCGCTTACAGCCAAGCAAGGTGGTGTTTTGCGTAGAACAGGACATACAGAAGCCGCTATTGACTTTGCAAGATTGGCTGGTTTTAAATCGGCTGGAGTTATTGTAGAGATTATGAACGAAGATGGTAGCATGGCTCGCCTACCTCAACTGGTGGAAGTAGCTAAAAAATTTAATTTGAAACTAGTTTCCATTGAAGACCTAGTGGCGTACAGAATGCAACATGATAGTTTGATTAACAAGAAAGAAGATTTCGAAATACAGACTCGTTTTGGTAAATTCCGTTTAAGAGCTTATCAACAAACTACCAACAAGCAAATACATATAGCCCTAACACTTGGCAGCTGGAATACTGGCGAACCCATTTTAACACGTATCAACTCTACACAAGCCAATAACGACATCTTGAATACACTAACCAATGATGTAGATAAAAAGCTAGAAGATATGTTTAAACGCATTGCAGGAGAAGGTAAAGGAGCAATTTTATTTATCAATCAAGAAGTGGACTCCTCAGATTTATTAAATCGTTTAACCGAGTTGAAACAATTACAAACCGAAGGCATCCTAAAAGCACCACAAATTAAAATGGATGTAAAAGATTTTGGTATCGGAGCACAAATATTACACGATATTGATATTGCCAAAATTAAATTAATTTCTAATACTACCCAATTCAAGCGAGTCGGAATGATTGGTTATGGTTTGGAAATTACAGAATATGTAGCCTATTAAAAGAAAAAATATCTTTTCACGAGTGTTAATTCACAGATGATGAAAGAAATAGCCCCAAGAAGAAAAAAATATGTTTATTTTTTAGACTAAATCTTTTTGCCAAATGAAAAAGGTTGTTATATTTGCAACCGCATTACGCAAGTAGGCATCGACTTATTGGAGAAATGGCAGAGTGGTCGATTGCGGCAGTCTTGAAAACTGTTGACTGTAACAGGTCCGGGGGTTCGAATCCCTCTTTCTCCGCTGAAAGCATGTTTCAAAAGAAACATAAAATTTCAAAAACCCTTTAAACATCAGTGTTTAGAGGGTTTTTAATTTTTCGGGTTGTGTCAAAAAACACATAGAAACGCAAAGTTTAGTTACCCTATAGGTACACCTAGCTAGGTTCCGGAGTTTTAGGGTAACTAATTCTCCGAGAATTCTCCGAGAATCACTAACGATTTACTTTTTTTTAAGTCAATTTGTCTAACCTATTACTTAAAAATTATGTTAAAAATCATTTATTACTTAAAGTCTGAAAAGGAAAACCAGTATGGTGAATGTCCTATTTATGCCAAAATAAACATAGGCAAAAAAGCAACTACAATTAGCACTGGAAAAACTATTAAACAAGAAAGATGGATTGAAACTAATCGATTGAGAAGTCTCTTAAGGAACAATCGTGAAAAAGTCATCAAAGAATATTTGGAACTCTTTTTATTGAAAGCAGAGCGATTCTATAATGAAGAATATAAAATGGGAAATATAATAACACTTGATGAACTTAAAAGTCATCTTAAGGGAATAGAACCTGTAAGCGAAGCCACTTATCTTATTGATTTATTTAATTTCCATAATTCCCATTTTCTTAAATTAGTTCAAATTAATGAAAGGTCTAAGGCATCGTATCAAAAATATGAACGTTCAAAAGAATTAATACAAATATTTATTAAGAAAAAATATGGTGTTAATGATATTGATGTAAAAGAGATAAGCTCCTCTTTCATCTATAATTTGGAATCATTCTTAAAATTTGAAAGTATATATAAAGGGGTTGTAGGTATACAAAACAATTCTGTTGTAAAATACTTTAAAAATTTCAAAACAGTATGCAATTATGCCATGAAGATGGATTTGATTGAAAGAAATCCATTTAAAAAATACGATGGAAAACTAAATGTCACTGAAGTAACTTTTTTAACTGAAGAGGAGTTACATAGAATTGAATCCAAAACATTTGCCATTGAGAGATTAGAAAAAGTAAAAGACATTTTTTTATTTAGCTGCTACACAGGATATGCACCAGTTGATGCACAGAAACTTACTCAAGACAATATTGTTATGGATAGTAATAAAGAGCTCTGGATTAAAACTGAGCGTCAAAAAACTAAAACCAAAGCTAATGTACCAGTATTACCGCAAACACTAAAGATAATACAGAAATACCAATATTCTGAAAAAGGCTTGATACCAAAATTATCAAATCAGAAGATGAATGCCTATCTCAAGGAAATAGCAGATATAATTGGGCTGAATAAAAAACTAAATTGGTATTCAAGTCGCCACACTTTCGCAACCACAGTTACATTAGGAAATGGAATTAAAATTGAAAACGTGTCTGCAATGCTTGGGCATACCACAATAAAACAAACTCAACATTATGCCAAAATATTAGACAGTAACGTAATGGATGATATGCAAAAATTAAAACAAAAATATCTAGATAAACAATAAATTAAATTATTTTAGTAAAAAAAAGACCATATGAAAACTTCAAAAGATTACATACAAGAAATAAAAAACTACTGCGATTTCAATATTGAATATGATACAACAAATAAAATATATAAATTCAACACCAGCTCTGTTGATGAAATTAATGTTACGAATTTTGAAACTGAAGCAAATATTCTAAAATATTCCCTACTTACGTTTCTAAAAAAAGTAGAGAAAAAAGCAGAATTTTTACATGCTGTGTTAAAAGAATTAAAAACAAATTTAGATTGGTATAATGACGAAAAAATTAGGAGTTTTTCAAACTTTTATTCTATTAATAAATTGACTGTAAATACTGTTAATGAAACCACTAAAAGTAATCCAAGATATTCTATAGATTTTATTAGAGAATTCAATGGTGAAATAAATGATAAGTATGATGGAATCTTTTATTATCTGATATTAAATAAATCCATTACTCAAAACTACAAGGATGCACTTGATTTTGAAAGGGCAAAACTACATTACATTATTGTAAAGTATTTTGATTCCCTTTTTAACTTGCAAGATACTTTGATTTCAATAGTTGAAGACTTTAAATATTACGGAATTGTGAATTTCGATCCAGCTGAAGTAATTGATAATGTAACAAGGTGCAATAGTAAATTAGGAAAATTCCAAACCGCTTATTTATTTAAAATTTTGTTTGACAACAAGTTATTTTACTACGACCAGATCGATTCTGATAATAATGAAAAATTGATGATTCAATTTCTCAATAAGAATTTTACATATACCAGAAGAGACAAAAAATTGGAAGATATAAAGAATGTAAATAAGGAGCTTGATATGACAGATTTAGTGAAGGATGAAGACACTTTGAAAAAAATGAAAAAAGTACTACTAGAACTCCAGTCAATAATCAATACCGAATCAACTAAACTAGACTAATTTCTCCGAGAATTACCCGAAATTCTTTCTGTTAGTCATTGATATTTTTTTTCTTGCGTCCATAATTTATATTTATGGACTCAACTGAAATTTCAATTCCATCTGTTCGCAGTATACAATTACTGCTAGATCCAATTTATAGCCGTTTAGAGGCTATTGATAATCGCATAAAACAATCCTATCAAAAGTCAAATCAACCTTCAGTGAAGTATTACCGCAACAACGACTTAAAGAGGTTGTTCGGTCTGTCTAACAACACGATTATTAAATACCGCGAAACAGGGATACTTCCATATACCAAATTGGGAGATATTTACTTGTATGATGTACGGGAGTTGGACAAAATTCTAACACTTAATAGAGTATCATTATGAAACGAGATAAAAATCTAATAAA
>NZ_JBMOGV010000043.1:0-18744 GCF_049318185.1 Flavobacterium sp. | reverse complement strand
TATAGTGGGTGCTATTTGAGTAATTACTTTTCTGTCATGGGTTTCGCCTGATTTGATGTTCCAACCAAAAAAGATAAGCGGCACATGGGTATCATAGCTATAAGGCGTTCCGTGTGAGGTTCCTTTGGCGCCATATTCTATATAACCGGGTTTGTCTAACAGCACCATATCTCCATTTTGAGAAGCATCATAACCATTGGCAATGCAGTTTTGGTAATAATCGTTGCCTGTATTAGCCATTATTTCTTCTTCGGTATACACTCTTTTTATTTGGTCTTGGGTCATCAAGTAGTCATTGAAAGCTTGCTTTACTTTGCTTAAATCAAGACCTTTGGTTTTTATTTTTTCTTTGTCAAAAAACAAATTAAAGTTGGAATAATTTAGCACCAAATCCTCACCGAAAGTATCAGTAGAGAATTTTTTCATTCCTTTTACAATGTCTTTGGTTTCCACATTGATAACATTATATTTGTTATCGTTTAAGAATTTAGCATTTTCCGCTCCGGCATGATCGGCGGTGAGGAATAACAAATAGTTTCCTTTGCCTACGGCTTTATCAAGATAAGCCAAGAAGTCGGCAATGGTAGCATCCAAACGCAAATAGGTGTCCTGCAATTCTATAGAACGAGGACCAAGAATGTGCCCAACATAATCGGTAGAAGAAAAACTTACCGTTAGGAAATCAGTTATAGCATCATTCCCGAGTTGTTCTTTTTCTATAGCTCTTTTGGCAAATTCGGCTAATAAATCATTACCAAAAGGCGTAGCGCGAAGTATGCCTGCATCGCCCTTAGCATCATACATCGCTTTCAAATCATAAGGAAAAACGGGTTTGGCACCGTTCAATTTTCCTTCATATATATTGTCATCGGGTAGACTCTCGTTATAAGTTTCAATAGGTTTTAACAAATTCCATCCTTGGTTGATATAAGGTAAATAATGCCTTTCGGCATTGAAATCGGTTACCCAATTTGGTAAAGTTGTTCCATAAAAAGTACTCGAAATAAAACTTCCTGTTTTGCTATACCAAAAGGCCCAATTGGCAAAATGCCCTGCAGGGAGAATCGCTCCACGATCTTTCAAACTCATCCCTATTACTTTTCCTTTGAAATTAGTAGCTAATCGCAATTCGTCAGTAATGGTAGTGGTCAATAAATTTTTGGGCGACATAGCTCCTTCTTCTTTTGTACCTTCACCTAGAGTGGTAACCGAGGCATCATCGGTACAATACATCTCTTTGCCAATTTTTCTACTGAACCATTCGTTGCCCACAATACCGTGGGTTGCTGGTAAAGTTCCGGTATAGATAGAAGCATGACCTGGCGCAGTATAAGTGGGCATATAATTGTAATGCATGTTTTGAAAAGTATAGCCATCAGCCATCAATCGTTTAAAGCCATTGCTTGAAAAATCATTTTGAAAACGATACAGGTATTCCATTTTCATTTGATCGACTACAATTCCTACCACCAATTTTGGGCGATCTTGTGCTTGAAGATGCAATACAAAACCCAACACTATTATACTAACTAACTTTTTCATAAACTATTTGCTTCTTTTTTTGCCAATTCAAATTCGGCTATAATTTCTTTTATAATATCAGCTACTGGCTTTATTTCATGAATTAAGCCTGCAATTTGTCCAATTTCTAATTCGCCTTCAATTAAATCACCTTCAAACATGCCTCTTTTTGCTCTTGCTCTGCCCAAAAGCTCTTTGATTTCTTCCATAGTAGGACATTTTGTATATAACTCTTGGAGATCATCATAAAATTTATTTTTAATCAATCGCACTGGTGCAAGTTCTTTTAAAGTAAGTTGAGTGTCGCCTTCTTTAGTGTTGATAATTGTATTTTTAAAATTTTCGTGAGCTGAACTCTCTTTTGAAGCCGCAAAACGAGAACCCATTTGAATTCCGTCTGCACCCAAGACCATTGCTGCCAACATCCCTTTTCCTGTTGCAATTCCACCTGCAGCAATCAACGGAATGTTGATGTTTTCTTTCACCATTGGAATCAATGTAAAAGTAGTGGTTTCTTCTCTACCGTTGTGTCCGCCTGCTTCAAAACCTTCGGCAACAATAGCATCAACGCCAGCTTCTTGTGCTTTCAATGCAAACTTTGAGCTACTCACAACATGTACAACAATAATTCCGCTTTCTTTTAAGTGAGAAGTCCAAATTTTTGGATTTCCTGCTGAGGTAAAAACAATTTTAACTCCCTCTTTGATAATAATGTCAATGATTTCTTCGACATTAGGATACAACATCGGAACGTTTACACCAAATGGTTTATCAGTGGCTTGTTTGCATTTTTGGATATGCTCTCTTAAAACATCTGGATACATAGAACCCGCTCCTATCAATCCTAATCCTCCAGCGTTGCTTACGGCGCTAGCTAATTTATAACCACTATTCCAAATCATTCCACCTTGGATAATTGGATATTTTATACCGAAAAGTTGTGTGATTTTATTATTCAAAACAAAAGTATATCTGATTTAATTCTTAATTATCTTTCCTGATTGCACGAAACTATTACTTTTTATTTTATAAAAATAAATTCCTGAACTTAAACCTGCAACAGAAATAGAATCATTTGAATTTGTTTCTTTTTCTAAAACTAATTGACCACAATTATTATAAACAGAAATAGTAGCTTTATTACATCCATTGGGAAATGAAACAGAAAAATAATCTTTAACAGGATTTGGAAAAATCAAAAAACTTCTTTTATTATCATGGCTTACAGACAACAAAGCAGTATTTAAAGCCAATTGAAAATCTGGAATTCCATAACCATAATATATATCTGGATTAGTAAATCTATCTGCTGATTGTTTTACAAAATCCAATACTTGCTGATTAGATGCCCATGGAATTGCCTGCCAAAAACTAGCAATCATACCCGCCATTACTGGACATGAGAATGAAGTTCCGTTTGCAGTTTCAATTGTTCCAGATGTGTTTGAAACTGTAGTGTCAGCACCTTTAGCCATAACATCAGGTTTAACTCTTAGGTCAAAACTAGGTCCAACAGAGCTAAATGCAGCATAATTTCTATCGTATTGAACTGCTCCAACTGCTAACACATTAGTAGCTTCTGCAGGTACTCCAATATGTGGTTCGGAATTGCCACCGCTATTTCCTGCACTCGCTACCACAATCATTCCTTTACTGTAAGCACTATTAGCTCCTTGTGATGCAAAAGCAGTATTTCCAGTCATATCAGAATAGGCATGACTATAACTAGGATTGTCATAACCAAAATATCCCAATGAAGTTGAAATTATATCAGCTCCTAGTCTATCTGCTTCTTCGGCGGCTTGCACCCAATAACTTTCTTCTACTGGGTTTTCTCCAGTAACATCTTCAGTAATGAACAAATAATAACCCGCATCTGGAGCAGTTCCAACTAATTGACCTTCAACATAGCCCACCATACATGATAGCGTCATTGTGCCATGATTATGAGATGAAAAAACATTTGTATTTCCTGCAACAAAATTATAGCCTCCTAAATACAATCCGTTTGTAAACATTCGATTGAAAGGAACTATATTTTCGACTCCCAAAAATCCAGAATCTAAAACCGCAATAATTTTTCCATTTCCAGTATAATTAGCTTGATGTAATAATTGACCATTCAACATCTCAATTTGATTGGAAGAAGTTCCATAATTGAAGCTATTTTGAACATCCATTTCTTTATTTATCGATTTATATGGCTTTTGAATTGCCATTTTAGAATTCAAAGAATTATTAGCAAAATGAATGTGATGGACACAAGGCAAACTTATTAAAGCTTTAATATCTGAAATACTACCACGAATATGAAGGCAATTCAACCATTTGGATTTAGCCATAACGGTAATTCCAGTTGCTGAAGTTATTTGATTCACATAGGAAATTTCAATAGGCGCATCACTAATTGTCAATTCAATTCCTTGATTTATTCTCCTATCTAATGCTCTTTGAGTTAGTATTGTTAATGGATTGTCTAAAAAAGATGATGCATTAGGTTTATCATTAAAATATACCCAAGCATCTTCTTGTGAAAATCCACAAAAAGAAATTAGAAATAAAAATAGTAGCAGTATTTTTTGCATAACTTCTATTTTAGTAAAGTGCTAATTTATGAAATCACTCCAGAACCCACTAATTCATCTTCAATATTCCAAGCCACAAATTGTCCTTCAGTTATTGCTGATTGTGGTTCGTCAAAAGAAACATACAAACCACTTTCAAATTGATATAATGTAGCATTTTGCAATTCTTGTCTGTAACGAATTCTTGCTAAAACTTTCATAGATTCACCATTTTTTAGGGCTAAATCTTCTCGTATCCAATGAATTTCTGAAGACTGAACTTTCAACGTTTTTTTGTATAATCCAGGATGATTAGCACCTTGACCTGTATAAATAGCATTAGATTTTACATCAGTAGCAATTATAAAAAGTGCTTCTTTAGTTCCACCAACATTCAATCCTTTTCTTTGTCCTATAGTATAATAATGTGCACCTTGATGTTTACCAACTATTTTTCCTAATTCAGGAAAATAAGAAATTCCTTTGGCATCATAGGCTAATTGTTCTTCCAAAGAATTGAATTCTGGTATTGGTTTATTGTATATCGAATTAGTAGCCTCAATTTCATATATCAAGCCTTCTTTTGGTTTTAATTGTTGTTGCAAAAACTCGGGCAAACGCACTTTTCCTATAAAACACAAGCCTTGAGAATCTTTCTTTTCTGCAGTTACTAAATCTATTTGCATGGCAATTTCTCTGACTTCAGGTTTTGTTAATTCCCCAATTGGAAATAAAGATTTTGTCAATTGTTCTTGAGATAATTGACAGAGGAAATAGGATTGATCCTTATTGCCATCCTTACCAGCTAAAAGTTGATAAACTAATTTTCCATCTTTATTAATTTCCCCTTTTCGGCAATAATGTCCTGTAGCAACATAATCTGCACCAAGACTTAAGGCGATTTTCATAAAAACATCAAATTTAATTTCGCGATTGCACAACACATCAGGATTTGGAGTTCTTCCTTGTTGGTATTCGTTGAACATATAGTCCACGATTTTTTCTTTGTATTGTAGGCTTAAATCAACTGTTTGGAAAGGAATTCCAAGTTTTTCAGCGACCAAAAGTGCATCATTACTATCTTCGAGCCATGGACATTCATTGGAAATAGTAACAGAATCATCATGCCAGTTCTTCATAAAAAGACCAATGACTTCATAGCCTTGTTCTTTTAAAAGATAAGCAGCGACACTAGAATCTACTCCACCAGAAAGTCCAACTACAACTCGTTTCATTATAAAAAAATATGCAACAAAGTTACCGCAAAATCTGTAAAATAGTATACTTTACTAACCGTTAAAATAATTTAATCGAAGTCAAAACTATTTTATCTTCCCATTTTGTTTTTGATGTCATTATCAAAATCAGGATTAGGTTTTTCTACTTCTTTAATTTCTACATTTACATCAGACTGATTGGGCATCATAGGTTTCTTAAAAGGTATGTTTTGATAATTCATATTGACATCTTTCAATTTTCCTTTGACAAGCATTTTCCAAACACCTGTTTTTTTTCCGTTTTTAAAAATTCCTTGAGCTGCGATTTGGTTTGCTGCATTTTTAAAAATAGCTAGTCCTTCAAATACTCCTTTCTTATAATTGCTTTCTTCTAGGACAGTTCCGTTCTCGGCATAACTTTTATAAACTCCATTTTTAATTCCGTCTTTGTATGTTGTTTCTTCTGCAATTGCACCACTTTTATAGAAAACTTTTCTAATGCCATTTAATTTTCCATTAACATAATATTCTAAGGTCATCATTGATGGCAAGTCTTCGTGATAATATTTCCATTCTCCTTCAAATTGCTTATTCACAACTTTTCCTTCGCTTACTTTATTTTTATTTTGATTGTAAAAAATAGTGTAGCACGAATTATCTTTCGAATTAAATTCTCTTGTTGCGATTACTGTTCCCGCTTTAGTATCATCAAAAAACTTAAATATCCCAATTTCTTTTCCGTGTTCAAAGATTCCTTCATACCTTGGCCTTTTAGACTCTTCGTAAAAACCTTTCCACAAGCCGTGTTTTTTGCTATTCTCATCAAGTTTGTTAAAATCTTGAGCAATAGAAAAAGTTGTTGTTAAAAGAAAAATTAGAATATATTTCATCTTAAAATATTTATTGTGTAACGTTTAAAAATCATTTAAAACTAAAAATGAATATCTTTTGGTTTAATAAAACGAGAAAAGATAAAACTAAATTTTTATACTTCCATTAACCAAAAATAAAAAACTCTGCTTAAAGATATATTTTTAAACAGAGTTTTGAAAATTATAGTATCAAATATTATTTCTTTTTATTTTGTAGTTGCTTTTGTGTTTCTGCTTGTTCCATCATTTCGCGCATTTTTTTCTGGAATTTACTTTCTGCTTTGGGCTTTGCTTTATTCTCTTGAATTTGAGCATGAATCTTATCGCTATTGATAAAATATTTTTTGATAACCAACATAATTCCGATGGTAACCAAGTTAGAAATAAAATTATATAAACTCAATCCAGAACCATAAGTGTTGAAGAAAATCAACATCATTACAGGAGAAACATAAATCATAATTTTCATGATTTTACCCATATCAGGCATTCCCTCTTGGGGCGGTTGTGCCATAGCTTGATCACCTGAAGTCATTTTCATGTAAAAGAAAATCGCAATGGCTGCTAAGATTGGGAACAAACTTATATGATCGCCATAAAGAGGAATATGAAATGGCAACTTTGCTATTTGGTCAAAGGATGATAAATCATTTGCCCAAAGAAATCCCTTTTGTCTCAATTCAAATGCTGATGGGAAAAACTGGAACGAAGCATACATAAACGGTAGTTGTATCAATGCAGGAACACATCCTGCCATAGGATTTACACCTGCTTTACTATATAACTTCATCGTTTCCTGTTGTTTTTTCATTGGATCTTTTTTGAATTTTTCTCCAATTTCTGTAATCTCTGGACGTAATACTTTCATCTTTGCTTGTGACAAGAACGACTTAAAGGTAATTGGAGACATGGCTATTTTTATCAAAATCGTAAAGATGATGATGGCAATTCCTAATCCCATAAAAGAACTTAAAAACCCAAATAGTGGAATAAAAATAAACTTATTTATCCATCCGAAAACTCCCCATCCTAACGGAACAATTTTCTCAATATTTCGATCATAGCTTTTTAACGTTTTATAATCTGTTGGTCCAAAATACCAACTCATTTTATAATCTAGCTCCCCATTATTGAATGCTAAAGGAACAGTTGATTTGTATTGTTTTGTAAAAATGGTGTCTTTCTTTTCGTCATTAACTAAATTATCAGAATGCAGTTTTGAAGTTGCAAATGGCGTTTTTGTTAATAGAATTGTAGAGAAAAAGTGTTGCTTGTAAGCAATATAGGAAACTTTTTCAGGAGTTTCTTCTTTATCTGTTCCTTGACCTACATAATCAATTTTATCATCTTTATGCTCAAAATAAATTTCGGCATATCGATTTTCATAAGAAATACTTTTTTCATTTCTAAAGGTTTTTAAATCCCATTCTAAACCTAACGGTTTTGATGAATTCAAAACCGTATTTAATCCTTGTGAACGAACATCAAAATCAATTAAATACTTGTTTGGTGCTAAAACATATTTGTACTCCAAATATTCATTGGCACCCGATTTTAGTTTCATTGAAAGTAATTGATTATCTCCAACTTTCGTCAAAGTGGGTTCAAAAAACAAATCTTTTGTATTTAAAACACGATTATCTTTGGTTAGTAATTGCAAGTTAAAAGAAGCATTATTATCTTTAATCAATTCAACTAATTGCCCTGAATTCTTTTCGAATCTTTCAAAATTTTTCAAAGTAGCTTCTACAATAAATCCACCTTTGTTGGCAATTTTTAGTTTTACCAATTCGTTTTCCAGAGTAGTGAAGTCTTCTTTTGCTGAAGACAAAGTTGCCGAGTATGCAAAACTGCCTAATACACCTTGCAGTTTTTGTATTTTAACAGAATCAGTAACTGTAGAATCAGTAATTGTTTTTGCAACTACTTGCGCGGGAGTAACTTTTGGTTCAGCTTTTGCGGCTTTTTCTGTTTTCGCTTTTTCTTGTTGCTCTTTTAGTTCAGTTTGACGGTTGTTATACATAATCCACATTATGATTACGAAGATTAAACCAAATCCAATTATCGAATTAAAATCAAATTTCTTTTGTTCCATATACTGCTGAACTGAGTTCAGTATCTTTAGTTACTACTATTTTTTATTTTTTACCATTGCGGCTACAAAGCTAACAAAAATTGGGTGTGGATTTGCAACAGTACTTTTATATTCTGGATGATATTGCACGCCAATAAAGAACGGATGATTTTCAATCTCTACAATCTCCACCAAACCAGTTTCAGGATTGGTACCCGAAGTCTTTAAGCCCGCTTTTTCCAGTTGCTTTCTGTATTCGTTATTATATTCATAACGATGACGATGGCGTTCTTCTATTTGTGATTTTTCATAAATTTTATATGCCAAAGAGTCATCTACAATATCACATTTCCATGCACCAAGACGCATGGTTCCACCTTTAAATGTAATAGTTTTTTGTTCTTCCATCAAGGCTATTACAGGATTTTTTGTTTCCTCATTCATCTCGGTAGAATTGGCATCTTTTATACCAAGAACCGTCCTTGAATATTCAATTACTGCCATTTGCATCCCTAAACATATTCCAAAAAAGGGAATGTTATTTTCTCTTGCATAGCGGACAGTTTCTATCTTTCCTTCAATCCCACGACCACCAAAACCTGGAGCTACAAGAATTCCATCTAATCCTTGTAATTGTTCCGCCGCATTTGTTTCGTCGATATATTCTGAGTGGATACTTACCACATTAACTTTGGTTTGATTAGCTGCTCCAGCATGAATAAATGCTTCTAATATAGACTTATAAGAGTCTTGCAATTCTACATATTTTCCAACTAAACCAACATTCACAGTATGCTTTGGATTTTTTAATCTATGTAAAAAAGTGTTCCAATTTTTCAAATCAGGTACTACTTTTTTTGGTAAGTTTAATTTTTTTAAGGCAACAATATCTAGACCTTCTTCCAGCATTAAATTTGGCACTTCATATATTGTTGATGCATCTATAGATTGAATAACAGCTTCTCTTTTTACATTGCAAAACAGCGCTAATTTTTGACGCAATTCATCGGACAATTCGTGTTCAGTCCTGCAAACTAATATATCTGCTTGAATACCGCTTTCCATCAAAGTTTTAACGGAATGCTGTGTTGGTTTTGTTTTCAATTCACCTGCTGCTGCCAAATATGGAATTAAAGTTAAATGAACCACAATACTATTGGATTCACCCAATTCCCAAACTAATTGACGTACCGATTCTATATAAGGCAATGACTCAATATCACCTACAGTCCCTCCTATTTCAGTAATCACTATATCAAAATCGCCCGATTTCCCGAGCAACTGCATGCGTTCTTTTATTTCGTTTGTTATGTGAGGAACCACTTGAACTGTTTTTCCTAGAAACTCGCCTCTTCGCTCTTTTTCAATTACTGAAAGATAAACTCTTCCTGTGGTAACATTATTTGCTTGTGAAGTTGGGACATTCAAAAATCTTTCATAATGACCTAAATCTAAATCGGTTTCTGCTCCATCATCGGTAACGAAACATTCTCCGTGTTCATAAGGGTTTAATGTTCCAGGATCGACATTGATATAAGGATCAAATTTTTGAATAGTTGTTCGATATCCTCTTGCCTGTAATAATTTTGCTAAAGAAGCTGCAATGATTCCTTTTCCTAAAGAAGAAGTCACACCGCCAGTAACAAAAATGTATTTCGTTTGATTCATTGTGTAGTTTGTTGTGTTGTTGTTGTTGTGAAAAACGAGGCAAAAATACGATTATAAATTGATAATTGATAGTGGATAATTAACAATTAAAAATAAATTAAAGTACGCTTTACTACTTAGGATATTGCTTCTTAATATTGCGAACTAATTCTTCTAACCCGTTTAATTTAAGTTCGTAAACAAGTTGTAATTGCTCACCAAGTTGTCCTTTTGGAAAACCTTTATTACTATACCAAACCACATAATATTCAGGTAAATCAATTAAATGATAACCTTCATATTTACCAAAAGGCATTTTGGTATGTGCCAGTTTAATGAGAAGCTGTTGTTGTTTGTTCAATACTATTTCCAATTAAAAACAATTTCTTTTTTAATATCAGGATGCAAACTATAATGAACTGGACAAGTCATGGCTGTTCGTTCCAAAATAGTTTTAGTTTTTTCATCAGTATCTAAATTCATATGAAAAGCGACATGAATTTGAGAAATACGTCTTGGTTCAGCTGCCATTATCTTGGTAACTTCTGCTGTTGAACCAGAAAAATCAACGCCTAAGTCTGTTGCTTTTATACCCATAACGGTAAACATACAACTTGCCAAACCGTTGGCTACAGTATCCGTTGGAGAAAAAGCTTCTCCTTTTCCGTTATTATCAATTGGTGCGTCTGAGATGATTTCACTTCCGGATTGCAAATGTATTGAGGAGGTTCTTAACTCTCCTAAATAAGTAACTTTTGAAGTTGCCATTATAATGCTTCTTTTATGGATAAATCAGTATCGTAATACAATATGTAAATCCCCTTATTGGAATAACCATAGGTTGTATTTTCTACATAATCAAATTTGTTTTCTATTTGTTCGGAGGAAGATTTTTGAACTGTTTCCTCAAAAGTTCTTTCTTGTGACAAACGAATTAGCGTATCAAAAGTTATATCAAAACCACGAATTGCATATTGGTTTGGTGTAATTTTATTAATTTTCTTGTACTTAGCATCAAATTGATTGGCTTCATCTGTTTCGTTTGGTCTAGAAAGTGAAGGGTATAATAATTTAAGTTTAGTTAATCTAGTTAATGAAATTTCTTCAAAATCTAAAGTTTCATTTGGTTCCATAATAACCATTTGTATTTGATAGTCTTTTTGAAGATTTAACATAGCGGTAGTAGATGCTAAAATCATTCCTGTGCTTTCTGAAGCAATGATGACATAATTCATTTTTCCTTTTTGCAAATGAACTTTCAAACTATCAGCTAAAAAAGAGTTTTTGGTACTCAAACCAACAATTTTTGTATCTTTTTGTATCTCTTGAATATATTGTTTTACACTTGATTTTTTAGGATCTATCACTGCAATTATATTTCCTCCTTTACTTCTCATATAATCAAAAATAGAGTTACGCAATAATTCTGATGAAGGCATTGATTGATATAAATTAGAGAATTTTTTAACAACTTCTTTTGATAATGGGGATATAACAGGAATCTTTGTTGGTTCAACTAGTTCTGCTAACTTTTCTACATTAGATTGATAAAATGGACCAATAATGGCATCCATCTTTGACAAATCATATTGTTGCACCAATGCAGTAATATTAGAAGAGTTTTTAGTTTCTTGTGAATCTAAAATCTTTATATCTACATCCAACCCTAAAACCTTTGCAGAATCTATTGCCATTAAAGCACCTGAATAAAAATCTAAAGTTAGATTTAAAAACTTATCTTTTTTTAATCTTGCTTGTGTTGAATTTATAGTGTCGCTTTCTAATTTACTGATATTAAATGGAAAAAGTAATGCGAGTTGTTTCCTCGCATTTGTATTAATAGTTTTGAATAAATTTCCTTGTTCTTTTTTTGGAACAATTGCCTTTTTTAGCAGGGGCACTCTAAGAATCATTCCTAGTTTCGCACCTTTTTTCAACTCAGGATTTAGTTGCATTAATTCTACTTCTGAAATATGAAAATCACTAGCAATACTTCTAATTGTTTCTTTTGGTTTTACAACATATTCTTGAAGATTTTTTTTAAGACTAGTACTTAGTAGTGGAGTTTTTTCAACTTTTGGAGTAACTGGTTCTTTATTATTAGCTACAACAGAAGATGTAATACTAGATATTAC
This sequence comes from Flavobacterium sp., assembly GCF_049318185.1. Classification (GTDB taxonomy): domain Bacteria; phylum Bacteroidota; class Bacteroidia; order Flavobacteriales; family Flavobacteriaceae; genus Flavobacterium. The sequence continues at coordinate 6,714 of NZ_JBMOGV010000043.1, read as the reverse complement.
TAGTTTTAATCCAATTGGAAAATCATTCACTATTTGTGGATTTAAACGTTCCAATTCTTGAATAGTCATTCCATATTTTTTAGATATACTATATTTAGTTTCTTTAGATTCAATAACGTGATAAGATACTTTTTCTGAGTAACCTTTAACTTTTGATTCTGATTTAATAATTGGTTTTTGAATATCATTACTCGAGGGTATTGTAATGTTTTGTCCAATCTTTAATCCATTATTCAACAAATCTGCATTTGCAGCTTTTAGGGCTTCAATAGTTAGATTATATTGTTTAGAAATGCTATATAATGTTTCATTTTGTAGTACTATATGAGTTGTTGGATTTGATTTAGGGGCATCGTTTTTTGCTAAATTAGAGTAGTTAGTGGGTACTGCTGTCGGGATCAACAACACACTATTCAACTGAATTCCATTCTGAGAGTCGGGGTTTAATTTGTAAATATCATAAGGTGTAACTCTATATTTTTGAGCTATAATAATTATAGTTTCTCCTTTAACTACAGTATGCTTTATATATTTATCTTGCATTGCTGAAACAGAAAACACAAAAGAAAAAATGGTTAGTACTATTGAAAAAAAAAGGCGATTTTTCATGAACTTAATATTAATTTAATGTATAAAGTTAAAAAAACTTTTTAATGTCAATCTAAAATAATGTTTTTTTGATTAACTATTTAATCTTAAAAAACTATTCCCATTCAATAGTGGCTGGTGGCTTTGAACTAATATCATACACTACTCTATTAACTCCTTTTACTTTATTAATAATTTCATTAGAAATTTTCATCAAGAAATCATAGGGCAAATGAACCCAATCAGCTGTCATTCCATCAGTAGATTCTACGGCACGAAGGGCAACAACCTTTTCATAAGTTCGTTCGTCACCCATCACTCCTACACTATTTACTGGTAGTAAAATAGCCCCAGCTTGCCATACTTTTTCGTATAATCCATGTGATTTTAAACCTTCAATAAAAATCGAATCTACTTCTTGAAGAATTCTGACTTTTTCTGGAGTTATAGCACCTAATATTCTGATTGACAATCCTGGTCCCGGAAAAGGATGTCTTCCTAAAAGTTCATCATCAATACCCAATGTTCTTCCCACTCTGCGAACTTCATCTTTGAATAACATTCGTAAAGGTTCCACAATTTGTAGTTTCATAAAATCAGGCAAACCACCCACATTATGATGCGATTTGATAGTTGCCGAAGGTCCTTTTACTGAAACCGACTCAATAACATCTGGATAAATAGTGCCTTGAGCCAACCATTTAACATCTTCTATACGATGCGCTTCTTCATCAAAAACTTCAATGAATGACTTTCCAATAGCTTTTCTTTTAGTTTCTGGATCTTCAACACCTTCCAAAGCAGCAAGAAAACGCTCCGAGGCATCTACGCCTTTCACATTCAATCCCATGTCTTTGTATTGGTGTAATACGTTTTCAAATTCATTCTTGCGAAGTAAACCATTATTTACGAAAATGCAATACAAATTTTTGCCAATAGCTTTGTGTAATAAAACCGCTGCTACTGTAGAATCAACACCTCCCGAAAGACCAAGAACCACCTTTTCATTTTTTACTTTTTCCTGTAATTCTTTTACACAATCTTCCACAAAAGCATTTGGTGTAAAATTCTGAGGTACTTCGGCAATTTTGACTAAAAAATTCTCTAGTAGTTGTTTTCCATCTGTCGAGTGATAAACTTCTGGATGAAACTGAATGGCATAAGTTGTTTCGCCTTTAATCTTATAAGCTGCATTTTCTACGTCGTGAGTACTTGCCAATTTCACGCCATTAGTTGGTAAATGTTTAATCGTATCACTATGACTCATCCATACTTGAGAATTGATGTTGACATTTTCAAAGAAAACTTCGTCTTCCTTAATGTAAGATAAATTAGCTCTTCCGTATTCTCTAATGTTAGAAGCCGCTACTTCGCCACCCGAAAAATGAGCTAAATACTGCGCGCCATAACATACTGCAAGCAAAGGATATTTGCCGCGAATGTCAGATAAATCAATTTTTAAAGCATCATCAGAACGAACCGAATAGGGACTTCCTCCAAGAATAATGGCTTTATAGGAAGATAAATCGGTTGGGTAATTATTGTAAGGAAAAATTTCGCAGAATATGTTTAATTCGCGAACGCGGCGAGCAATTAGTTGTGTGTATTGCGAACCGAAATCTAAAATAAGTACGTTGTGTTGCATGTGCAAAAGTAGTATTACTATTTGAAAAATAAAAATTCAATTTTGAAATATTATAAACTTAAAAAGCACCTCAGTTTGAGATGCTTTTTAAAATGATATCAAAAAATTATTTTTGTTTAAATGCTTTTACTCCAGGGAAATAAGCAGTATTTCCAAGTTCCTCTTCAATACGCAACAACTGATTGTATTTTGCCATACGATCGGAACGTGAAGCCGAACCTGTTTTGATTTGACCACAATTTAAAGCTACCGCTAAGTCAGCAATAGTGTTGTCCTCTGTTTCACCAGAACGGTGTGACATTACAGAAGTATAACCAGCATTGTGTGCCATATTTACCGCAGCAATGGTTTCTGTTAATGTTCCAATTTGATTTACTTTCACTAAAATTGAATTGGCAATTCCTTTTTCAATTCCTGTTGATAAACGCTCCACATTGGTTACAAATAAATCATCACCAACTAATTGCGTTTTGTCACCGATTAATTCAGTTAAGTATTTCCATCCCTCCCAGTCATCTTCATACATTCCATCTTCAATAGAGATAATAGGATAATTTGCTGCCAAAGACGCTAAATATTCGGCTTGTTCTTTTGAAGTTCTAATTTTACCTGTAGCCCCTTCAAATTTTGTATAATCGTATTTTCCGTCTACATAAAATTCAGAAGCTGCGCAGTCAAGCGCAATCATAACTTCGTCACCAAATTTGTAACCCGCATTCTCAACTGCTTTTTTAATAGTATCAAGTGCATCTTCTGTTCCTCCAGCTAAGTTGGGTGCAAAACCTCCCTCGTCTCCAACAGCTGTGGAAAGATGTCTATCGTGTAATACTTTTTTCAAGTTGTGGAAAATCTCAGTTCCCATTTGCATGGCATGTGTAAAAGAAGTTGCTTTAACTGGTATAATCATAAACTCTTGAAAAGCAATCGGCGCGTCCGAATGCGAACCTCCATTAATGATATTCATCATGGGAACTGGCAAAGTATTAGCAGAAACTCCTCCAATATAACGGTATAATGGCAGACCTAATTCATTAGCCGCTGCTTTTGCAACTGCCAATGAAACACCTAAAATAGCATTAGCACCAAGATTTGATTTGTTTGGAGTAGCATCTAATTCAATCATTAATTGGTCAATATGATTTTGTTCAAAGACAGAAACTCCCATCAATTCAGGAGCAATAGTATTGTTTACATTATTAACCGCTTTAAAAACTCCTTTGCCCATGTAAGCTTTTCCTCCATCACGTAATTCAACTGCTTCATGTTCTCCAGTAGAAGCGCCGCTTGGTACAGCAGCTCTTCCTAAAACGCCGTTTTCGGTGACAACGTCTACTTCTATTGTTGGGTTTCCTCTTGAGTCAAGAATTTGTCTTGCGTGAACTTTTATAATAATACTCATTTTTATGATATTTTGCTAAGTGATTAAATTTTATAATGATTACAAATATATTTTATCTTTTTTTATCAAATTGGCAATTCCATTGAATGTTATTAACGCAAACGTTTTAGTATCTATCAATGAAAATAGTTTGTAATTATTGTGCTTCTTCTAGTTGTTTGCTATTTTTAATGTTAGTTATAAAATCATTAAAAAGATATTCTGAGTCGTGTGGACCAGGACTAGCTTCAGGATGATATTGAACTGAGAAACAAGGCTTCGATTTCATTCGCATTCCAGCAACTGTATTGTCATTAATATGATAATGAGTAATTTCTAAATCAGGATTTTTTTCAAGTTCATCTCTATTAACAGCAAAGCCATGGTTTTGAGAAGTAATTTCTCCTTTTCCTGTCAAGATGTTCATAACTGGATGATTTATCCCTCTATGTCCATTAAACATTTTATAGGTTGAAACACCGTTGGCTAAACCAATGATTTGATGACCTAAACATATTCCGAAAACAGGTTTATCAGAATTAATCATTTCTTGAGCAGTAGTTATTACTTGTGATAAAGGTTCAGGATCGCCTGGACCATTTGATAAGAAGTAACCATCAGGATTAAAATCTTTTAATTGTTGAAAAGGAGTATCGTATGGAAATACTTTTATGTAACAATCTCTTTTAGCAAGATTTCTCAAAATATTTGTTTTTATACCTAAATCTAATGCTGCTATTTTATAGTTTGCATTTTCGTTGCCAAAGAAATAAGATATAGTTGTGGAAACTTTTGAAGCTAGTTCTAATCCTTTCATATCTGGAACAGTAGCAAGTTGTTGTTTTAATTCATCTATTGAGGTACCATCAGTACATATTACAGCATTTTGAGCACCGTTATCTCTTATATAACTTACTAAAGCTCGTGTATCAATATCTGAAATACAAATCAAATTTTGCTTTTCAAAATATTCCAATAAGTTACTTTCTGAATCTGGTCTTGAATGATTAAAACTAAAATTTTTACAAACCAAACCTGCTATCATAATTTTGTTAGACTCTACTTCGTTAGTATTTACTCCGTAGTTCCCAATATGTGGATTGGTTGTTACCATAATTTGACCAAAATAAGATGGATCGGTAAATATTTCCTGATAACCTGTCATTCCTGTATTAAAGCAAACTTCACCAAATGTTTTTCCTGAAATGCCTATAGATTTTCCGTAAAAAATCGTTCCATCGGCTAATAATAAGATGGCTTGTGGTCGTGTGTTGTATTTCATTCGTTGTAGTTATTATTTTTTATAAGTCTTATGCAGTCGCTTCTCTAATGTCAAAGTTGTAATTAGTTGTTTTGCAAATTTATGTTTTAATAAGTATTAGACAAAAAAAAAGGATAAACAAAATTGCTTATCCTTTATTATATTTATGAATTGGCAACCATTATGCCTCTTCTTCTTTTGATTCTTCGTCAGTTGCTGGAGCTTCAGGAGTTTCATCAGTTGGAGTTTGTTCAACTTCTGCAACTGCAGGAGATTCTTCAACAGATTCTGGAGATTCTTCTACTTCCGCTACTGCAGGAACTTCTTCAACAGCTTCTGGAGTTTCTTCAACTGCTGCTGGAACTTCATCAACTACTTCAGGTGTTTCCACTTCAACAGCTGGATTTTCCATTACTTCTTCTACTACTGTAGCAGCTTCTACATCAACTATTGGTTCAACTTCTTCAACAACTTGTGCTGTAGCTTTTGGAGCTGTGGTAGTTTCAGTCGATTTTTTAGCACGACGGGTTCTACCTTTTTTCTCCTCTTTTTTACCTCCGTTGTATAGTTCGTTAAAGTCAACTAATTCAATCATGGCCATATCAGCGTTATCACCTAAACGGTTACCCATTTTAATGATACGAGTATATCCACCTGGACGGTCACCTACTTTTGCAGCAACTTCTCTAAAAAGTTCCGTTACTCCATATTTATTTCTTAAGTAAGCAAACACTACACGACGATTATGAGTTGTGTCTTCTTTTGATTTTGTTACTAATGGCTCAACGAATTGTTTAAGCGCTTTAGCTTTAGCAACAGTAGTGATAATACGTTTATGCTCGATAAGAGAACAAGCCATATTAGCCAACATAGATTTTCTATGTCCAGTCTGTCTGCTTAAATGATTTACTTTTTTTCCGTGTCTCATTGCTATTGTAAATTTAAACCTTAACGGTTTAGATTATTCTTTATCTAATTTATATTTACCTAAGTCCATTCCAAAAGTTAAATTCTTGTTGGCAACTAATTCATCTAACTCTGTTAGCGATTTTTTACCGAAGTTACGGAACTTCATTAAGTCATTTTTGTTGAAAGATACAAGATCTCCAAGCGTATCAACTTCTGCAGCTTTTAAACAATTCAATGCTCTTACGGATAAATCCATATCAACAAGTTTTGTTTTAAGCAATTGTCTCATGTGTAATGATTCTTCATCATAAGAATCAGTTTGAGCAATTTCATCAGCTTCAAGAGTTATTCTCTCATCAGAGAACAACATAAAGTGGTGAATTAATACTTTTGCAGCTTCAGTTAAGGCATCTTTTGGATTAATAGATCCATCAGTTTTAATTTCAAAAACTAATTTTTCATAATCTGTTTTTTGCTCCACACGGAAGTTTTCAATAGCATATTTTACATTTTTTACTGGAGTAAAAATTGAGTCAGTAAAAATAGTACCAATTGCAGCGTTTTGTTTTTTGTTCTCTTCTGCAGGAACATAACCACGACCTTTCTCGATTGTTAATTCCATATTAAGATTAACTTTACTATCAAGATTACAAATTACCAATTCCGGGTTTAACACCTGGAAACCGGAGATGAATTTTTGAAAATCACCTGCTGTAATCTGGTCTTTTCCTGAGATGGAGATAGAAACTGTTTCATTATCTATATCTTCAATTTGACGTTTGAAACGTACTTGTTTAAGATTTAAGATAATTTCAGTAACATCTTCAACAACTCCTGAAATGGTAGAAAACTCATGCTCTACACCTTCTATACGAACCGATGTTATTGCATAACCTTCTAACGCAGAAAGTAAAACTCTTCTAAGTGCATTAC
>NZ_JBMOGV010000042.1:0-18997 GCF_049318185.1 Flavobacterium sp. | reverse complement strand
TTTTTTAATTCAACAATAATTTTAATAATCTTAGGAAAAAAGCATAGAATTTACCCATACCCAAACCTTTTGTCCCGAAAGTTTGTTACTCAATGAAATGAGGCAGGTCTCCTGGCTTGCGTCTTGTTGTTGACCTTCCCATCCGGATTTGGGAGTAAGTATTTTTAGAGTAAGGATTTTTATAATCCTAATTCCTAAATCTTAATTCCTAAATCTACAAACAGTGGTTTTGTAGATAACAACAAGCTTAGTAGCTTACAGTTGCGGGAACAGCTCGGGATTTTTGATTGTTGACTGTTTATTTTTTGATTTCAGCTTTTTTAGTTCTGTAATCTTCAATCGATATTCTTCAATCTTCAATCACCCGATTCCCTTTTAATGCGATTTTAAAAAAAGTAAAATCACAACCTTAATTCAATTGCAAATGTAAATGAAATAATTAAATCCAAAAGGTTACTTTTGTAAAAACATTTGAATGAAAAGCTTTTTTCACATAGTAATCATTGGTGTAATTTCTGTTGTATTTGTACAATGCAAAAACGAAACGAAATCAGAAAAATCAATATCAAGAGAAAATACCGTTCATCATGCAAAAGGGTTTTCTATTGAAAACTATGATGGTTATAGTGTGCTAAGAGTGAAAAATCCTTGGCCCAAAGCCACTAAATCCTATACTTATATACTGAAACAAAAAAACGGCATTGTCCCTGATAGTTTGGAACAAAACCTAATCATCAACATTCCGATAAAAAATATTGTAGTAACTTCAACCACACATATTCCCTCACTGGAAATGCTTGGAGAAGAAAAAACACTCATAGGTTTTCCACATACTGATTATATTTCGTCTGAAAATGTACGTGTCCAAATTGATGCTGGAAAAGTAAAAGAATTAGGCAATAATCATGATTTAAACACAGAAGTCTTACTAGATTTACAACCCGATGTTATCATTGGATACGGCATTGATAACAACAATCAAACGTTGGATAATTTGCAAAAAAGTGGTTTGAAAGTACTATTCAACGGCGATTGGAACGAAGAAACACCACTAGGAAAAGCCGAATGGATTAAGTTTTTTGGTGCGCTCTATGACAAACAAAAAGAAGCAAATGAAATCTTTACTAAAATTAAAAAAGACTTTTTGAATACAGTTGAAATTGCAAAAAGAGCAAACTCTACTCCTACTGTTTTGGCTGGAGATATGTTTGAGGATCGCTGGTATTTACCCAAAGGTACTAGTTGGGGAAGTTTGATTCTAAAACAGGCTAATGCAAATTATTTATGGTCAGACACTAGTGGAACTGGAAGTTTGTCCCTGTCTTTTGAAACTGTTTTTGAAAAAGCTGCCTTGGCAGATGTTTGGATTACTTCAGGACAATTTTCATCGTTAACAGAAATGACTAATTCCAATCCTCATTATGCTAAATTTGATGCTTTTAGGAGTAAAAATGTATATTCATTCAATGGCAAGAAAGGAAAAACAGGCGGTGTTTTGTATTATGAATTAGGACCGAATAGACCCGATTTGGTACTAAAAGATATTGTCAAAATTTTGCATCCCGAATTGTTGCCAAACTATGAACCATTCTTTTTTGAGAAATTAAAATAATTTGAAAATCAATAACCGAAATACAATTCTTTTTATCATTTTATTACTAGTATTACTTTTGTCATTACTACTGAATATATCTTTTGGGCAAGTGAACATTCCAATGAAAGAGGTTATTAATAGTTTGTTTGGTGGTCATGTTTCGAAAGAAACTTGGGACTATATTATTATTAATTTTCGTTTACCCAAAGCCATAACAGCAGTTCTTGTTGGCATTGGTCTTTCCATTTCAGGTTTATTAATGCAAACCTTATTTCGCAATCCATTGGCGGGTCCTTATGTACTAGGATTGAGTTCTGGTTCTAGTTTGGGTGTTGCTTTTGTTATTCTAGGTGCGGGAGTTTTGCCAGCAGTTGCATCGCAATTCTTGTTATCTTCCTATGGCATAATATTAGCTTCCTGCTTAGGAAGTTCGTTGGTTTTACTTCTCATTTTAATAGTATCACAACGTTTACGCGATACCATGTCCATCTTGATTGTGGGATTGATGTTTAGTAGTTTTACCAGTGCTATTGTTAGTATATTTACCTATTTTAGCAGTGCGGAACAACTGCAGAAATATACTTTTTGGTCTATGGGAAGTATTGGCAATTTGTCCTGGCCAAATATTACTTTACTCACTATTTCCATTTTAATCGGTTTATTGATCAGTTTGCTAACATTAAAACCCTTAGATGCTTTATTGCTTGGAGAAAACTACGCCAAAAGCATGGGATTAAATATCAAGAAAACCAGATATCTCATCTTATTTGCTACCAGTATTTTAGCGGGAAGCATCACTGCTTTTGCCGGACCAATTGCTTTTATTGGATTAGCCGTTCCACATTTGGCTAAATTGATTTTTAAAACCAGTAATCATAAAACACTATTTTTCGGAACGCTTTTAATTGGTGCCATAATTATGTTACTTTGTGATACTGTTTCACAAATGCCTGGATTTGAGTTTACTTTACCTATTAATGCTATAACTTCAATTATAGGTGCACCAGTTGTAATTTGGTTAATTGTTAGAAAGAAAAGTATACAATGAGTTCAATTAAAGCCATAGTTTCAACTAATAATTTGAGCATCGGGTATCATTCCAAAAGCCATCACAACACTATTGCTGAAAATCTTAATATTAGTTTAGAATCAGGGAAATTGATATCGCTTATTGGTGCTAATGGTATAGGAAAATCTACTTTATTGCGAACACTGACTGCTATTCAAAAGCCACTGAAAGGAGAAGTGTTTTTGAATAAAAAAAGTATTTATGAATATAATTCAATAGAATTAGCGCAAAACTTAAGTTTGGTTTTAACTGAAAAATTGCCGCCAAGTAACTTAACCGTTTTTGAATTAATTGCACTTGGCAGACAACCGTATACAAATTGGCTAGGTAAACTTTCAGAAGATGATTATCAAAAAATAAATAATGCAATTGCACTGACGCACATAGAACATTTAATCCACAAAAAACATTATGAAATCAGTGATGGACAGTTGCAGATTGTATTAATAGCCAGAGCTTTGGCACAAGACACACCGCTTATTGTTTTAGATGAACCTACAACTCATTTGGATTTGCCACATAAAGTTTCGGTTTTTAAATTGCTAAAAAAACTATCGAAAGAAACCAATAAATGTATTTTATTTTCCACTCACGATGTAGATTTAGCCATTCAATTGAGCGATGAAATGATAGTCATGACAGAAGTAACTGTGGTGCAAGACCAACCTTGTAATTTAATTACCAAAGGTGTTTTTAATAAACTTTTCAAGGATAATGCTATTAGTTTTGATGGCGAAAAAGGAAAGTTTGTGATTAATTGATAATTGATAATTATCAATTATTAATTGCTATCTGTCTTTTCGCTTCACCAATAATAAATGCTACTGAATTAGCAATATTGAAACTTCTAATTAACGGATTCATAGGAATCTTTAAATGGTTCTCAAATTGATCTAAAACTTCATTACTCAAACCTACACTTTCTTTGCCAAAAACCAACCAATCTCCGTCTTGGTATTCTACTTCATAAATGGATTTTGTAGCACGAGAACTGGTTAAAAAAACTCTTGATTTATCTGGGATTTGTGCCATCCATTCGGCAACGGTTTCATATTCTTTCCAATCGAGATGCACCCAATAATCCAAACCGGAACGTTTCAAGTTGGAATCAGTAATTTTAAATCCGTAGGGTTTTATTAAATGAAGTTTACTTTCAGTTCCCACACAAAGCCGACCAATGTTTCCGGTGTTATTTGGGATTTCGGGTTCTACTAAAACGATGTTGAGCATGATAATTTAGGAATTGGGATTTAGGATTAAAAAAATGATTTTACTTCTTGTACTTCACCAGCTTTGAGTTGCAAATGTATGTTACCTACTCTAATTCTCACCAATCTAAGCGTTGGAAATCCAACTGCTGCAGTCATTTTTCGCACCTGCCGAAATTTTCCTTCGGTTAAAGTAATCGAGACCCAACTCGTTGGACCATGACGTTCATCTCTAATTTTTCTGCCCTCGCCAATACAATCTGGTAGTTCGAATACCATTTTTGCATCACACTTTTTAGTCACATAACGAATACCATTGAAACCAATTTCAACACCTTTCTTTAATTGGTCAACGGCTTCTATAGTAATGTTTCCATCTACTTGGGAATAATATTCTTTTTCTACTGATTTACTTCTTACTATTTCACTCATCATTCCGTCGGTGGTTAAAAGCAATAACCCTTCAGAATCTTCATCCAATCGACCTATTGCCATGGTGCCATCGGGAAAATTATGCAATTCGCCTAGCAACTTTTTGTTTCGCTTTTTGGCATAAATAAATTGACTTAAAAACCCATGAGGTTTGTGAATTAAGTAGTGTTGATGCATGGAATTTATTTGAAACAAAAATACATTTTTCAAATCCTTAATTTCAATTTATTGCTTATTTTTACAAAAAACATATTATTACAATGACTGATTCCCTATCTATAATTCTCACTTTCATCATTGCCTTAGCCATTGGGATATTTATTGGCAAAATTATTTTCTCTGCCAATGCAAAATCAGATAAAGCAGGATTGGAAGAGAAATTAAATGGTTTAATGCAACAAATTGAGCAATTGAAATCGCAGTTGAATCAAACCGTTCAGGAAAGAGAAACCATTCGAACTGAGAAGGAATACTTAGCCATTCAATTATCAAAAAAAGAAACCGATTTTGAAAACTTATGGGAACGCAATAAAGAGCAGAAAGAAGAAGTTGAAAAACTTCAGGAAAAATTCACCAAAGAATTTGAAAATTTAGCTAACAAAATTCTGGAAGAAAAAACAAATAAGTTCACCGAACAAAACAAAGAAAATCTCAAAAATATTCTGACACCTTTACAAGATAAAATTCAACTTTTTGAAAAGAAAGTAGAAGACACACACAAAGAAAGTATTGATTATCATGCGGCGTTACGACAACAAATTGTTGGCTTGCGCGAAATGAACGAGCAAATGAGCAAAGAAACTTTGAATTTGACAAAAGCATTGAAAGGGGATAGTAAAATGCAAGGGAATTGGGGCGAATTGATACTGGAAAGAGTATTAGAAAAATCAGGGTTGGAAAAAGGGAGAGAATATGAAGTGCAACAAAGCTTCACTACAGAAGAAGGCAACAGAGTATTTCCTGATGTAGTGATTAATTTACCTGACGGTAAAAAAATGGTTGTCGATTCAAAAGTGACTTTAACGGCTTATGAACGCTACATCAATGAGGAAGATGATGATGCTAAAGCTCAACATTTGAAAGAACATGTTATGGCGTTGAAACGTCACGTTGATCAATTGAGTGAGAAGAATTACCACGATTTATACCAAATGGAAAGTCCCGATTTTGTTTTGCTTTTCATTCCAATAGAATCTGCATTTGCTTTGGCTCTAAATGAAGATACTTCGCTATACAATAAAGCATTTGAAAAGAATATTGTGATTGTGACACCATCAACTTTATTAGCAACATTGCGAACTATTGACAGCATGTGGGCCAATCAAAAGCAACAAGAAAACGCATTGGAAATTGCCCGACAAGCCGGTGCGTTATATGATAAATTTGAGGGTTTCGTAGCTGATTTAGTTAAGGTGGGTAACAAAATAAAAGATTCTAAAATAGAATATGATAATGCCATGAGCAAATTGGTAGACGGAAGTGGCAATCTTATCAATAGAGTTGAAAACTTGAAGAAAATGGGTGCCAAAGCCAAGAAAGCTTTGCCTGAATCAATTCTACAAAGAGCCAATAAAGACGAGCAGCAATTTTAAATCCGTATAATCGTAAACAGTTTCTATTTTGGGATAATGTTGTCATCTTTTACTTATTATAACAAGTATATTCATGGTGGCTAAAGATGAAAGTGAGAACAATACAATAGTTTCTGGGTTGATTTTATAATATGATAAATAAATAAAACGCTTTTGCAATTGTATTGAGCAAATACGATTAAAAAAAACCGAAATCAGTTTGAAAGAATTATTTGATTATGAATTTGCGTCCGTAAAAGAAAAACTAAAATCTTATCGAATAAAACTTGAATAATTTTTTATATTTTAGTAAACTATTCATAGAACAAAAGTAATTTTAAATAGTAATTTGATAAATACTAGCATATTATATATAAATAGTTATTTTTGGGGAGCATAAATTAAATCAATGAAAAAACATTACCTATTACTTACCCTAGCGTTTCTATTTCTAAGTATAATATTAGCATGTTCTGATAAAGATGATCAATATTCACCTGTTTCACCAGTTACGGTTGATTTAACTTTAGTTCCTTATCAAAAATTATCCGATTATCATTTTTTTGAGGGTGATATAAAGCTCCTAATACCTTCATTAAATGTAATTCCTTATGAGCCTGCAAGTGGTCTTTTTACTGACTATGCATTAAAAAAGAGATTTGTTTGGATGCCTAAAAATGTAAAAGCAACTTATAATTCTGATAATAAAATTTTAGAATTCCCAGTTGGAACTGTGTTGATTAAAAATTTTTATTATAATACTATTCAGCCCAATAATACTACAAAAATAATTGAAACAAGGTTAATGATTAGAAAATCAGATAGATGGTATTTCTATGAATATTTATGGAATGATGAACAAACAGATGCAAGCTTAGTTTCAGGTATAGATTTTGAAAATGGAAGTTCGAAAAATTTATCATTTAAAAAACCAAATAATGAAATCTTAAATATAGATTATAGAATTCCTTCTGAAACAGAATGTTATGCTTGTCATAAAATTAATGAAGTAAGAACACCTATAGGTATAAAACCTCAAAATATTAATTACAATTATTCTTATAGTGATGGCAGTAAAAATCAATTGCAGCAACTTTTTGAACAAGGCTATCTAGAAAGTTATCCAACTTCAATTATATCAACAGTTGATTATCATGACACCAATCAACCTTTAGAATTGCGGGTAAGATCATATTTAGATATAAATTGTGCCCATTGTCATCAAGATCAAGGTCGATGTGATTATCGCGCATTACGATTTAGCTTTTCCGAAACTACAAATCCATCTAATATGGGAATTTGTGTTACAGCAGATGAAGTTTTAAGTCAAACTCTTCAAAAACTAATTAGCCCAGGTAATTTTAGTAAATCTATATTACATTATAGAATTAATACGACACAAGAAAGCCAAAGAATGCCTTTATTAGGTAGAACAATAAAACATGATGAAGGAGTTGCTCTAATAGAAGAATGGATAAATTCCATGACTTATACTTGTAACTAAATTAACAAACTAAACAAATCAATATTATAATGAAAAAAACACTTGCTATTTTATTATTTTTTATTATAAATATAGGAATTGGTCAAACGAATTGTTCTAATTCTTTAAGTGTTGCTTTAAATTCTACAACAACTGCTCCTGCCTTTACTAATGAAACAGGAACCGCACCAATAACACTTTGTGGATTAGCCAATGGAGTTGGAACAAAAGGAAAATGGTATAAGTTTGCAGCAACACAAAATAGTGATGTAACAGTTTCAACACAATTAGTCCAAAATAATAATGCAGATACACGTGTTATTGTATATTCTGGAGATTGTAGCGCATTAGTTTGTGTTGGTTCTAATGATGATTTTAACGGAACCTATTCTTCTGAATTAACTTTTTCAGCGACTGCTGGAACTACTTATACTATTGCTTTTGACAATAAATATAGCCAATTAGGTTTTGACTTTATGTTAAAGGAAACAGCTCCACCAGCTCCAGACAGATTATCCTTTACCTCTCAAACTATTACAGGAATTACTGGTGGATACAACAACTGTATCGTAGATATGAATGGAGATTATAAAGATGATATTGTATCAGCAATTAGCACAACACAATTAGCAATCTCTCATCAACAAACTGGAGGAACATTTACTACAACAACTTATACAGTTCCAAACACAACTGTTTTGCCATCATGGAGCATAGCTGCTGGAGATTATGATAATAATGGTTATAATGACTTAATATATGGCTCTGGAAGTGGTGTGGTGTTTTTAAAAGCAAATAATGATGGGACTGGGTATTCATCAGATAGAAAAACACAATCTTACTTAGTTCAACGTACCAATTTTGTAGACATTAATAATGATGGCAAACTAGATGCATTTGCATGTGATGATAATGCTCCAAATAGATTTTATTTAAATGATGGGACAAATTTAAATCATACACAAGGAGGTATAGGTGATTTTCCAACAGGAGGAAACTATGCGTCAAACTGGTTTGATTATAACAATGATGGTAATATTGATGTATATATAGCAAAATGTGGACAAGGTGGCTCTGGCATTGGAGGTAATATTGATCAACTTCATAAAAATAATGGTAATGGAACTTACACAAATGTTGCTGTAGAAGCAAATATGGCTAATCCAGAACAAACATGGTCTGGTGCTGTTGGTGATTTTAATAATGATGGTTGGATGGATGTTATTGTTGGTGTAAATTCTACTACAAACGGAAATACAAATGTGAAAAAAAATAATGGAGATGGAACTTTTACAAGTGTCACTAGCGGTTCAGGATATGACTCTTCAACTAGTACAGGAAGAGAGTATGTTGCCCAAGATTTTGATAATGATGGATTTTTGGATGTATTAGGATCAGGTAACAATATTATGTTTGGCGATGGTAACTTCCACTTTACACCAAACCCAAATACCTATAACATTTCTAATTTTAATAGACCAATAGGAGATTTGAATAATGATGGATTTTTGGACATTCAAAATGGAACAAGTATCTTATTTAATAATGGAAACTCTAATAAATGGTTAAATGTAAATCTTCAAGGTGTTCAAAGTAATAGGAATGGAATAGGAGCTAGAATAGAGATTTATGGAGTATGGGGAAAACAAATTAGAGATGTGCAAAGTGGCACTGGTTTTGAAAACATGAACTCTATTACTGCTCATTTTGGAATAGGACAAGCCACATCAATAGATAGAATAATTATAAGATGGCCTTCAGGAATTGTAGATTCTATATTAAATCCTTCTATTAATCAGTCACTTTTAGTTGTTGAAGGATCTTCAATATTAGGAAGTGCAAGTTTTACTAATTCGGAATTTAGTATATATCCAAATCCAGTAAAAAATATTTTAAATATAAATCCTGAAAATAATATTGTGATGAAGTCAATTCAAGTTTATGACTTAACAGGTAAATTAGTTATTGAAGCTAATCTTAATAATACTTCATTTAGTGTAGAAAATTTAGTAAACGGAACCTATATCCTATTATTAAAAGATATATCTGGAAAATATTATTCACAAAAATTTATTAAAGAATAAATACATAATATGACTAGTCCTAAATAATATATACCGATTATTTAGGACTAATCAGCATTATTAAAAATAATTTGAATTTTGGCTTTACACTAATTTTTGCATCACATAATCATCCATTACATAGCCATTTCCAATAGCTATAACTACTTCGTGATCAATGGTAAAACCTATTTTTTTATAAAAATCTTGTGCAACATTATATTTATTTACATTCAACAACAAAGCTTCTTGATTATGATTTATTGCCTCAGTTTCAATATAATCTATAAGTTTTTTTCCAAATCCCTTTCCTTGCTGAGTAGATAAAACATAAATTTTATGAATCTTCGTTTTTTTTGTTTCACTATAGTTGAATTCATAAGAAGCAAATCCGAGTGTTACATCATTTTCCTTTGCCAAAATGAAATGATGCCTTTTACTATTGGCTTGCAATTGCAAAGAGTCTTCACTATACATCAACTCCAACATATATTTTAACTGAGATTCTTTCAAAATAGTTCCGTAAGCAATAGGCCAAACTTCATTGGCGATAGCTCGGATAACTGTGAAATTATTGTCAGTGTTTTTTTCTATTGAAATCATCTCTTAAATGCTGTTTCATAAGTTTTAATCCAATCAGTCACAGAAACTTTACCAGCTAATTCACTTATTAACTCAAAAGGAATGTCATCCATTTTTTTGAAACGAATGCAACTTTTGCCCATATCTAATTTTGTTTTACAATGTTTAGGATATTCAGTAACAAACCAATTGTAAAGTTGTTCATTTGCATAAATACCCATATGATACAAGGCAATAAAATTCTTTTGAGAGGCCAAATTCATGAATGGCAAAGGCAGTTTTGGATCACAATGATAGCCATCAGGGTAAATTGAATGAGGAACTACAAAGCCCAGCATACCATAAGACATGACTTCTTCAAAGCCTTGAGGAATGTTTTTTATAATGCTATTTCGAAGTTTTTGCATTACTTCTTTTCTATCTTCGGGTAAATTGAATAAGTATTCTTGTGGAGTAAGCGCTTTTGATTGCATTGATTTATAAATTGTTTCTCAAAAATAGAAATAAATTTAATAGATTTACCTTTTGATTTGAATGCGTTTACAATAATCACGTTTTGAAAAATTAATATGACAAAAAAAATAATTGCCTTACTAGTACTAATAATCTTTTATACTAATTGTACAGCCCAACAATCAACTACTAAAAACAATAGCGTAACTGATTATTTGAGAGCCATTTCAACAGAAAGTCTAAAAACCAATTTAACAGTAATTGCTTCCGATGAAATGCAAGGTCGCGATACTGGAAGCGAAGGACAAAAAAAAGCAGGACGCTGTATCATTGATTTTTATAAAAAACATGGTATTAGCTATCCTAAAGGAGCTGATAGTTATTACCAACACATTCCTGCAGCATTTTTAAATGAAAAATATAACGAAAACCTTCCCGATTCTGAAAATATTTGGGCGTTTATAGAAGGCTCTGAAAAGCCCAATGAAATTGTAGTGATTTCGGCTCATTATGACCACATTGGAATAAAAAACGGTGAAGTTTATAATGGTGCTGATGATGATGGTTCAGGAACTGTAGCCATTATGGAAATTGCGGCTGCCTTTCAAAAGGCAAAAAATGAAGGTCACGGACCAAAACGTTCTATATTAATTCTTCATGTAACTGGCGAAGAACATGGCTTACACGGTTCCCGTTATTATTCTGAAAATCCTTTGTTTCCTCTTGCCAATACAGTGGCTGATGTTAATATAGATATGATTGGTCGTCGTGATGAGTTTCATCAAAATAGTAATAATTATGTCTATCTAATTGGTTCTGATTATTTATCTACTGACTTATATAAGTTATGTGAAGCCGTAAATAAGCAAAATAAATTACTCTTTATTGATTATAAATTCAACGACAAAAAAGACCCAAATCGTTTCTATTATCGTTCTGACCATTATAACTTTGCGAAAAACGGAATTCCGTCTGTCTTTTTATTCAATGGTGTTCACGATGATTATCATAAAGCTACAGACGAAGTAAGTAAAATTGAATTTGATGCCTTGACTACAAGAACGCAATATGGATTTGCCATTGCTTGGGAAATTGCTAATCGCGAAAAACGACTCATTGTGGACAAAGATGATGGTCAGTAAAAGTAAATTTCAAAAAAAAGTCCCGAATCATCGGGACTTTTACTTTTTTGGGTGGCTGACCGGGCTCGAACCGGCGACCCTCGGCACCACAAACCAATACTCTAACCAACTGAGCTACAACCACCATTTTTAACGAATGCAAATATATTACAAATCTTTACTTTTGCAAAGAATAATTTCAATTTTTTATCGCAAATCACTTAAACTATTGACTGCCAAATATCTTTCTGTCGTAAATCCTTCCGCATATTCTACACCCACTAATCGACCAAAATCTTTAGAACGGTAATTGATACTTTCCAGGAAATTTTTAGTAGCAATTGGCGTAATTGGTTCATTGGAGTTTTCCGAATAAAACTGCGAACTGTAAGCCAAAATAGATTCCGTTTTTTGTTTAATAAAATCACTAATATCAACCACAAAATCAGGTTCAATATTCTTCCATTGGATATAATGATAAACCATTTTAGGACGCCAAGCGTCTTGAAATTGACCTTCAAATTCAGTTTCTATCTTTATCAAACCAGATAAAAAACAAGAATCCGAAACCAGTTTGCTTCCTTTTGCATGATCAATATGTCGGTCTTCAATGGCATTACAAATTACAATCTCTGGACGGTATTTTCTAATTTGTTTGATAATTTCAAGTTGATGCGCTTCATCATTTACAAAAAAACCATCACGCATATTCAAGTTTTCACGTACTGAAACACCCAAAATTTTAGCAGCTAATCTAGATTCATTATCTCTGATTTCAACCGAACCACGAGTTCCTAATTCACCACGAGTTAAATCAATTATACCAACTGCTTTCCCTAGTGAAACTTCTTTAGCAATTGTTCCACTGCAACCCAACTCCACATCATCAGGATGTGCACCAAAAGCAAGAATATCTAATTTCATATATTATTAATTAGTCATTTAATCACAAAAATTATCAATTATCAATTATCAATTATCAATTATCAATTATCAATTATCAATTATTAAATACATTTTACAAAACTTTTTTCATAGTCATAGATTTATTAACCGTTTCCTTATATTCATCTTCGGCAATACTATCTTTGGTAATGCCACATCCCACAAAAAGTTCTGCTGATTTATCTTCAATTTTCATACAACGCAAATTAACAAATAAATCGGATTGATCAGTTCTAAAAGTAACCAAATCAATATTCAATTCTCCCAAAAAACCCGAATAATATTGTCGATCATATTTTTCATTTTCTAAAATAAACACTTTGGCGTTCTGTTGTGGCAATCCACACACAGCAGAGGTTGGATGCAAAATCGAAATGATTTGTTCAATATCTTTTTCCGATTTTAGGGTGGCAGTAATATCTGTTTTGATATGCCAAAGATTTCCTGCTTTTGAAGAATAAGGGATAGAAACCACTATTTCATCAACTTTTCCAGTAAGACTCGATATGATAAAATCAGTAACCAATTGTTGTTCTTCAATTTCTTTTTTACCCCAAATAACATTATCTAAATTACCAGCTACTTGAGTTCCAGCTAATGCAACTGTTTGTAAAGAATTTTGATTTATTTTCAAAAACTGTTCAGGTGTGGCACCAAACCACATACCAACTTTAGGATGAAAAAAACAATAATTGAAGGCTGAAGAATAATTGGCAATCAGTTTTTTAAAAATGGTTTCTACTCTAAAATCAATTAATTCAACTTTTTCCTTTCTTGACAAAACAACCTTCTGAAATTTATTTTTTTGAATAGCTTCTAGTCCTTTTACCACTAATTTCTCAAATTGAGACTTATCATTTTCATTCGCAGCTATTGTAGTAATGGCCTCAAAATAAAAATCGGGAAGATTTACTTTCTCAATAATTACATCTGAATATTTTTGAGGAATAAAAGGAATAGTTTCACCATTAAAAGAAGCAAATACAAAACCTAAATCTTTAAAATTTTCAAGAAAATAAAGATGGTCATTATTTTGAAACAAACCAACAATTTTATCTGAATTGGGCTTACAAAACAACACAAATGGTAATTGTTGTTCGTGATGTATTTTGACTTTTGTGAATAAATCCGTCATTTAACGTCTAGGTAAAATCATGTTCGTTAGTTTACATAAAGAAATAAGTTTTTCGTTTTCATCGGTAATCCTTATTTCCCATAAATGAATACTTCTTCCTTGATGAATGATTTTAGCTGTACAAAAAACAGTTCCTTCACGCTTGCTCTTCAAATGATTAGCCGAAATTTCAATGCCACGAACTTCTTGTTTCTCAGGATTGATAAACATAAGAGATGCGGCGCTTCCCACACTTTCGGCCAAAGCCACTGTAGCGCCACCGTGTAATAACCCCATAGGTTGATGCACTCTTGAATTCACAGGCATTTTAGCTGTTAAAAAACCTTCGCCAGCATCTATATATTCTATCTCTAAGGTTTCCATCAAAGTATTATTGCACCATTCGTTGCAAAGTTGCAATACTTTCTCTCTATCAAATTCCATATTTTTTTTTGTAAAAATACTATTTATTTGGCATTGACGACTTAATGAAATTTCAGTTTTAAAAATCAGTAATACTAAAACTATGTTTTTTTCGTTATTTACAGATGATTTGCAAATTTTCAAATTTCCAAATTTTCAAATTAATACTTATATTTACCACCTGAGGCCGTATGGCCGAATTGTACAACGTAAAAATTATTAACACTAATGCGTAATTTTATTATTCTATTTTTAATTGGTTTAGCCATTACCGTTAGTTCTTGTCGCCAAGACTTTGTTTTTGAATCCAGTACTGGCGATTTAACTTTCTCAAGAGATACGGTTTATTTAGACACAGTTTTCAAAAATATTGGTTCTAGTACTTATAGTTTAAAAGTGTATAATAATAGTAGTAAAGACATTAAAATCCCAACAATTCAGCTAGGCAAAGGACAAAATTCTAAGTACAGAATGACAGTTGACGGTATGGTGGGAGAAAATAATAGAGTTTTTCACAATGTTGAATTGTTAGCCAAAGACAGTCTGTATATTTTCATTGAAGTTACCACAGATGTTGCTAATGCAAATCCAACTGATTTTTTATATACTGACCAAATTCAGTTTGATAGTGAGCAAAATTTTCAAAAAGTTGAGTTAGTAACACTGATTAAAGATGCCTATTTTTTATATCCAAAGATTATTGATGATGAAGGTCATACAGAGTCACTAACAATCGGGACTGATGAAATATATGGGTTTTTCTTAGATGAAAATGACCCAATAAACCAAAATGAATATGAATGGAAGAATGACAAACCCTATGTCATCTATGGCTATGCAGCTGTTCCTTCTGGAAAAACATTAACCATTAATGCTGGGGCTCGAATTCATTTTCATGCTGATTCAGGTTTAATTGTAGGTAGTGGAGGTTCTTTACATATTGAAGGTGGACTATCTTCAACAGCTGCCTTAGAAAACGAAGTTATTATAGAAGGAGACAGATTAGAACCCGATTTTTCGGATGTGCCCGGACAATGGGGTACTATTTGGTTGACGGATGGAAGTACAAACAATGAAATAAATCATCTCACTTTGAAAAACTCGGTGGTTGGTTTATTAATTGATCATAATAATGGAACAACAACTACCATAAAAAACACTCAAATCTACAATAGTTCTAATATTGGAATTTATGCAAAAACCGCAAAGATTAAAGGTGAAAATATTGTAATAAACAATGCTGGAGAAGTTGCGCTTGCTTGTTCATTGGGAGGAAACTATGAATTTAAACATTGTACTTTTAACAATAATTGGTCAAGTTCAAGACAAGTAGCTGTTCTCGTTGATAATTATTATAAAGATAGCACAACAAACGAACAAGTTCCTTTTGTACTTGAACAAGCTGCATTTAAAAACTGTATCATTTTTGGTTCTAATCAAGTGGAATTGCTGTTAAATAAAAGCACTAAAAATCCAGAAACTAATTGGACTACACCAGTATTTAGTAAATGTCAAATTAAATTTAACAACACTTCAAACCAATTCACGAACAATCCAGATTATGCATTTTTAAACGATGCCAATCAAATTATTAAAAATGGTAATCCCGATTTTCTAGATAGCTACTCCAATATGTTGAACATTGGAAATGCATGTGACAGTAATGGCTTTGGTGATGATTTAAATATTCCATTCGACATAATTGGAATTCAAAGACAAGTAAACGGTGGAAAAGTTGATATTGGTGCCTATCAACACATTGCTTTTCCAACAAATTAATTTAAAAACAGATTTTAGGTTTCATTTTTTTACCTTAAATTTGCAACTATCTACCTGTCGGCAGACAGGCAACAACAACTAATAACAACACAATGATTCATTTCTTCGGAAACGAGAGTTCAACTGTTTTTGCCGTGCAGACGCAAAATGAACTTTCAGCAGAAACTATCTCAAAACTAAACTGGCTATTTCAATCTGAACTTGTTATAGATTCCCAAAATAACTCTAAATCCGTTCTTGCGGATTTTTTTGTTGGACCTCGTGCCGCAATGATAACTCCTTGGAGCACTAATGCAGTAGAAATTACGCAAAATATGGGAATTGAAAGCATAATAAGAATTGAAGAATTTCATATGGTTTCTGAATCTTTTTCCGATTTCGATCCCATGCTTTTTCAAAAATATTCCGAATTAAATCAGGATATTTTTACCATTCATATTCAACCTGAAGCCATTCTTGAGATTGATGATATAGAAATTTATAACCAACAAGAAGGTTTGTCATTAAGTCCAGAAGAGGTAGCCTATTTAGAAAATTTATCTAAAAAACTAAACCGAAAATTAACCGATTCAGAAGTTTTTGGATTTTCGCAAGTCAATTCAGAACACTGTCGTCATAAAATCTTCAACGGAACCTTTGTGATTGATGGCGAAGAAAAACCTTCTTCTTTATTTAAATTAATCAAAAAAACATCAGCCGAAAATCCAAACGATATTGTTTCGGCCTATAAAGATAATGTAGCCTTCATCAAAGGTCCAACAATAGAACAATTCGCTCCAAAGAGTGCCGACAAACCCGATTTTTATAGAATAAAACAGTTTGATTCGGTGATTTCTTTAAAAGCAGAAACCCATAACTTCCCTACAACTGTAGAACCTTTTAATGGTGCCGCAACTGGTTCTGGTGGTGAAATTCGGGATCGATTGGCAGGCGGGCAAGGTTCTTTACCACTTGCTGGAACTGCAGTTTACATGACTTCGTATTCTCGTTTAAATAAAAATCGTTCCTATGAAAATGGAATGGCAGAACGCCAATGGCTGTATCAAACGCCAATGGATATTTTGATAAAAGCATCTAATGGTGCTTCTGATTTTGGAAATAAATTTGGTCAACCAATGATTACTGGTTCGATTTTGACTTTTGAACATGAAGAAGAAAATAATTCTGAAACAAGTTCAGAAGGACGAAAGTTAGGTTACGATAAAGTAATTATGCAAGCTGGTGGAATTGGATACGGAAAACTAAGTCAAGCTATCAAAAAGAAACCAACAGCTGGCGATAAAATTGTAATTCTAGGAGGTGAAAATTATAGAATAGGAATGGGAGGCGCAGCAGTTTCGTCAGCCGATACGGGTGCTTTTGGTTCTGGAATTGAATTGAATGCTATCCAACGTTCGAATCCCGAAATGCAAAAACGAGCTGCCAATGCCATTCGTGGTTTGTTTGAAAGCGATGAAAATCCAATAGTTTCTATACATGATCACGGTGCAGGAGGCCATTTGAATTGCCTTTCAGAATTGGTAGAAGAAACTGGCGGGCTGATTGATTTAGATAAATTACCCGTTGGAGATCCAACGCTTTCAGCTAAAGAAATCATCGGAAACGAATCTCAAGAAAGAATGGGGCTGGTTATTGGTAAAGATAATATAGCTATTCTACAATGCATTGCCGATAGAGAACGTTCGCCAATGTATCAAGTGGGTGACGTTACAGGAAGTCATCGTTTTACTTTTGAAAGTAAATCGACTGGAGAAAAACCAATGGATTTTGAACTAGAAGATCTATTTGGAAGCTCACCAAAAGTAGTAATGAACGACAAAACTGTTGTTAGAAATTATAGTAGTTTAGAGTATTCTGAAGAAAAAATACCAACATATATTGAGCAATTATTCCAACTAGAAGCGGTGGCATGTAAAGACTGGTTGACCAATAAAGTAGATCGATGTGTTGGCGGCAAAGTAGCCAAACAACAGTGCGTTGGTCCATTGCAATTGCCATTGAATAATGTTGGTGTTATGGCATTAGATTATAACGGCATAGAAGGAATTGCAACTTCTATCGGTCACTCGCCTATCTCAGCGTTGATTGACCCAAAAGCAGGTAGTAGAAATGCGATTGGAGAAGCGTTATCAAATATTGTTTTCGCACCTTTGAAAGACAATTTAAAATCGATTTCACTTTCTGCCAATTGGATGTGGGCTTGTAAAAATGAAGGCGAAGATGCTCGTTTGTATGAAGCCGTTCAAGCGTGTTCTGATTTTGCCATCGAATTGGGAATCAATATTCCGACAGGAAAAGATTCGCTTTCTATGAAACAAAAATATCCGAATGATGAAGTAATTGCTCCAGGAACGGTTATTATCTCTGCGGCTGCAAATTGTTCGAACATCACCAAAGTTGTAGAACCTGTTTTTCAAAGAAAAGGCGGTTCCATATACTACATTCATTTATCTCAAGATGATTTTAAATTGGGTGGCAGTTCTTTTGCTCAAACCTTAAATAAAATTGGAACTGAAACACCAACCGTTAAAAACGCAGCCTTTTTTAAAAATGCTTTTAATGCCATTCAAGAGTTAATTAAAGATGGCCAAATAATTGCTGGTCACGATATTGGAAGTGGTGGATTAATTACAACTTTATTCGAAATGTGCTTTGCTGATGTCAATTTAGGAGCTAAAATTTCTTTTGACACTTTCACAGAAAAAGATTTGGTTAAGATTTTATTTTCAGAAAATATTGGAGTTGTACTCCAAGCAAAAGATAATAATGCGTTTGAAAAAGCATTTGAAGAAATGGAATTTTTTAAAATTGGTGAAGTTACAAATTCAGCATATCTCGAAATAGTTAATTATCAATTATCAATTGTTAGTTATAGAAGAAAATGGTTTGAAACCTCTTTCCTACTCGATCAAAAACAGACTAAAAACAATAAAGCTAAAGAGCGTTTTGATAATTTAGGAAAACAGCCTTTACAATATAATTTCCCTAGTCATTTTACAGGAGATTCTTCAATGCTCAGAATGACAAATTCAATTCGTCCAAAAGCCGCGATTATTCGTGAAAAAGGAAGCAACTCCGAACGTGAAATGGCCAATGCCATGTACTTAGCAGGTTTTGATGTCAAAGATGTGCACATGACCGATTTAATTTCTGGAAGGGA